>JBDGUA010000020.1:0-5371 GCA_042216345.1 Haloferacaceae archaeon
CAGTTCGACCCCCAGGACGAGTACGCCCAGATGCACGACGACAACGACGGCCTCACGAGCGACGACGCCCGCCGGCTCGAACGCGAGGGCGTCGCCCACGGCGGCCACGACGACACGGTGGCCCTGATCCCGTCGGTGGCGGGCCACACCTACCCCGGCACCGGCCACCGGGCCGAGCAGGTCCGCTTCACCGTCCCGTTCTCGATGGTCCGCTCGCGGCCCTGGCTGGTCGCGGGCGCGAGCCTCAACGACAACCAGTACAACGCCCTCCGGCACCTCCTGCAGCGGTTCTTCCGCGAGTACGGCGACGCCGGCACCTACGAGCAGTTCCTCACGTTCCTCGACGACCCGGCGCTGAAGGAGGAACTCGACGAGCGGGGGCGCGTCCACGAGGCGACCTACGACGCGGTCGTCCGCCGCGCCCACGGCGTCCCCGGCGGCGTCTTCGACCAGGACGCCAAACCGATCACCGACCTGGTGCACGAACTCGTCCGGCCCGGCGGGCTGTCGGTCGTCCCGACCTACCACGTCAACGACTCGCGGGCGACCGAGATGGTCGTGCTGGCGGTCGCCAGCCTGCTGATCGACGAGAAGCTCTCGAACTCGCCGACGTTCGAGCGCATCAAGGAGACCCCCCTCGTGGTCGGGATGGACGAGGCCCACAACTTCCTCACTCAGGCCGACAACGTCCAGGCCCGGAAGGTGATCCAGAAGTTCACCGAAGCGGCCAAGCAGGGCCGCAAGGAACGGCTCGGCCTCTTTCTGATCACCCAGGACCCCCAGGACGTCGCCGAGTCGGTGTTCAAGCAGATCAACACCAAGCTCGTGCTCAACCTCGGTGACGAGGACGCGATCAAGTCCGTCAACATCCCGTCGACGCTGGAGGACAAGGTGCCGTACATGGAGAAGGGCCAGATGGTGGTGTACTCGCCCGACAACTCCGAGCCGGTGGAAGTGACCGGCCTGCCGGTTTGTGTAACCCGCCACGGCGACTGAACTGCCGTGGGGGTGTGTAACCAGACACGGCGCCTGCTCCGCCGTGGGGGGTGTGTGACCAGCCACGCGCCTGCTCCGCCGTGGCTGTGTGTGAGAGCCCCTGCGGCTGACCCCGCCAGCGGCGCTGACACGGTGCGTCGCCGCCTCCGAGTGGCCGGCCCCTTTTAGTGCCGGCCGCTCGCACTCCTCCCTATGTCAAAGCGGATCCTGGTGCCCGTAGACGGCTCGCCCCAGTCCGAGGACGCCCTCGAGTTCGCTGCCAGGGAGTGGCCCGACGCGACCCTCGAACTGCTCCACGTCATCGACCCCGTGGAGGCGGGGTACAACGCCGGCCGCGTGCCCTCGACCGGCGAGGAGTGGTACGAGAACGCCGTCGAGCGCGCGGAGGACTACTTCGACGAGGCCCGCGAACAGGTCGACAACGCGGTCACCACCCGGACGGAGGTCGGCCGCCCGGCGGCGACCATCGTCGACGTGGCCGAGGAGGACGAGGTCGACCTGGTCGTCATCGGGAGCCACGGGCGGAAGGGAATCTCGCGCATCCTGCTCGGGAGCGTCGCCGAGAGCGTCGTCCGGGAGTCGCCCGTCCCCGTGACCATCGTCCGGTAGTTCTGTCCTCTATATTTTCCAGCCGCTCACTCCCGCAGGTCCCCCGGTCGGTCGACGTCCCGTCGGACCCCGGGGTCGCCCGTCTCGACCAGCGCCGCGTCCGGGGCCGACCGCAGGACGCCGCGCCCGCCGACGTCGCCGTCGACGCCGACGAGGGCGTCGAAGTGGCGCGCGTCGAACAGGACCGGGTTCCCCCGGACGCCCTCGTAGGCCGCCGCCAGCGCCGAGCCGGCTCCCGCCTCGTAGGCCGCGAGCAGGCGGTCGATCGTCGCCGCCGACACGTCGGGCATGTCCCCGAGCGCGACCACGACCGCGTCGGCGTCGGGGAACGCCGTCCGGACGGCCTCGATGCCGCGCCGAACGGAGCGGCTCTGTCCCGCCGCGTAGTCGGAGGCGTGGACGATTCGGACGTCGAGTCCCGCCAGCGCATCGCGGACGCGGTCGGCCTCGTGGCCGGTCACGACCGTGACGCTTCGCACCCGCGAGTCGAGCAGCGCCCGCGCCGCCCGGCGGACGATGGGTTCGCCGGCCTCGGTCGCCAGGAGTTTGTTCGCCGCGCCGAAGCGGGAACTCGTCCCCGCCGCCAGCAGGACGCCGTGGACCCCCGCCTCGACCGGTTCCTCGGGTGACGCCGCCTCGACGACCGGGAGGTCCGGGTCGGTGGGGTGGCCGTCGGTAGATTCGTCGGCGTCGTCGCTCACGAGCGTTCGACCCCCGCGAACGGGACGACGGCGACCTCCTCGCCCGCCGCGATCGGGTCGGCGGTCAGCAGGAAGCCGTCCGCCCGGGTCGCCCGGGTCATCGAGGAGAGGACGCTCGGGCGGAACGTGTAGGTCCTCGCCGCACCCTCGGCCGGGGGCTCGAAGTCCACCGGTCGCGCCCGCGGGAGGGCCTCGTCGCCGGGGTCGCCGTGGCTGGCGCCGTCGGGACCGCCGACGCCGCTTCGGCCGTCGCCGACGAGTTCGACCGGGATCAGACACTCGGCGTCGGGGCCGAGTTCGATGGCCGTCGCGGCGGTCGCGCGGACGGTCGGCGCGTCGGTCCGCCCGATCAGCAGCGGTCGGCCGAACAGCAGCGCGGCGGCGTGGCAGGCCACGGGGCGCCCCGGCAGCGCGACCGCCGCGGTCCCGGGCAGGCGCGCGACGACCGTCGACTTCCCGGGGCTGGTCCGGACGCCCCGGACGAGCACGTCGCCGAGGTCCGCGAGCGCCCGGGCGACGTAGTCCCGACTCCCCACGCTCGTGCCGCCGGAGGTCAGGACGACGTCGTGGTCCCGGGTGAGGTCGTCCAGTCGGTCGCGGACGGCGTCGAGGTCGTCCGGTACCGACCCCGCGTGGGTTGCCTCGTGGCCCCACGAGCGCGCGAGCCCGACCAGCAGGTTCGAGTCGCGGTCGGGGGCTGCCCCCTCGTGGATCTCGGTGCCGGTCGCCAGGACCGCCACCGACCACCGGCGCCGGACCGTCACCGCCTCGACGCCGAGGTCGTCGAGCAGGACGGCGTCTTTCGGGAGCAGGCGCTCGCCGCGCTCGAAGAGGGTCTCGCCGGCGGCGACGTTGCTCCCGCGACGGTAGACGTTCTCGCCTGGGTCGAGCGACGGGCCGCGGAGTCGCCCGTCCTCGTCGGGGTCGAGCGACGGGCCGCTGGATCGCCCGTCCTCCACGTCGTTATCCTCGATCTCCGCGTCCTCGCGTTTCAACACGGCGTCGGCGCGCTCGGGGAGGCGACCGCCGGTGGCCACGGGCACGGCTTCGCCGGGTTCCATCGGCGGCTGCTCGTCCTCGGGGTAGACCTCCCCGCGGCGGACCGACAGCGGGTAGCCGTCCGCCGTCGCCACGGCGTACCCGTCCATCGTCGAGCGGTCCGTGGCGGGGTCGTCGGCCGGCGCCTCGACGTCCGTGGCGAGCACCAGCCCGCTGATCGCCGAGGGGTCGGTCGTGGCGGTGGGCGTCGCCTCCAGCAGGCGCTGCCGGAGCGACGTGATCGATTCGACGGCGGCTGCGCGTGGGGTTCGGCTCATCGGGGCCTCTGTGGTCCACACTCCCGCCGGAGGGACTTGGCTCTTCCCGACGTCGCCGACGCCGTTGCGTGGACCGGCGCCGTCGCCGACGCCGTTGCGTGGACCGGCGCCGTCGCCGACGCCGTTGCGTGGACCGGCGCCGTCGCCGACGCCCGCGAGCCGAAGCGGTTTTGCGCCTCTCGGTCGGTTCCTCACCCATGCCAGACCTCCGTGCGCACCACTTCGGCACGACCGTCTCGAACCTCGACCGCGCGGTGGCGTTCTACCGCGACGTCCTCGGACTCGAGGTCGTGGCGACGTTCTCGGTCGGTGACGACGCCTTCGCCGAGGGCGTCGGCGTCGACGGCGCCTCGGCCAACTTCGCCCACCTCGACGCCGGGGGCGCCCGCGTCGAACTCGTCGAGTACGATCCCGCGGGCGAGGACGCGCGGGCCGCCGCCGTCAACGAGGGCGGCGCGAAGCACCTCGGGCTCGAAGTCGACGACGTCGAGTCCTTCTACGCGTCGCTGCCGGCGACCGTGGAGACGGTGAGCGACGGCCCGCGGACGACAGAGAGCGGGACGAGCATCCTCTTCGTGCGCGACCCGGACGGGAACCTGATCGAGGTGCTCGAACCGTAGTCCGCGACCCGTCGAACGGACGACGGAGACGGCCGGCCAAATTGGGGAGAGCGACGGCCTACCAACGGGGAGACGGCGACGGATCGGGCGCGGGCGGTCGACTCGGCGGGCCCGAGGTGACGACTACCCGCCGGTTTTATGTCTCACGACGGGGACGAGACACGCATGGACCTGCCGGATCTCGTCGCGTCCGCGCTCGAGCCTGACGAGTCCGTCGCCGCCCGCGTCTCCCTGGGTGGCGAGGACGCCCTGTTCGTCACCTCCGAGCGCAGTCTCGTCTACCGGGCCGAGGGGCTGCTCTCGGACGAATCCCTGGATGAGTACGCCCACGACGTCGAGCGCCTCGCCGTCTCCGAGGGTCGCCGCAAGTCGACGGTCACCCTGGACTACGGCCTCGACGGCGAGCGGACCCTGAAGCTCCCGAGCAAGCGCCTGGACGCGGCGCTCGAACCGCTCCTGGCCGGCGTCCTCGCCGCGGCGGGCGCCATCGACGCCGACGAGGACGTCACCCACGTCTTCCGGTTCAGCGAACTCACCCTGGTCATCACCACCAAGCGGGTGGTGCGCCACATCGGCACCCCGGTCTGGGACGAGGACTTCGAGTCCTACCACTACGACGACGTGACCGACCTCACCTTCGAGGAGGGCAGCGTCGCCACCTCGGTCGTGCTCACCCTGGGGGACCACCAGGAGCGATTCAAGGCGCCGAACGAGCAGGCGCGCGCCGTCCGCGAGGGGCTCACCTCGGCGCTGCTGGCGTTCCACGACGTCGAGAGCCTCGAGGAACTGCGCATCGTCCGGCAGGCCGACGCCGAGGCCGAGGGGGTCGAGGACGCCGAGGCCTCCCCGTTCGGCGAGGGGCCCGACCCGCTGGACGCCACCCCGGGCGAGGTCGCCGAGGAATCGTCGGCCGGAAGCGCCGACCCGGCCGACGCGGGCGGGCAGGACCCCGCCGGTGCGCGGGCGGGGCAGCAGCGGGGCCGGCAGGAGGCCGCCGAGTCCCGGTCCGACGGGGCGTCGCCGGCGCAGGCGGCGTCGTCCCGCGGCGACGCCGCCCGGCAGTCGACGGAGGGGGCCGACGCCTTCGAGGGCTCGGAGTTCGAGACCGCGCCGGCGGTCGAGGACCAGC
>JBDGUA010000020.1:5471-25051 GCA_042216345.1 Haloferacaceae archaeon
CGACGACCTCGCCCTGTCGACGACCGACGTCCCCGTCCACCCGGCGGACGCGTCGCGGGCGCCCCGGACCTACTCGCGGCCCATCACTTTCCGGATGCACGAGGAGCCGAACGGCCCCAGTTCCCCGGCGTCGAACTGGACGAAGTGTCCCGTCGAGAGCCCCGCCCCGCAGCGGCGGCACTCGAACTCGCCCTCGCGTTGCACGACCTGGCTCTCGAACCGGACGAACGTCCCGCCCCGGCGGGTCCGGAGGCGCCCGTCCTCGCGCTCGACGATGCCTCGCTTCTCCGCTTCGTCGAGGATCTCGCGGGTGAGCGCGGGGTCGGTCGTCACCGTCTCGATCCGGTCGACCGCCTCGGCGAGTCCCAGTTCCTCGCACTCGAGGTGCGCCAGCAGATCCAGCGCGACCTCGACGCGCTCCTGGCGGGTCTCCGGGGGCCGCGGCCTCGGCGCCGGCCTCTCGCCCGGGGACCCGGCGCCCGCGCTGCCGCCGTTCCTCTCGGTTTCGCCGCTGGCGTCGTTCGGGTCCGCCCCGGCGCCACCGTCGCTCTGATCGGCCTGGCCGTCGCCGTCGCTCGGATCGGCCTCAGCGGTGGGCAGACGGCTCTGTTCGCCCTTCGACGGGTCGGACACGCGCGAGCGTTGCGCGCGGATCCGTATAACGATTCCGTGAGTCGAGACGGTCGTCCACCCCGCCCCGGGCAGAGGGAAAGCCGTTTCTCCCTGCCCTCCCGAGGGCGGGTATGGACAGGCGCGCGCGGATCGTCGTGGGTGCGCTGGCGGCGCTGGCGGTGCTCGCCGCGGCCCTGACCGTCTCTCCGCGGGCGGTCCTCTCGCGGCTCGACTGGCTGGCCGCCGACCCGTGGCGCTTCGCCGCGGCGCTGCTCGTCCTCGCGGCGGTCCGGCCCCTGCTCGCGTGGCCGACGACGCTGCTGGCGGTCGTCGTGGGCTACGGCTACGGGATCGCCGCCGTCCCCGTCGCCCTGGCGCTGATCGTCGCCACCAGCCTGCCGCCGTACCTCCTCGCCCGTCGCGGCCGGGCCGGGGGGCGGTTCTCGACGGCGGGCGAGCGCGTCGTCGACGCCGCCGGCGACCTCCGGTCGATGGTCGTGAGCCGCCTGCTGCCCGCGCCCTCGGACGTGGTGTCGGTCGGCGCGGGCGTCGCCGGCATCGGGATCTGGCCGTACGTGCTGGGGACCGCCGTCGGTGAGACGCCGTGGGCGCTCGCGGGCGTGCTGGCGGGGGCGTCGGTCGACCGGATCGCGCAGCGGGGACTCGCCGCTGCCTTCGACGTGCGGCTCGTCGCCGCCGCGGCGCTGGTGGCGCTCGGACTCTCGTTCAGACCCGTCTACCGGTGGCTGCGCGAACGGAACTGAGTTCCCGGGTGCGGCGCGTCGGTTACTCCGGCAACGACTCGTCGGTTACTCCAGCAGCGACTCGTCGGCTACTCCAGCAGCGACTCGCCGGTCATCGCCGCGGGCTGGTCGATGCCGACCAGTTCCAGCAGCGTCGGCGCCACGTCGGCCAGCGTACCGCCCTCGCGGACCCGCCGGCCGCCGTCGTCGCCCTCCGGGGTCAGGTAGATCAGCGGGACGGCGTTGTAGGTGTGGGCCGTGTACGGCTCCGCTTCGGTCCCCATGTCGTCGGCGTTTCCGTGGTCGGCGGTGATCAGCAGGTGGCCGCCGGCGGCCTCGACCGCCGCGACGAGCCGCCCGAGCTGTTCGTCGACCGCCTCGACCGCGGCGACGGCGGCGTCGAAGTCGCCCGTGTGGCCGACCATGTCCGGGTTGGCGTAGTTGAGCACCATCACGTCGGGGTCCTCGGACTCGATCACCTCGATGGCGGTGTCGGTCACCTCGGCGGCGCTCATCTCGGGGGCCAGGTCGTAGGTCGGCACGTCGGGGCTGTCGACGATCCGGCGGATCTCGCCCTCGAACTCCACCTCGCGACCCCCGTTGAGGAAGTAGGTCACGTGGGGGTACTTCTCGGACTCCGCGAGGCGGAGCTGGGTCCGACCGTGCTCGGCCAGCACCTCGCCGAGGGTGTCCGCTGGCTGGTTCGGCGGGAACGCCACCGGCAGGTCGAAGGTCTTGTCGTACTGGGTCATCGTCACCAGTTCGATCTCCGGTGGCTGCGTCTCGATCCCCTCGCCGGCCCAGTCGCCCGGGCGGACGTCAGCCAGCATTCGCACGAGCTGGCGGGCGCGGTCGGCGCGGAAGTTGAAGAAGATCACCGCGTCGCCGTCGGCGAGGGCGGGGCCGCCCTCGATCAGCGTCGGCTCGACGAACTCGTCGGTGTCGCCGCGCTCGTAGGAGGCCTCGACCGCCGCCACGGGGTCGGGCGCCTCGTGGGGCGCCTCGCGCTCGACGATGGCGTCGTAGGCGCGCTTGGTGCGCTCCCAGTTCTGGTCCCGGTCCATCGCGTAGTACCGGCCCGTCACGGTGGCGACGTCGCCCGTTCCCTGGGCGTCGACCACCGCCTGGAGGTCCGCCAGGTACGCCCGCCCGCCCCTCGGGTCGGTGTCGCGGCCGTCGGTGAAGGCGTGGGTGACCGCCTCGACCCCGCGGTCGGCGGCGATCTCGATCAGGGCGTCGAGGTGTTCCTGGTCGGAGTGGACGCCCCCGTCGCTGACCAGCCCCATGAAGTGGACGCGCCCGCCGGTCGCCTCGGCGTGGTCGAACGCCGAGGCGATGGCGTCGTTCTCGCGGAAGGCGCCCGACTCGATGGCGTCGTTGATCCGGGTGTAGGCCTGGTCGACCACCCGGCCGGCGCCGATGTTGAGGTGGCCGACCTCCGAGTTGCCCATCTGGCCGTCCGGGAGGCCGACGCGTCGCCCCGAGACGTCGAGGGTCCCGTAGGCGCCGCTCTCGCGGAGTCGGTCGAAGTTCGGCGTCTCGGCGGCCTTCACGGCGTCCCGACCGTCGTAGTCGCCCAGCCCCCAGCCATCGAGGATGACGAGCGCAGCCTGCATGCCCGAACAGAGCAGCGGACCGCGTAACTACTCTTCGCTTTCCACGACGCCTCCGCCGACGCGTTGTCGTCTTCGCCACCGCCGACGCGCTGGTGACTCACCCCCCGCCGACGCGCTGGTGTCTTCGCCACCGCCGACGTGCTGGTGTCTCACCCCCCGCCGACGCGCTGGCGCCCCGCTTCCGTCTCCCGATACGGGGCGAGTACCTATACGTCCGCGCGACGTACTGTCTCGCATGGTTCCTGTCCAGACGACCCCTCGGAGCACTGACGGGACGAAGACGACCCGCAGGCGACTGCTCGGCGTCGCCGGCGCCGCGGCCCTCGGTTCCGTCGCCGGGTGTACCGCCCCCCCGTCGAACGGGGGGACCACGACACCCGCACCCGGGGAGACGACCGTCTCCGCGACGCTCTCGGACTACGACATCGAGCTCTCGCGGTCGACGGTCCCGGCGGGGTCGGTCACGTTCGAGATCTCGAACGAGGCCGAGCAGGTCCACGAGTTCGTCGTCTTCGCGACCGACCTGGCGCCCGACGCCCTCCCCACGACCGACAACGGCAACGAGGTCGACGAGCACGGCGAGGGCCTCACGGTCGTCGACGAGGTCGAAGACATCGAGGGGGGCGCGTCGGCGACGCTGACGGTCGATCTGGACCCCGGCCACTACGTTCCCGTCTGTAACCTCCCCGCACACTACAAGCTCGGAATGCGCACCGAGTTCACCGTCGAGTAGAGCGAGTTCACCGTCGAGTAGGACTGCCGGATCGGCCGTCTACGGTCCAGCGACGCCCGGACGGCGGCCACCTGGGCGTCCCGGCGGCCGTCCCCGACCGCCTCTAGCGGTGAGTCAGCCTTTTTGCCGCGCGTCGCCAACCACCCGATATGGACTCCGGGGTACTGCTCAATCTCCTCGGCAACGAGAACCGCCGGCGCATCCTCCGGCTGCTCTCGCGCAAGCCCTGTTACGTCACGGAGATCAGCGAGTACCTCGGCGTGAGCCCGAAGGCCGTCATCGATCACCTGCGCAAACTGGAGGAGGCCGGCCTGATCGAGAGCCACACCGACGACCAGCGACGGAAGTACTTCCACATCACCCGCGGACTCCGCCTCGAGGTGAACGTCTCACCGCACGGGTTCGACACCAAGAGCGGCTACCCCGCGAACCCGGGGCTGGAACTCAACGGCCGGTGTCCGCACATCAAGCTGAACGTCCAGACCCACGACAATCCCGAGGACGTCGCGGACCTCGCCGGGGAGTTCGACCAGCTCGAGGACCTCGAACACGAGCTCTCGCTGGCCCAGCGGTGGGTCCACGGCCGGATGGTCCAGCTGCTCGACCGCCTGAGCGACACCATCGGCGCCGACGGGGACAGCCGGTTCTACGCCGAGGTGCTCGCGGCCATCGCCGGCGGCGACCGCGGGCTCGAGGCCATCGCCTCCACCGTCGGCGCGCCCCCGGACGTCGTCGAGGACGCGCTTCAGTCGCTGAACGACCGGGGCCTCGTCGACCGTGACGGCGACGAGTGGCGCCTCGAGTGAGTACCGCCCCGCCAAGCCCCGCGTGTCGTCTCGAGTGAGTACCGCCTCGCCAGCATCGCGTCCCGGGAGCGGCGCCGTCGCGGCCTCGAACGGATGGTTTCAAGTCCGACCGGGCGAAACCGCGGGGTATGAACCCAGGCGACCGCGTCCGCGTCGAGCGCGACGGCGCAGTCGACGAGGGCGTGCTGATGCCCTCCTCGACGGCCGCGCACCTCGTGCTCAAACTGGACGGTGGCTACAACGTCGGCGTCGACCGCGAGGCCGCCGACGTCGAAGTGCTCGAGTCCGACGTCTACGAAGTGGGCGAGCGCGGGGCCAACGAGCCCGGCACCGTCTCCGAGATCGAGTTCGGGGAGGGACTCCCGACCGTCTCGCTGATCTCCACCGGGGGGACCATCGCCTCGACCGTCGACTACCGGACGGGGGCCGTCACCGCCCGATTCGACGCCGAGGACGTCCTCCGGGCGGTGCCCGACCTCGCCGGTCGCGCGAACTACCGCGGCCGCGTCGTGGCCAACATCCTCAGCGAGAACATGGAGCCGGCCACCTGGCAGGACCTGGCCCGGGCGGTCCACGAGGAGATCGAGGCCGGCGCCGACGGCGTCGTCGTCATGCACGGCACCGACACGATGCAGTTCACCGCCTCGGCGCTGGCGTTCATGCTCGACACGCCGGTGCCCGTCGTCTTCACCGGCTCCCAGCGCTCGGCGGACCGGCCCTCCTCGGACAACGTGATGAACGCCGTCTGCGCCGTCGAGGCCGCCACGAGCGACTGCGCGGAGGTGCTGGTCTGTATGCACGCCTCCGAGAGCGACGACGCCTGCGCGCTCCACCGCGGCACCCGGGTGCGGAAGAACCACACCAGCCGCCGCGACGCCTTCGAGACCGTCGGCGCGACGCCCCTCGGCGAGGTCGACTACGAGACCGAGACGGTCTCGTTCCGTCGCGAGCACGCCGAGCGCGGCGCGACGGACCTCGCGCTCGCCGCCGACCTCGAGGAGTCGGTCGAACTCGTGAAGTTCACGCCGGGGATGGATCCCGCGGCGCTGGACTACCTCGACGGGAAGGCCGGCGTGATCGTCGAGGGGACGGGCCTCGGCCACGTCCACACGGACCTGATCCCGCGCGTCGAGGAACTGGTCGACGACGGCACCGTCGTCGCCATGACAAGCCAGTGTCTCGAGGGCCGCGTCTGCGACCGCGTCTACGACACCGGCCGGGACCTGCTCGACGCCGGCGTCGTCGAGGCCGGCGACACCCTCCCCGGCACCGCGAAGGTCAAGCTCATGTGGGCGCTGGCGAACACCAGCGACGCCGCCGACGCGATGGGCCGGGACCTCGCCGGCGAACTCACCCAGCGGTCGGTCCCCTGGGTCTGACCGCACCGCCACACACGACCATGCACACCCCCTGATCATGCGCGTCCGTCCCGCGACCGAGGCCGACGTCGACGCCGTCGCCGCGTTCACCCGGGAGACCTGGCGCGAGCGCGACGTCGGCGACTACATCCCGCGGCTGTTCCCCGAGTGGGTCGCCACCGACGACGAGCGCCAGCGCACCCTCGTCCTCGACGCGCGCGAGCCAGGTGCCGACGGCGCCCCCGACCCCGACGACCTCGCGGGGATCGTCCAGGGGAAGCTCCTGACCGACCACGAGGGCTGGGTCCAGGGGCTTCGCGTCAATCCGACCTACCGCGGCGAGGGCTGCGGCGCCCGACTGCTCGAGGCCGCCCTGGCGTTCACCCGCGAGGCGGGCGCGACGGTCGCCCGCTGCATGATCTTCTCGTGGAACGCCCCCAGTCTGGGGCTCTGTCGCTCGGTGGGTTTCCAGCCCGCCACGGAGTTCCGGTGGGCCTACCCCGATCCGGACCCGGACGCCGACCCCGAAGCCGGAGGGTTCTCCGTCGACGACGGCGCCGACGCCGACGCCGACGCGGCCTGGCAGTTCTGGACCGCCAGCGACGCGCGCGACCACCTCCGGGGGCTCGCGCTGGACGACGAGGAGTGGTGGGCGCTCTCCACGCTCACCCGCGAGCGCCTGCGCTCCGCCGCCGCGGACGACCGCCTGTTCGTGGTCAATCGGACCGACGCCGCCCCCGACGCCGACTGGAGCGAGGGCGGCACCCGGGGGTTCACCTATCGGGTCCGGATGTTCGAGCGACCCATCGGCACCGACCCGGACGGCGAGGCGCGCTCGGACTCCGAGCTGTGGGCCGAGTACGCCGTCGGCGCGTGGGCCTCGCCCGCGGCGGCCCGCGCGGTCCTTCGGGCGGCCGCACGCGACGCCGCCGCCGTCGGCGCCGACCGTGCCAGGCTGCTCGTCCCCGAGTCCGCCCGGTGGGTCAGCGACGTCGCGCTCGCGCGGGGCGGACTGGCCGACGAGCCGGACTTCGTGCTGGCGGCTGACCTGGGCGACGAACGCGTCGGCTCGCGGTAGGTCGGCTCGCGGTAGGTCGACTCGCGATAGGAGTCGGATTCGCCCCCTGCGGGGGAGCGGTCACCCCCTGCTCGTGAACGTCGACAGCTCGTCGGTCCGGTCGGGGTGTTCCTGCTCGACGTGCTTGTGGACGCGCTGTACCTCCCGCTCCGGCGCCGTCTTCACGTCCCCGTGCGCCACGTCGGGGTCGAATCCGCAGAACGGACACTCCGTGAGTGACTCACCGGTCACACTGATCCGTCGTTTCTGTGGCGACAAAAATCTCGTGGCCGCGAGTCACTGCGAGCGCGGTAGCTCGTCGAACGTCTCGACGCGGTAGTCCCCGAGCACGCAGTGGCCGCGTCGGTCCGGGCCGTGGCGCTCGACGTGGACGGCGTCGAGGCCGGCGTTCCAGGCGGCGCCCACGTCGCCGTCGCCGTCGCCGGCGAGGACGCCACGGGTCCCGCCCATCCCGAGCTGGCGGATCGCGTGTTCGACGGGCCCGGGGTCGGGCTTCCAGCCGAGGTCGTCCGTACAGCAGACCACGGCGTCGAACCAGTCGCGGATGTCCAGTCGCTCGAGCACCGGATCGGTGAGCTGCGACTGGCAGTGGGTGACCAGCCCGACCGGCGCGTCGAGTTCCGCGACGAGCGCCGCGGCGTCCGGGTGGAGGTGGGTCGCCGCCGCCCGCGCCTGCGGGTCCTCGACGTCGTGGAACTCGCTCCAGAAGGGGTCGGGGTCGATCCCCCACTCCCGGAGCTTCCGGTTGCGCGGGCCGCCGAGGCCGTGCCAGAGGACCGCCACCTCCCGGTCGGTGAACGCCCGACCGATGCGGTCGCCGACCCGGTCGAACACCTCGCGGGTGTAGGCCGGGTCGGCGTCGACGACCGTGCCGTCGAGGTCGAACAGCCAGAAGTCGTACGCGTCCGGCACCATTCGAGTCGACCGGCGGTAGGCGACTCTCGAATAAGTGCTTTCCGTCGACGGGACTCGCGGGTCGGTCGGCGGTCCGTCCTTGGGTCAGTCCGTCACGCGGATCGAACTGCCGAAGTATTTGTGCAGAACCTCTGTCACGCTGTCGGCGTTGAACGGTTCCAGGTCGGCCTCGATCTCGTCTTCCAGCGCCTCGCGGTACGCCGAATCGGTCTCGAACTCGCTGAACGCGACGCGGGTGACCGGGACGTCGAGCCACCCCTCGGCGAGCGAGCGGACGTGGGTCTCGTCACCGACCTCGCCGCGCCAGAGGACGTCGCGGAAGAACAGCCAGCCGTCCTCGCCCGGTTCGGGGGCCGGCTTGCCCAGGACGGTCTCGAACTCCTGGGGATCGACGCGCACCCCCCGGGGCTCCAGCCGGAACCGGACCCGGAAGACGTACGCCGCCTCCATCAGAACTCGTCGTCGAACAGGCGCGCCAGCCGGACGTCCTGGTCGGTGACGCCGCCGGCCTCGTGGGTAGTCAGGCGGACTTCGACCTCGCCGTAGCGGATGATTATCTCGGGGTGGTGGAACTCCTCCTGGGCCACTTCGCCGACGCGGGCGGCGAAGTCGACGCCGTTGAGGTAGTCGTCGAACTCGTAGACGCGTACGATCTCGTCGTCCTGGCGTTCCCACCCGGCGGGGATCTTCTGTTCGACTTCGTCGGGATCGAGCACTTCGCCCATGCCCGGTCGTTCGGCAGGTCGGTGGTTAACAGTTCGGGCGGTCGGGGCGGTCGTGACGACCGGTCTCAGTCCTCGGAGAGCTGTTCGACCAGTTCCTGGGGCACCTCGGCGCCCTCGGACAGCTCCTCGGGGATCGCCTGCGAGGAAACGCCCGATGCGGGAGACGGTCCATCGCCGAACTCGGGGTTGAACAGCCGCATCGCCGTCTGGATGGTCGTCCAGTCGTCCTCGGCGGCGGCCTCGCGGAGGCTCTTGGTCGGGGCCGCCAGCAGCTGCCCGACCAGGGCGTCGGCCATGTCGACGACGGTCTCGCGCTGGGCCTCGGTGAGGTCGCCCTTCGACTCCAGTTTCGTCAGCGCCTCGTCCAGCTCGCTGGCCTTGACCCGCTCGGCGCTCTCGTACATCCGGCTGATCGCGTCGTCCGCGCGCTTGCGCTTGAACGAGGCGATCAGCTCGTCGAACTCCTCCTCGATCATCCGTTCGACCTGTCGGGCCTCCTCGCGGCGCATCTCTCGGGTGTCGTCGGCGACGGCCTCGAGCGCGTCGATGTCCTCGACGGTCAGGGCCCTCAGGTCCTCCGCCGCCGGGTCGACGTCCCGGGGCTGGGCGATGTCGATGACGAGCGTCTCGCCCGCCTCCCGGAGGTCCCGGTCGTCGAGGACGTACTCCGGCGCGTTCGTCGCCGTGATGACGATGTCGGCCCGGTCGAGCGCGTCCGGAAGGGCGTCGAGGCCGACCGCCTCGGCGGAGACTCCCAGCTCGCACGCGACGTGTTCGGCGTGGGGGATCGTCCGGTTGGCGACGACGACCTCGGCGACGCCCGCGTCGGCCAGCGCCCGGGCCGAGAGGGTGCCCATCTCGCCGGCGCCGACCACGAGCGCGGTGGCGCCCTCGACGGTCGCGCGCTCGTCGGCGAGGCGGACCGCCGCCGACCCCAGCGAGAGCACGCCCTCGTTGATCGCGGTCTCCGTGCGCGCTCGCTCGCCCACGTGGACCGCCTTCAGCAGCGCGTCTTCCAGCGTGGTGCCGACGCCGCCGACCGCCCGGGCCTCCTCGATGGCGGTCTTCACCTGGCCGAGGATCTGGTCCTCGCCGAGGACCAGCGACTCCAGGCCCGCGGCCACGCGCATGAGGTGCCGGAGGCTCTCCTCGTGGTCCATGTCGACGACGGCCCCCTCCCGGACCGTGGGCGCGAAGTCCTCCAGCGCCCGTCGGCCGTCGGCGGCGTCGTCGGTCACGACGTACGCCTCCGCGCGGTTGCAGGTCTGCAGCACGAACGCTTCCTGGACCTCCTCGTCGGCGAGCAGGTCCTCGACGAGGACCCGCCCGTCGGTCCGGCTGGCCGCGCCGATCTCGTCGACGCTGGCCCGCCTGTGGTTGACGCTCACCCCCGTGATGACGCCTCCGTGGTTCACTCCGTCTCACCTCGTTCGTTCCGGATCACGCACTCTGCCTCTTGACGGCCTTTAGCGTCCCCCGTACGTAAAGCCTTCCAAACCCGGGGGTCCCGAACCACGGCACGGAGGGCACTTCGGCGCTCCTCGGTGGGCGCTCCCTCCGCGCGCAACTCCGCGCGCAACTCGGCGGTCAGCTCGGCCATCGCGCCGGCGCCCTCGATCTCGTCTTCGATCCGCTCGCGCAGTACCCCCGACAGCGCCGGGCTTCGGCCACTGGTCGAGACCGAGACGGCCACGGGACCGTCCCGGACGGTCGCGGGTACGACGACGCTGTCGACCGCGCGGTCGCCGGCCTGATCGGCCCGGTTCACCAGGGCGCTGCGTTCGAGCGCCGCGGCCTCGGCGGCCTCGTTCACGTCGGGGTCGTCGGTCGCGGCGACCACCAGTGCCGGGGCTGCCCGCTCGACCCAGTCGGCGACGTCTTCGGGCGCCGGCGCGGCCCGGACGCACGCTATCGAGCCGGTGTGCTCCCCGCACCCGGTCCCGTCGGTCTCGGCGGCCTCGTCCCCGACTCCGCGCGTCGACTCCACCGCGTCGGCGAACGCCGGCGCGACCACCACGACGTCGGCCTCGCGGGCGAACCGTCGCGCCCGCCGTGCGCCGACGGTCCCCCCGCCGAACACGAGCACCGTCTCGCCGGTGAAGTCGTGCAGTAGCGGGATCACGCTGTCCACCCCCCGGGGCGCGACCGCGTCGCCGTCGGCGCGACGGCGGCCTCGCGGTTCCCGTCGAACATGGGCGCCCCTCTGCCGGGAGGCCGGATAAACGTCGCGCCGAACGTCGACTCGCAACCAGCCCGCCGCGCGTCGAGGTCTCGTCTGCGGTCGCCCCCGCACCGGCGAACGTTCAAATACGAAGCCGGGACCACTCCGCCGTATGCGCTGACGTCGGCCGCGGAGCGGTCTGCGGGTGTGCGATACCCCGCTCCGCGGGACGCCCCCCGTATCGCCTGCTCGCCACCTCGGCTCACGCTTCGACGCCCACCACGTCGCGGACGCCCTCGAGCGCGCGGATGCCCTCGAGGATCGCCTCGTGGTCGGCGGTCGCCTCGTAGTAGAGGACGATGTCGAAGGTGCCGCCCCGGAGCAGCTGCTGGCACTCCCAGACGAACTCGTCGCCGTCCAGCGTCAGCCCCTGGAACTGATTGGACGCGAACGCGGTGTCGTCGTTGCCGGCGTAGATGTAGGTCTCGCCCTTCCGGTCGTGCTCGGCGACGACCTCGTTCAGGTCGACGGTCAGCTCGTGCATCTCCAGGTCCTCCTGCCCGGAGAGCTCCGTGTGGACGACGGCCCCCTTGAGTTCGATCTCGCCCGGCTCGAGCAGCGCCTTCGTCCGCTCGTAGAGATCTTCGTCGACGGTTTCGCTCATTTTCCGCGGCTACGGGGTGCGGGGCTTTACGGGTGATGGTTCGACGCCGCGACCGGTGACCGCCGGGTTTTTCGAGGCGGCGATCCAACGAGCCTCCATGCAACCGTTGCGCGAGGCGCTTCGCGAACTCCCCGAGACGGTGTTCGCGGACCTGCTGGAGTCCGAGGACGCCTTCCTGCTGGTGCTCGATCTGCCGGGCGCGACCGGGGAGACGACCGAGGTCACCGTCTCCGACGGCAAGATCACGGTCGACGCCCGCCGCGAGAAGGCCGTCGAGGGGGGGTACCGCTACCTCAGCGAGGGGCGGTCGCTGTTCCTCGACGCGGAGCTCCCCCTGCCGCCGGGCGCGACCGACGAGGGCGCTGAGGCGACCATGGAGCGGGGGGTCCTCGAACTGCGGCTCCCGAAGCGGACGGGGGCGACCGAGCAGTCCATCCCCATCGACTAGGTGGTCACGCTGGTCCGTCCCCGCGCTTACTGGCGCTTCCTCGTCGTCCTCTACCAGTTCGCCCCGCTGCTGGTCGCCTACGCGCGCGACCGCCGCCGCTTCCTGCTGGTCGGGGGCTCCCGGGCCGTCTCCCCCGAGACCCACCGCCGGCGAGCGGAGGCGCTGCTGGAGTCGCTGCTGACGCTCGGGCCGACGTTCATCAAGCTCGGCCAGCTGCTGTCGACCCGGCCCGACGTCCTGCCACCGGAGTACATCGACGTCCTCTCGCGGCTACAGGACGAGGTGCCGCCGGCCCCCTGGCCGGAGGCCCGCGAGGTGATCGAGGCCGAGCTGGGGCCCGTCGACCAGGTCTTCGAGGAGTTCGACCCCGAGCCCATCAGCGGCGCCTCACTCGGGCAGGTGTACACGGCCCGCTACGAGGACCAGAAGGTGGCCGTGAAGGTCCGCCGCCCCGGGATCGAGGAACTCGTCGAGGCCGACCTCCAGGTGATCCGCTGGTCGGTGCCGTTGATCCAGCGGTTCATCGACGAGTCGCGGGCCTACTCGCTGTCGAACCTCAGCGACGAGTTCGCCAAGACCATCCGCGAGGAGATGGACTACGAGCGCGAACTCGGCATGCTGACCGAGATCCGGGGCAACTTCGACGACTACCGCGGTATCTGGATCCCCCGGCCAATCGAGCCGCGTTCGAGCGCGCGCGTGCTCACCATGGAGTACCGTTCGGGCACCAAGATCACCGACGTCGACCGCCTGGACGAGCTCGGCATCGACCGGACGGCGCTGGCCGAACGCCTCCAGCGCATCTACCTGCAGATGATCATCGACGACGGCGTCTTCCACGCCGATCCCCACCCGGGGAACCTCGCGGTCGACGACGACGGGACGATCATCTTCTACGACTTCGGCATGAGCGGTCGCGTCGAGGCCTACGTCCAGGAGAAGATCGTCGACTTCTACGTCGCCGTCGCCGAGCAGGACATCGACGGCATCCTCGACGCGCTGATCGAGATGGGGACCCTGAGCCCGGAGGCCGATCGCCAGGTGATGGGCGACGTGATGCAGCTGGCCATCGCCGACGCCCGCGGCGAGAGCATCGAGCAGTACCGCGTCCAGCAGATCATCCAGCAGGTCGAGTCGACGATGTACGAGTTCCCCCTCCGCCTGCCGCGCAACCTCGCGCTGGTGCTCCGGGTCGCCACCGTCGTCGAGGGGGTCTGCGTCACGCTCGACCAGGACTTCGACTTCATCGCGGTCGCCACCGACTACCTCACCGAGCAGGGCTACCGCGAGGAGAGCGCCCGCCAGATCGTCGAGGACGCCGCCGGCCGCGTCCGGGACACCACCGAGTCGCTGTTCGCCGTCCCGCCGAAACTGGAGGCCGTCCTCGATCAGGCCCAGCGAGAGAACCTCACCCTCAACGTCCGCATCGACGAGGAGGACGGCGTCTTCGAGTCGCTGGCCCGGCGCATCCTCTACTCGCTGTTGCTCTCGGTCGGCGCGCTCTCGGTTGCGCTGCTGTACGCCTTCGAGGGACCCCGGCCCGCCGCGGTCGCCGCGGCGCTGACGCTGCCGGTGGCGTTCCTGCTGTTCCGCTCGTTCCGTCGCCGCCGGGGCATCTCCGCCCAGCCGCAGTTCACCCGGCAGAACCTCCGCCGTCGGCGGGGTGAGGAGTGATGCGCCCCTCACAGGCGTTCGGCCGGTTCGTGCTCCTCGCGCTGGTGTTCCTGGCGGCGTTCGCCGCGATGGCGGTGCTGCGCGGTGCGATCTAGGGCGACGGTCGGGCAGTTCGCCTCCCCGTGCGGTCGCCCCGGGCCGGTGCTGTTTTGAGTCGACGCGTGGAGTTTCCCGCATGGACATCGCGCCGTTCGACCTGGAGCGCTGGTTCGCCGAGTACGAACACGAGGCCGACATCATGTTGGCCGAGAGCGGCGTCCGCTCGCTGCAGGCCGACCGCTTCGACACCGACCCGGGCGAACTCGGCTACGTCATCCCGACCAACGGCGACCCCGACTTGCGCGCCCGCATCGGCGAGCGCTACGACCGCTCGGCCGACGAGGTGCTGTTCACCTGCGGCATCCAGGAGGCCAACTTCCTGGCGTTTCTCTCTCTGCTGGACGCGGACGATCACGCCGTCGTGATCACGCCGACCTACCAGTCCCTCCAGTCGGTGCCGGAGGTCGTCGGCGAGGTCACCACCGTCGCGCTGGAGCCGCCGCGCTGGAAGCTCGACGTCGACGCCGTCGCCGCGGCGATCCAGGCGAACACCGAACTCGTCGTCCTGGCGAACCCCAACAACCCCACGGGGCGGTACCACGCCGAGGAGGTCGTCCAGGCGCTGTACGACCTCGCGGTCGACGCCGACGCGTACCTGCTCTGCGACGAGGTGTACCGGCTGCTCGCCGAGGACCCCATCCCGCCCGTCGCCAGCATGGGGCCCCGGGGGCTCTCGACGGCGTCGCTCACCAAGGCCTACGGCCTGGCGGGCCTCCGATTCGGCTGGCTCGTCGGCGACAGGGCGGTGATCGACGACGCCTGGAACTGGAAGGACTACACGACCATCTCGCCGTCGGTGTTCGGCCAGCACGTCGCCAGGCAGGCCACGGGCGCCCGCGAGGAGACGATCCTCGCGGAGAACCGCGAGCTCGCCCGGCGGAACCGCGCCCTGGTCCGCGAGTGGGTCGCCGACCACGGCCTGGCGTGGTACGATCCCGTCGGCGTCAACGGCTTCGTCACCGTCCCCGAGGGGTTCGCCGACGGCGAGGCGTTCTGCCGGACGGTCGTCGAGGAGACGAGCGTCGTGCTCGCGCCGGGGAACGCGTTCGGCTTCCCGGGCTACTTCCGGATCGGCTTCGGGCTGGAGACCGACCGGCTGGAGGAGGGGCTCGACCGCGTCGGCGCGGTCGTCGAGGCCGCCGGCACGGGCGCCTGACCGCCCGGCGCTCGGCGGCTCACGCGCTCGCGCGCGGCAGCGAGAACGTCACGACCGTTCCCCGGGGGTCGTCCTCCCGGATCCGCAGGTCGCCGTCGTAGCGGTCGACGATGGTCCTGACGAGCGTCAGCCCGACGCCGTGGTCGGGATCCGGCGTCCCGCCCGACGGCGCCGTGAGTGCCTCCCCGCGGTCCTCGGGCATCCCCGGCCCGTCGTCGCGGACCTCGACGAGGACGTCCTCCGCCCGCGGTTCCACGTCGATCTCGACCGTCGGTCGGGCCTGGTCGTTGTGTTCGACCGCGTTCTCCGCGACGTTCGCCACCGCCGAGGCGAGGAAGTCGTCGGCCTGGACGTACGCGGCGTCCGGAGCGTCGACCGAGACGGTCGCGTCGGGGTACGTGCGCTCCAGGGACCGCGCCTGGACGTCGACTACCTCGGCCACGTCGACGGCGGTCAGTTCAGAGTCGTCCCGGACCGCCGCGGTGAACTCGCGGACGCGCTCGCTGAGGTCCGCGAGGCGGTCGGTCCGGTCGGCCACGGCGGCGGCGTGCTCGCGCACCTGATCGTCCTCGTGGTCACGGAGCGCGTCCGCGTGGGCCGCGATGACGGTGAGGCCGTTTCCGAGGTCGTGTCTGAGCAGTCGGGCGGTGAACTGGACGGCGTCGCGCTGGCGGGCGAGGCGCTCGCGTCGCCGTTCCTGCTCGTCGAGCAGCCGGCGGTTCTGTCTCGCCTGGGCCCGGTTCCGGCCGGCGACGGCGCCGCCGAATCCCGCGAGCCCGCCGTAGACCAGCAGCACGCGGCGGTACGCCAGCAGGGGCGTCCCCGACGTGAGGGGACCGGCGTTCGCCCAGACGACCAGCCCCCAGATGAACAGCACCGCACCCACGTACCACCGCGCGAGGTGACGGACGTCGTCGTCGCTGAGTCGGCTCCGCAGGCTGCGATAGACGACAGCGCTGCTCACCAGCGCCAGCCCCCCGTTGATGAACAGTTCGTACGCGAGGTCCAGGGGGCCCGTGACGTAGCCCGGCTGGAAGAGCAACAGGTTCGTCCAGCCGAGGGCGGCGAGCGCGAGTCCGACGGCGACGGCAGCCAGTCCGCTGAGGGGCCGCTCAGCGAGGCCGCTGGAACCGCTCGCGCTGGTCGATTGCGTGTGGATACTGCATTTCTCCCACAACGTGCAATATATATTGTGGCCGCCGCCACCCGGTCGGAGACCCGGTCGCGGCGGTCGTCGCCTGGCGGCCCGGTCGCGAGCGCGACCGTCCCGGCCGGCTGGAGGTGCGCCGGGGCCCCCGGGCCGTCGTCGGCTGCGGGCGTCAGACCGCCGGTTCCGTCCCGTCGGGCGCCGGGAGCGGGGATCCGGTCGAGACGCGTTCCAAATCGCTTATACCGTCCACCGGTCAAAAACCGCGCATGGCGAAAGAGCAGAAGCAGGTTCGCGATCTCCAGGAAGGAAGCTACGTGATGATGGACGACGCGCCGTGTAAGATCAACGCCTACTCGACCGCCAAGCCCGGCAAGCACGGCAGCGCCAAGGCCCGCATCGAGGGGCGGGGCGTCTTCGACGGCAAGAAGCGCAGCCTCTCCCAGCCCGTCGACCAGAAGGTCTGGGTCCCGATCATCGAGCGCAAGCAGGGCCAGGTCGTCTCCGTCTCCGGCGACGACGCCCAGGTCATGGACCTGGACACCTACGAGACGTTCACGATGCGCATCCCCGAGGACGAGGACTTCCAGCCCGACGACGAGATCGAGTACCTCGAGTACGAGGGCCAGCGGAAGGTCGTCTGAGGGCCATGTTCCCCGGGGCCCGCGCCGAGCGGTCGGCGGCTTCCTACGCCGTGGTCGGCGCCCCCCTCGACGCCACCACGACGTTCCAGCCGGGCACGAGGTTCGGCCCCGAACGAATCCGTCGCTTCGCCCGCTCGTTCGACGACTACGACCACCGGACTGGACAGTCCTTCTCCGAACTCGGTGTCCACGACGCCGACGACGTCCGCGCCTGGGACGACGTCCCGGAGTACCTCCAGTACCTCGCGGGGACCGTCCGCGACGTCGTCTGGGCCGACGCCGTCCCCCTCCTGCTCGGGGGCGAACACACGGTCTCGGCGGCGGGCGTCCGCGCGGTCGACCCGGACGTGTTCGTCTGCCTCGACGCCCACCTCGACCTCCGTGACGCCTACGACGGCAACCCCTGGAGCCACGCCTGCGTGACGCGACGCATCCTCGACGGCGACCCCGGGGCCGACGGCGACTCGGCGCCCGCCGACGCGCCCCCGACCGCCGACCGCGTCGTCGTCCTCGGCGCCCGCACCGGCG
This sequence comes from Haloferacaceae archaeon, assembly GCA_042216345.1. GTDB lineage: Archaea > Halobacteriota > Halobacteria > Halobacteriales > Haloferacaceae > JBDGUA01. The sequence continues at coordinate 22,579 of JBDGUA010000020.1, forward strand.
CGCCAGCGGAGTGGGACCGCGCCGCCCGCGACGACGTGACCGTCGTCCCGCCGGAGGACGTCGGCGACTGGGAGCCCGACTTCGCGGACGAGTCGGTCTACCTGAGCGTCGACGTCGACGCCGCGGACCCGAGCGTCGCGCCCGGCACGGGGACGATGGAGCCGTTCGGCCTCGCCGCCCGCGAGATGCGCGACGTGGTCCGGGCGGTCGCGCCCCACGCCGCCGGTTTCGACGTCGTCGAGGTGAACGACCGCGACGACGGCCAGGCGGCGGCCCTCGCCGGGAAACTGCTCCGCGAGTTCGTCTTCGCGCACGCGAGCGCTCGGGACGGCGCGGGCGGCACCGCCCGGGACTGAGCGATCGACCCTGCGACGAGGCGGTCGACCCTGCGCGACGAGGCGGTCGCCCCCGCGCGGCCCCTGACGGGTCGACCCCGCGCGTCCTCCGCCGCGGACCCGCCAGCGAACGACGCGCCGAGCCGGGAGATACAAGCGGCGACGCCGCGACCCCTCGAGGTATGGACCTCAGCGAACTCACCGCGCGACTCGACGAGCGGCTCCGGACCGACGACTACGCCGACATCGACGCCAGCGCGAACGGCCTCCAGGTCGGCCCCGAGGAGGCGGCGGTCGAGCACGTCGCCTTCGCGGTCGACGCCGCCGAGGCGACGATCTGGGACGCCGTCGACGCCGGCGCGGACCTGCTGGTCGTCCACCACGGGCTCTCCTGGGGCGGGTTCGACCGCGTGACCGGCCGGACCTACGACCGGATCGCGCCCCTGCTCCAGGAGGATCTCCCGCTGTACGTCTCGCACCTCCCGCTGGACGGCCACCAGGAACTCGGCAACGCCGCGGGCCTCGCGGACCTGCTCGGCCTCGTCGACACCGAACCGTTCGGCGCGCTCGGCCCCGAGTGGATCGGCCAGCGCGGTCACGCCGACGAGCCCTTCACCGTCGCGGAGCTCCGGGCCCACCTCGACAACCTCGACCAGGGCGGGCAGACGACCCAGGTGCTCGCCCACGGCCCGGACGAGATCGAGGAGGTCGCGATCGTCACCGGCAGCGGCGCCGACTGGCTGGACGAGGCCGTCGACGCCGGGGCCGACGCGCTCGTGACCGGCGAGGGCAAGCAACAGCTCTTCCACGAGTCCCGTGAAGCAGGGATCAACGTCTTCCTGGCGGGCCACTACGCGACCGAGACCTTCGGCGTGCAGGCGCTGGAGTCGCTGGCGAGCGAGTGGGGCCTGGAGACGACCTACGTCGACCACCCGACCGGGCTCTGAGCCGTCGGACAGCGGACCGGATCCGGCACCGAGGGGCACCCGACCGGGCGCGGCGCCGAGGGAACGCCGTGGTGACACACCCTAAGGGACGTGTTCTTCCGGTGCCGGCCCACCCGGCGGCGACGCGGCACCGGACGCCCGGGTTCCGGGCCGACTGGCGCCACGACGGACGCCCGTGAATGAACGGCTTTAAGATTCTGTCGGGCACTCCTCGAAGTAGATGAAGCTTCACGAATACCAGGCGAAGCAGATCTTCGCCGACGCCGGGATCCCGACGCCCGAGTCCCGGCTCGCGACGAGTGTCGAGGAGGTGCTGGAAGCCGTCGACGCGATCGGCTACCCGGCGGCCATCAAGGCCCAGGTCCACGTCGGCGGCCGCGGCAAGGCCGGCGGCATCGAGATCGCGACCGACCGCGAGGCGGCCGAGGCCGCCGCCGAGTCCATCCTCGGGATGGACCTGAAGGGCTACACCGTCGACAGGGTGCTGGTCGAGGCCGGTGTCGACTTCGTCAACGAGCTCTACGTCGGCGTCACGATGGACCGCGGCGAGGGCAAGCCCGTCGCCATGGTCTCCGAGCAGGGCGGCGTCAACATCGAGGAGGTCGCCGAGGAGGACCCCGACGCGATCGCCCGCGAGCACATCGACCCCGCGTTCGGCCTGCACCCCTACCAGGCCCGGAAGGTCGTCTACGCGGCCGGCATCGACCGCGAGGTCGCCGGCGACGTCGCCAGCGTGCTCCAGACGCTGTACTCGCTGTGGGCGGCCAACGACGCCAGCGAGGCGGAGATCAACCCGCTGATGGTCACCGCCGACGACGAGGTGATCGCCGCCGACGCGGTCATGAACATCGACGAGGACGCGCTCTTCCGCCACCCCGACCTCGCGGAGCTGGAGGAGGAGACCTTCGAGGACGACCTCGAGCGCAAGGCCCACGAGTACGACTTCGACTACGTCCGCCTCGACGGCAACGTCGGCATCATCGGCAACGGGGCCGGCCTGGTCATGACGACGCTCGACCTCGTGGACTACTACGGCGGCGCGCCCGCCAACTTCCTCGACATCGGCGGCGGCGCCAAGGCCGAGCGCGTGGTCAACGCGCTGGACATGGTCTTCTCCGACGACAACGTCGACGCCGTCGTCTTCAACATCTTCGGCGGCATCACCCGCGGCGACGAGGTGGCCAAGGGCAT
>JBDGUA010000018.1:0-24874 GCA_042216345.1 Haloferacaceae archaeon
GAGCGCGTCCGCGTCGAGTGCGTCCGCGTGGATGACCGCCTCGGTGTCTTCGGTGGTGACGGACTCGGCGAGGACGGTCAGCGCGCCCCTACCTTGCACCCGTAGCGAGACCTCGTCGCCCTTCTCCACGCCGTGCGCCTTGGTCCACTCCGCCGGCAACGTCATCGCGAGCGTCGACGGGCCGAGCCGCTGGACCTTTCTGGTTTCCATAGCGCGTCTACGACACACCCACTAATTAATCCGCGGGTATGTCCACCGCCGATCCAAATTCGACCCTGAGTAGATCCATTATGCGGCGAGTTATTGAAAAGTTAGGACGCTATCCGGCAGGTTTGATTGAATTCGGAAATATGGTCGGAGTGTTCGATCAGACGGCCAGATACGACGCCATCCGCTCCTCGTCGGCGACCGCAGACGGGACTCCCTACGTCCAGGCCGAACCGTCCCCGGAAAAGAAGACGTCTCCTTCTGAAAGCACTCCCAGGGACGACGATCACTCGGCCGACTGTGATCTCGCCGGCCGCGATGGCCCACGAGCGCGCCGAGCGTCGCCTGTTCGTCAGTTGAGCACGAGGACCCGACGCTCAGCGTCGCTCGTAGGTGACGAACGCCAGGTCGTCCGTCTGCTCGCGCTCGACTTCCGTCCAGACGTCGTCATCCCAGTCGGGGAAGCGGGTGTCGCCGGCGGGTTCGTCGGGGATCTCGGTGATGACCAGCCGATCGGCCAGCGGGAGGAACTGCTCGTAGACGCTGGCGCCGCCGATCACGAAGACTTCGGGGTCGCCGGCGTCGTCGGTCGCCGAGGGACCGTCACCGTCCAGGGCGTCGCGGGCCGCCCGGATCGCCGCCTCGACCGATTCGGCGAGGACGGCCCCCTCGGGGAGGTCCAGGTCCCGCGTGCTGAGGACGACGTTCGTCCGGTCCGGGAGCGGGCCGTCGATGCCGGCGACGATGCTCTCGTAGGTGCGCCGGCCCATGATCACCGGGTGGCCGGTCGTCGTCTCTTTGAAGTGCTGGAGGTCCGCAGGGTAGTACCAGGGCATGTCGCCGTCGGCGCCGATGACGCCGTTGGCGGCGACGGCGGCGATCAGCGTAATCTCGAGCCCCGCCGTCGGGTCGGCGTCGGCACGAGCGTCGGCACGGGCGTCGCTGCCGTCGGCGGCGTCGGAGTCGCGGTCGTCCACGGGTGGGGCGTCGGCGCCAGTCATTCGGCGACCGAGAAGGAGATGCCCGGGGCGGGGTCGTACCCCCGGAGCTGGAAGTCCTCGAAGGTCAGTTCGTCGAGGGGCTTGTCGGCCACCTCGAGGCGGGGTCGCTCGCGGGGCTCCCGGGAGAGCTGGGTGAGCAGGCCGGGCACGTGGTCGTAGCCCTCCTCGTCGGCGGCCTCGTCTGGCGCGGTCGACGCCAGCCACTCGCGGACGTCCCGGTACTCGCGCCGGTCGTCGACGCCGGCGAGGCGGTCCTGCAGGCCGTCGAGGTTCTCGCCGTACCAGGCGCCGCGCTCGCCGGCCCCGCAGTAGACGTGCGCGTCGACGATGGTGTGGCCGAACGAGCCGAGTTCGAAGCCGGTGCGCTGGGCCAGCACCGTCGCCAGCAGCGAGTAGGCGGCGACGTTGAACGGGACGCCCAGCGCGACGTCGCCGGAGCGCTGGGTGAGGTGGAGGTTGAGCCGGTCGCCCTGGACGTTGACGACGAAGGTGTAGTGACACGGCGGCAGCGTCGAGACGGCGGCGTTGGCGGGGTGCCAGGCGCTGACGACCATCCGGCGGGAGTTGGGGTTCTCCCGGAGGGTGTCGAGCACGTACTGGATCTGGTCGAAGGTGCCCTCGTCGGTCACCCAGCGGTGGGCGTCGTCGGGCCAGGACTCGCCCGGCAGGCCCTCCTCGGGGATGGGGAAGCGCCGCCAGAAGCGCCCGTAGGCCGTGTCGAGGCGCCCCTCCTCGTCGGCCCAGGCGTCCCAGATGCCCGTCTCCTCGCGGAGCGTCCGGATGTGCTCCTCGCCCGAGAGGTACCACAGGACCTCGTGGATCAGCGAGTTCCACCGGAAGCCCGAGAGGTCCTTGGTCGTCAGCAGCGGGAACCCCGCCGAGAGGTCGACCTCGTAGCTGTGGCTGAACGACGCGACGGTGTCCACGCCGGTGCGGTTCGGCTTGTAGGTGCCCCCCGAGAGCACGTCGTCGACGAGATCCAGGTACTGTTGCATGGTGGTCCGCAGTTGTACGTGGTGAGACGGCAGGGCTACTAAACGGTACGGAACGCGGTCGGTCTGAGACGCGCCGGGCCGGCCCCGAGTCGCACAGGCGCCCGGCGGGTGAGAGCCTGGGCGGCGTCGGTGTGAGCGCCACAAGGGGAACAGCGAAGGCGCCGCGGCACGTCCCACCTGACGTGATCGAGAATCTCGCCGCGGGCGTCCAGGCGTTCACCAGCAACGCGTTTCTGGTGACGGGCGAACGGACCGTGCTCGTCGACGCGGGCGCGAACTTCGACGTCGTCGCCGCCGTCGAGGCCCGCGTGGACGACCTGGACGCGCTGGTGCTGACCCACACCCACCCGGACCACGTCGGCAACGCCGACGCCGTCCGCGACGCCTTCGGCGTCGAGTCCTGGGGGTTCGACGGCGACCACCCCGCCGTCGATCACGCCGTCGCCGACGAGGAGGCGGTCGCCCTCGGCGACGACGCCTACCGCGCGCTACACACCCCCGGCCACAAGCCGGACCACCTCTGTTTCTACGCCGCCGACGCGGGAATCCTGTTCGCGGGCGACCTGATCTTCCAGAACGGCGGCTTCGGTCGGACGGACCTCGACGGGGGCGACCGCCCGACGCTGATCCGGAGCATCGATCGCCTCCTCGAGGTCGTCGATCCGTCGCTGTCGGCGATGCACGTCGGACACGGACCCAGCGTGACGAACGACCCCTACCACCACGTCGAACTCGCCGCCGAGGCCGCCAGGCGGTGACGAGACGGCGAACCCCCACTGGGCGGAGTGTGTCGACGTGAGCGACGTGGGCGGTGCGGTGCGCCCGCCACCGGGGCTGGAGGGGGACCATCTGGTGACTCCCCAGTGTAATTCCGCCGACAAAAGTGCTATTGAGACGCGCCCCCGCAGAGTACTGTGGACGGGATACCGCTCTCGAACCGTGATCTTCCGGCACCGTCCAGTTTACTGTTGGTCGGGTGGGGCGGTCTTCTCGGCGTACTGTCATTCTTCCAACTCGTCGTCGGTCCGGACCCGTTCAAGGTGGCAACCGTCCAGGTAGTGATTCCGCTCGGGCAGGCGGTCGGCATCGTCCTCATGGGCGCGTACGCGTATCGGCTCTTTCCGCAGGAGGGAGGGTTCTACGGACTGCTCGGCTCGGTGGCCCTGGCCCTGTTCGGCGGCCTCCTGTACCTGTTCGTCGTCGTCGCCATCGTGCTCGACAACGAGGTGCCGTACGATCCGTACTTCGTCGGGAGCAGCGTGGTCACGTTCTGCGGACTGGTCGGGGCGGGCGGGGGCCTGCTCCAGTACCGGTTGTCGACGATCGAAGGCAGCCTCGAATCCCAGCTCGACCGCACGAACTACCTGAACCAGCACCTCAGCGTCCTGAACCGGCTCCTCCGACACAACGTCCGCAACCGGTTGACGGTCGCGCTCGGCTACCTCGAGCGGGAGCAGGCCGGTCGATCGACCTCGACCGAGAACCTGCAGCGGGCCCAGAGCGCGCTCGACCAGTTGCTCGGACAGACGGAGAAGACGCTCTCGTACCATCGGCTCGGCGTGGCCCCGCAGATCGAACGGGAGGAGACGGATCTGATCGACCTCGTCGATCGGGTGACCACGGCGATCGAGTACACGTATCCCTCCGCGGAGGTTCGCACGGAGTTGCCCGAACGGGCGTTCGCGCTGGTCCATCCGGCCATCGAGTTGGGCGTCTCCGAGGCGCTCGAGAACGCCATCGTCCACGCCGACTCGGACGTGACGATCAGACTCGGACTGGAGCGCGGCGACGAGTACGTCTGGCTCAGCATCGAAGACGACGGGGCGGGCATCCCCGAGAGCGAACTGGCGGTCCTCCGGCAGTCCGAAGAGACGCCGCTGCGGCACGGCTCCGGCGTCGGCCTCTGGCTGATCTCGTGGGCCGTCGAGCTCTCGGACGGCGAACTCAGCATCGAGCGACGAAAGCCGACCGGGACGGTCGTCGAAATGGGACTCCCCCGCTCCCGGACCGAGAGTGCCACCTGAGGGACCGTGGCCTGCGCCGACCCGCGACGGCCCCACCGACCACCTCTTGTCGCTCCGTGACCTCAGTCTAGCGATGACGTCCCGACTCCCGGTCGAATGCCCGCTCTGCAACCGCGAGCTGGTCGACGAGCGGCTCCGCTCGCACCTCTCGCAGTCCCACTCGAAAGCCGAGCTCGTCCGGGCCGTAGCGTCGGCGTACGAGGCGGACGAGGGTGGCGACTCCGAGTGAATCGCCGGTAGAATCCGCGTGGACATTCGGCGCACCGCGTCTGCTGTCGGTACGACCCGCTTACGAGCATCGCCCCGGTCCATAACTATCGCGCTCCGGAGCGTCCTGAACGGTCACCCCCGAACCCGGAGGCCCGGGGAACGAGGTTACCCATGGTTTCGAACGCAACACGACAGGAGATGGAGACGATGCTCGGCCAGGTTCCGACGTGGATGGAGAGTATCGCAGAACCCGCGAGCGAACACAGCTGGGGCCTGTTCCGCGACCTCAACCTCGGGCAGGACACCGAACTGTCCCCCCGGGAGAAGGCGCTCGTCGGCGTCGGCGTCGCGGCCGCGATCAGCTGTCCCTACTGCACGTACTTCCACACGGAGGAGGCGCGCTTGAGCGGCGTCTCGGACGCTGAGCTCGAGGAGGCGGTCACGCTGGCCGGCGACACCAAGTTCTTCTCGACGATCCTCCACGGGAGCGACACCGACCTGGAGGGATTCAGAGCCGAAACCGACGAGATGGTCGAACACATCGAGGAGCAGATGATGGCGGCGGACGACTGACGGCGCCGATACGGGAGGGGCCGTCGTTCCGCCGCCGACGCGGTCGCCGGAGCCGGTCGCGACGGGGGTGGAGGACCGGAACTACTTTCGGCCACAGCACCACATCCGTGGTATGCGACCCCCCTCCATCGCCGTCCTCGTCCTGGTCCTCCTGCTCCCGCTCGTCGGCTGCAGTGGCGTCTTCGGCCCGACCGCCCACGAAGCGCCGAGGTTCGCGCCGGGCGTGACGGACGAGCGCGTCACGAGCGCGACGACGCTCTCGGCGGCCAACCGCGCGATCCTGGAGAACACCTCCTACACGTACGTCCGCAACTACACCCAGCGGATGGACGCCGAGGGCTACCACTACGCGGTCACCCACGACACCCGCGCGTGGGTCGCCGCCGACGGCTCGTTCCGCTACCGCCACCGCGGCGTCGTCACCGGCGGCGCCCACCCCTCGACGTACGTCGACGGCGTCTGGACCAACGGCAGCGTCGCCGTGGCGCGCACGGTCGACGTCGACAACGAGTCGGTGACCTACACCCGCTACCGCCCGCCCGAACCGTACTCGGCGGCGAACGCGACGCACAACGACGTCTCGCCAGCCCTCGACGGCGCGGTCGTCACGAAGCGGTGGAACGAATCGGGCGCCGCATACGCCGGGGTTCGGGCCGATCGTTCCGAGTCGCGGCGCTGGCAGGCGGCGAACGGGACGGTCGTGAACCTCACGACGAGGCGCACCGCCGCGGCGACGGTCCGCGAAGACGGCTTCGTCCCCTCCCTCGAGACGTCCGTCTCGGGCGAGCGACCGCTCCCCGTCGCCGCGAACGACTCGGTCGATTCGCCGGGGCGACCGATCGCCCACTTCCGCGACGAGGCCAGCGTCCGCTACCGGGCGCTCGGCCGGACGACCGTCACCCGTCCGGACTGGGTCGACGAGGGGCTCGCGGCGACCGAGGGGTTGCCGCTCGGGCAGCCCACGACCCCGCGACCTACGAACGCGAGCGGGTCGCCGTCTGGCTGACGGGGCGTGCAGGGTGCAGCGTGGCGGTCGGCGACGACGCCTACGCGACGGCACCAACGCGACGGAGCCAACGCGGATCAGGAGTCGAACGACTCCGTCTTCTCGAGGAACGTCAGCTCGGGCTTCCCGACCACCCCGGCCTCGTCCATCGCCTCCCGGAGCGAGTCGGAGTCGGCGAACTCGCGACCGCGGTCGAGGTCCTCGATTTCCAGCACCGTGACGACCTCGTCCGGCTCGCCCGCGACGCGGCCGACGAAGCCCCCGCGCGAACCGTACTCCTCGCGGACGGCCGCGTGGTCGTCGAAGACGGCTTTCCACTCGTCGAAGTCCTCGACCGTGTGCCTGACGATCAGATAGGGCATACGACCGCCGACGCGCCACGACGGCATTGTAATGCGGATCGTATCCGCGATAGCACCGGGTTACCGAGTCGCGCCACCGGGCCGGAGGGGAGATGCCTGCGTCCCTGCGAAGCGGAGGTGCCCGCGCCCGTCGTCCGCGACCGAACCGCGACCGTGCCCCCCGCCGTTCGAACCGGTGCAGTCGACGACGTACGGGAATCCGTCGTCCCGTCCCCGTCCAGCAGATCCGATCGCTGACGGGAGTCGCCGTGCCGGCCGATCCGTGGGTCGCTCAGACTGCCTGCACCAGTTCCTCGTACGCCCGTGCGTACGCGTCAGCGATCGTTTCGGGATCGGTGCGCGCCTCGTTCGAGAGCGCCCGCAGCGACACCCGCGCGACGGGGTCGAGCATCTCCACGACGGGCCCGACCCGCTCCTCGAGTTGGCCCTCGCGGGGGCTCCCGCGGGCGACCTCGCAGGCGCGCAGCCAGCGCGGGCCCTCGTAGATCCGCGCCCGCCCGGGGTCGACCACCGCGACGGCGTCGTAGTCGACCCCCGACAGGGGCGACGCGATGTCGCCGTAGGACTCGACGACCGCGGTCGCGCTCGACTGGACGGTCCCGGTCAGCCGCTCGAACGCGGGCAGGTAGCGCTCGGCCATCAGGTCGTTGAACCCCTCGACGGAGTCGACCCGGGTCGCGCCCGACAGCGGGAGCGACTCCCGGACGACCGCGGGGACGTCCGCCTCGGCGTTGACGACGAACGCGTCGCCGTCGGCGGTGGTGAGCCGGTCGACTAGAAACGTCCGGTCGGGCTCGCCGAGCAGCCCCGACTGCCCGGGCGTCGGTCGCCAGAGCCGGTGGAGCGGGTTCAGGGCCTCCGGCGAGCGCGCGGCCGACTCCGCCGCCGCGAGCGTCCGGGCGTCCTTGCCGTACAGGCGCCCGTCGGCGACGGCGGCGAGCACGTCGTCGTGGTCGAACCAGTAGTCGTTGCCGGCGCGGGGCTTGAACGCCCGCGGGGTGGCGTCGCGCTCGCGCCGGAGATACGCCACCAGTCCGGCGGCGAAGGTGGTCTTGCCGGCATCGACGCGGTCGCCGCCCGCGACGAGCAGCTTCATTTCAGCCCGTAGTAGCCGGGCTCCTCCTCGGTGGGGGGCTCGGCGACGAGCAGCTCGTCGGCGTTGTTCATGATCCAGGGGATGGTCCAGTCGAGCAGGACCTCCTCGGTCCCCTCGTCGATCTCCGCGTCGGCGTCCAGCCCCTGCAGGAGGCGGGCGATCTCGTAGACGTTGTACATCAGCTCGGAGTCCAGCAGCTCGTCGGGCTCGTAGAAGTCGCAGGGGTGGAGCTGCTCGAAGTCGTCTTTCGGTCGGGGCATGGCGGCGCGTACGATCGGATCGCCGTAAACGCTGCCGGTCGGCGACGACGAGAGAGGCGCGGCTCGTCGGTCGGGGGCGAGAAAAATTCGGGGTGTACTGGCGCCCCGCGGGCGCCGTCTCGTCTGCGACAGTGCGGCTTACTCGAACAGCGCGACGGCCTGCTCGTAGCGGTCGCTGGGCTCCTCCCAGTCGACGACCTCGAAGAACGCGTCCACGAAGTCGCCGCGTGCCGGGCCGTAGTCGTAGTAGTAGGAGTGCTCCCAGACGTCCAGCGCGAGGATGGGGTGGCTGCCCCAGAGGGCGCCCTGGTCGTGCTTGTCGACCTTGACGTTGCGAAGCTGGTTACTGAAGCTGTCGTAGACCAGCAGCGCCCAGCCGCCGGCGGCGCCGGCGACGGCCTCGAACTCGCCCTTCCAGGCCTCGTAGCTCCCGAAGTCCTCCTCGATGCGGGCCGCCAGCGCGCCCTCGGGCTCGTCGCCGCCCTCCGGGCCCATGCACTCCCAGAAGAGGGTGTGCAGGATGTGGCCACAGCCGTTGTGGGTCACGTTGCCGACCGCGCCCGGCGAGGACGAGAAGTCGCCCGACTCGCGGTTCTCCGCGAGGGTCTCGTCGGCGGCGTTCCAGCCGTTCACGTAGCCCTGATGGTGGGTGTCGTGGTGCCAGTTGAGTACCTGCTCGGAGATGTGCGGTTCCAGCGCGTCGTAGTCGTACGGAAGTGGGGGTAGTTCGTAGCTCATGAGTAATTCCTCCAGCGATAACATCGTCCCGTCGCGTGTTAAATCTTGAGGACGGGTACGGGCTTCTCCGGTAGCGAGAGCCGTTTCATCCGGCGATTTCCGCCGCTGCGGAAGGGGAGGACGCAACCTCTCTCCTCGCGAACAGGTCCCGGCCACGGCCCCCCGGGCCTCCGCGAGTCGATGTTTTATGCTCTCCCCGGCCGACGTTCGACCGTGTTCGGAACCAGCGGAATCCGTGGTCGGATCGGCGAGGCGGTGACCGCCGACGTGGCCCTCTCGGTCGGTCGCGCCGTCGCCGCCGACGGTGCCGCCCGCGTCGTCGTCGGTCGGGACCCCCGCGAGAGCGGCGAGATGCTCCGCGACGCCCTCGTCGCCGGCCTCCGGGAGTCCGGCGCCGACGTCGTCGACCTGGGCCTGGCGGCGACGCCGACGGTCGCCCGGCACGTCGGCTGGCAGGACGCCGACGCCGGCGTCTCCATCACGGCCTCGCACAACCCCGCGCCGGACAACGGCCTGAAGCTGTGGACCCCCTCGGGGCAGGCCTATGACGCGGACCAGCGCGAGGCCATCACCGAGCGGATCACCGAGGAGCGCTTCGACCTCGCGGCCTGGGACGGCCTCGGCGCCTCGCGCCGCGTCGAGGACGCCGACGCGACCCACCGACGAGCGCTGGTTGAGGCGGTCGACCAGGACCTCGCCGCAGCGGCGGACCTCTCGGTCGCCGTCGACGTCGGCAACGGCGCCGGCGGGGTGACCGCCGACGCGCTCGAGGCGCTGGGCTGTCACGTCGAGACGCTGAACGCCCAGCCGGACGGGCGGTTCCCGGCGCGCCCGAGCGAGCCGACCGCCGAGAACTGCGCGTCGCTGCGCGCCCACGTCGCCGCCACCGACGCCGACCTCGGCATCGCCCACGACGGCGACGCCGACCGGATGCTCGCGGTCGACGCCGACGGCGAGTGGATCCCCGGCGACGCGCTGCTGGCGCTGTTCGCCCTCCGGGAGGCCGGCGAGGGCGACGAGGTGGCGACGCCCGTCGACACGAGCCTCCTGGTCGACGACGCGCTGGCGTCGGTCGGCGCGTCGGTCGTCCACACGAAGGTGGGCGATGTCTACGTGGCCGAGCGCGCGAACGCCCCCGGCGTCGCCTTCGGCGGCGAGCCCAGCGGCGCGTGGATCTGGCCCGACGAGACCCTCTGTCCCGACGGCCCGCTGGCGGCGTGCAAACTGGTCGAACTGGTCGCCGGCGAGGGACCCCTCGCGGCGCAGGTGGCCGACCTGCCGCGCTACCCGATCCGCCGGGCCAACGTCGAGGTCGAGGACAAGGCCGCCCGGATGGAGCGCGTGGCCGAGCGCGTCCGCGAGCGCTTCGACTCGGTCACCACCATCGACGGCGTCCGCGCCGAGACCGACGAGGGGTGGCTGCTCGTCCGGGCCAGCGGCACCCAGCCGCTGATCCGCGTCACGGCCGAGGCCCGCGACGAACAGCGGGCCGAGGAACTGGCGGCGCTCGGGCGGGACCTGATCGAAGCGGCGGGGTGACCGTCGCGGACCCGGCGTGTCACCACGGGACGCGGAACCGACCGCCACGGCGTCTCCGGAAGGTCAGCCCCTTGTAGGCGCGTCGCCGATCCCCGCCCATGCGCGAGTGGCGCGACATCGGACTCGTCGGCGGGTGGCAGGTGACCGCCAGCGTCTGCTTCTACGCGATCTTCGCGGCGACGGCGTTCGTGCGCACCGAGTTCGGCGTCTCGCGGACGCTCGTGGGCGTGGCCGTCACCGCGGCGCTGCTGGGCTACATCCTGCTGCTGTTCCCCGCCGGCGCCGTCGTCGACGCCTACGGCGAGCGGCTGTCGATGGTCGGGGGCCTGGGCGCCCTCGCGCTGGCGATGGTGGTCGTCGGCCTGGCGCCGTCGTTCCCGCTGCTCCTGGTCGCGCTGGTGCTGGTCGGCGGCGCCTACGCCACGGCGATGCCGGCGACCAACCGGGCGGTCGTCACCGCGGCGCCCCCGGGCCGGCGCAACCTCGCCATGAACGTCAAGCAGGTTGGCGTCACCGTCGGCAGCGGGTCGGGCGCGCTGCTGATCACCGCGGCGGCCTCCCGGGGCGACTGGCGGCTGGGCTTTCTCGTCGCCGCGGTCGTCGCCGCGGTCGTCGCCGTCGCGTTCGGCCTCGGGTTCGAGGGCGAGGCCGGCAGCGGGTCGCTCTCGCTGCCGGACGTGCGCGGCCTCTTCGGCGACCCGGCCTACCGGACGCTGGTGCTCTCGGGGCTGTTCTTCGGGGCGACCGTGTTCACGACGACGGGCTACGTCGTCCTCGACATGACCGAGTCGGTCGGCGCCGCGGCGGGGGTCGCCGGCGCGACGCTGGCGCTGCTGCAGGTGACCGGGAGCGTCGGTCGCCTGGCCGGGGGCTACGTCGCCGACCGACTCCCCTGGTCCGACGCCGTCGCGAACGCGCGGGTGCTGGCCGTCCAGGCGTTCCTCACCGCGGCGCTGTTCGTCGCCGTGACGGTCGTGGACGCGCCCATTCCCGCGGCGGCGACGTTCGCCGTCCTCGGGCTGTTCGTGCTGGGCTTCCCGGGCATCTACTACGGCTGCCTGACCGCCATCGTCGACGAGGGCGAGGTCGGGGCCGCGACCGCCGGCGGGCAGACCACGATCAACGCCGGCGGGCTGGTGGCGCCGCCGCTGTTCGGCTACCTCGCCGACACCGCCGGCTACGACGCCGGCTGGCTGGCGCTGGCGGCGGTCGCGGTGCTCGGCGGGCTCTGCGTCTCGCGGCTGGCGCTCCGGCGGGACTGAACACCGCCCGGGCCGAATCACTCCTCGCCGCGGGCTCGCTCGAACAGCTCGATGGCTCGCTCGCGGCGCTCGGCGTGGTCGACGATCGGCGCCGGGTAGCCGGGGGCGAGTTCCTGCCGACGGTCGGGGTCGAGGTCGGGCCAGTCGTGGATCGCCTCGGCGTCGACGTCGCGGAGTTCGGGGACGTACCGCCGGACGTACTCGGCGTCGGGGTCGTAGCGCTCGCCCTGTGTCGTCGGGTTGAAGATCCGGAAGTACGGCTGGGCGTCGGTGCCGGTCGAGGCCGCCCACTGCCAGCCGCCGTTGTCGTTCGCGGTGTCGTGGTCGACCAGTTTCTCCCGGAACCAGGCGTAGCCCGCGCGCCAGTCGAGCAGGAGGTCCTTCGTCAGGAACGAGGCGACGATCATCCGCACGCGGTTGTGCATCCAGGCCTCCGCGCGGAGCTGGCGCATCCCGGCGTCGACGATGGGGTAGCCCGTCTCGCCGTCCTTCCAGGCCTGCAGCGCGGCCTCGTCCTCGCGCCACTCGATCGGGTTGGCGTAGTCGCTGTAGTTCTCGGTGACCACCCGGGGGTGGTGGTAGAGCACCTGCGTGTAGAACTCCCGCCAGGCGAGCTGGGACTGGAACGTCTCGACGGACGACGCACGGCCTGCGTCGGCGTCGGCGCTTTCCTCGGCGTCGGCGCTTTCCTCGGCGTCGGCGCTTCCGTCGCCGTCGCCCTCGTCGACACTCTCGCCCCCATCCGCCGCGTCCGCCCGGGCCTCGACGGTCGCCCCCCACACCTCGCGCGGGCCGATGGTCCCGAACTTCAGGTGCGGCGAGAGCCGGGAGGTGGCGTCGCGGGCGGGGTACTCCCGTGCCTCCTCGTAGCGGAAGACGTCCCCCGCGCAGAAGTTCCCCAACAGCCCGCGGGCGACGTCGGTGCCGGCGTCGGGCACGTCGGCCTCGGGCGCGTCGAACCCGAGGTCCTCGAGCGTCGGGAGCGTCTCGTGAAACTGGCCGTCGGCGTCGAGGTCCACGTCGCTGACGAGATCGCGCAGGCGGTCGGCGTCGACGAGCGCCGAGTCCTCAGGGGCGGGCGCGGGCGGGGCCTTCTCCCGGTCGCGCCACTTCTTCCAGTAGTAGGAGTAGACCGAGTAGGGGTCGCCCTGGTTCGTCCGGATCGAGTCGGGGTGGTGGAGCACGGCGTCCTGGTGGGACGCGAACTCGACGCCGACGTCCTCCAGGGTCGCGCGGGCGGCCTCGTCGCGCTCGCGGGCGAGCCCCGAGTAGTCCTCGTTCCAGACGACCCGGTCGGCGTCGACGGCGACGGCGAGGTCTCCGAGCAGCCCCGTGGCCTCGCCCTCGAGGACGAGGAGGTCGCTCCCGCGCTCGCGGTAGCGCTCGCGCAGGGCGGCCAGGGCGTCCAGCAGGAACGCGACGCGGGGCGGGGCGGCGTGCTCGAGGACGGGCGGGTCGAGGACGAACAGCGGGACCACCGGCCCGCGATCCGGGGCGGCCGCGACCGCGGCTGCGAGGCCGCGGTTGTCGCTCACCCGGAGGTCGCGACGGTGCCAGAACAGTTGCATACCCCAATCGTCACGCGGCGGGCCCCTCAAGGTAGTGGCTGGCAGGTCGGGTGTGGGCCGTCCGATCGGCGCCGGACGCGTCCGCAATCGGCGCCCGGGCGACCCCGCTCGCTCGTCAACCCTCACTCCCAGACGCGTTCCAGCCCCGCGCGGCGCCCGTCGAGGACGGCGAAGCGTTCGTCCCGCCGGATCTCCAGCCAGTAGAGCAGACGCTCGGCCCAGCGGAGCTTCCGCGCCTTCGCCGGGTCGACCGCGGGGTCGTCGAAGTCCCACCCGGGGAAGGTCAGTTGCGCGGCACCGAGGGCGTCGGCGAGGAACGCCGCCCGGTCGCCGTCGGTGAACCCGCCGAAGTTGCGGACCGGACCCCTGGGTGCGGCCTGGGTCGTCGGCAGGAGCGCTGCAGGATCGTACTCGGGGACCCACTCCCGGACGGCGGGGACGTTGTCGCCGTGGGCGTGGACCGCCACGGGGACCCCCGCCCGGGTGAGGTCCCGGCCCGTCCCGGGGTTCTTGTCCAGGTCGGTCACCATGAGGTCGACGTCGACGCCGGCGTCGCGGAGGACGTCCGCGGCGGTCGAGGCGGAGACGACGGCGTCGGCCTCCCGGGCGAGGTCGAGATCGGTCGGGAGCGACGGGGCCGCGCCGGCGACGGCGACCGTCCGCCCCGAGAAGTCGAGGTCGGCGGGGTCGAACAGGTCGGCGTCGGCGAGGAGGCCGGCGAGGACGTCCCTGGCTCGTTCGTCGGCGGCCCGGTCGAAGCCGAAATCCTCGAGGATGCGGCGGTAGACGGGCTCCCAGACGTCGAATTTCATGGCGTGAGATCGACAGATGGCGGGTTCATCGGTGGATACTGGCCGCTAGTCGGTTCGGTTGCTCGGCCGAAATAATGCGGTATGGGCCGGAGTTGCACGAAGTACCCCTACCCGCGTGCCCCTCCGGCTTCCACGTCGTGGTTTCATGATCGACTGGCATAAGCTTTCTCTTCGCTGAACCCGTACAGCGCCGACGCGCGTCAGACGAAGGCGTCGTCGAGCGCGGCCAGCGCGGCGGTCAGGCGCTCCGAGATGCCCGAGGCCGACTCGGCGACCGCCCGGACCCCCGATCGGGTGCCCACGAGGACGCCCGCCCCGTCGCCGGCGACGAACTGGGCGTTCACGCCGCTGGTCGCCGCCTGGATCGCGCCGCGTTCGACGCCCGCGAGCCCCCGGAAGGCGAACGAGCGGACGACCGCCCGGTCGGTCGCCGCGGCGACGTCGTCGGCGTCGGCGTCGAGGTCGCCGAGGTGGCGCTCGGCCTCCGACCGGGTGGTGACGTCGAGCTCCTCGACGCCGATCTCGCCCCCGTCGCGCACCCGCTCGCGGGCGAACGCGGCGCCGACGAGGGCGGCGTCGCGGGTCTCGGCCACGTCGTGGGTGCGGATCACGTGGGCGCCGCGCTCGACGGCCATCGACGTGGCCGCCAGACTCACCGGGAGGGCGGCCTCGGTCTCCCGGTCGGCGAGCTGCCGGAGGAAGTTCTTGCGGTTGATCGAGACCAGGATGGGCCGACCGAGCGCCCGGAACTCCCGCAGCCGACAGAATGTCTCGCGGTCGTCGGCCAGCGTCTGGGCCTCGCTCCAGCCGCCGAAGGCCGGGTCGACGATCGTCTTCTCGGTGAAGCCGTGCTGCTTCAGCGCCTCGTAGACCTGGTCGACGTAGTCGGCCTCGTCGGCCCACGCCTCCCCCCGCCGGTCGGCCCAGGGCGTCTCCTCGACGGCGCCCGGTCGTTCCAGGTCCGGCGGACTGGCCATCTTGACGACGGCGGCGTCGCGCTCCTCGCAGACGCGGGCCATCTCGGGGTCGGCGAACCCGCAGATGTCGTTCACGACGTCGAACCCGCGGTCCAGGGCCTCGGCGGCGACCTCGTGGTAGCGGGTCTCGATCGAGAAGACGGCGTCGCCGGAGACGCTCTCGATGGCCTCGACGGCGGTGTCGAGGCGGGCGAGTTCCTCCTCGGCGGTGAGCACCTCGAGGCGCTTGTTGGCCGACTCCAGGCCCACGTCGACGATGTCGGCGCCCTCGTCGACGAGTTCGTGGTCGACGTAGGCGGCGGCCTCGCCGGGGTCGGCGAAGACGCTGGGGCTGTAGGGCGACTCCTGGCTGACGTTCAGCACGCCCATGATCCGCGGCGGGTAGTCGTCGCCGATCCCGAGCCCCGCCGCGTCGACGTTGCGCATGTCACTCGCCACGACCCGCCGACACAAAGGCGGTCCGGTGGCGGAATCCCTCGCGGGGACGGGACGCCCACTCAGCCTTTCCGGGCGGACCGCCGGGGATGCTCGCTATCACGCTCTTTTTATCCGCTCGTCGGCTACCGCCGTCAAATGGCGAAAGTGAGCGTGGGACTCCGGGGCTGGCGCTTCGAGGAGTCCGAGATCTTCGACGGGGACGGGGAGTACCGGCCGCTCGACGAGATGGACGAGGACGACGCCGAGCGCCTCCAGCGCCTGCACTACCTGATCGGCGAGCCCTGCGACGCCTGCTACCTGATCCACGGGGAGGCCGAGAAGCGCCGCTGCAACGAGGCCACCATCGTCTACGGGGAGCCGATGGACGAGGTGCTGCTCTGCGAGGCCCACGAGGCGGATTTCCTCTACTGGTTCCGCGAGGCCGGCGGCAGCGACTACCGGGGCGACCCCGCGTTCAACGACGCCTTCCACGAGTGGTTCGACGACGGCAACCGGGCGCCGGAGGGCTACGGCGGCCTCGACCACGTCGACGCCGACCCGGACGCCCTCCCGGAGCCGCCGGGGCCCGACGAGATCCAGCGGCGGCTCAACGCGGAGTTCGAGGGCCGCGAGATCGACATCCTGGAGGCCGCCGGCGAGGGCAAGGCCGAGGAGCGCGAGGAGGCCGACCCGCTGGACGAGGAAGACGTGAGCGACGTCCTCGGCACCGACTACCCCTCGAAGTGATCCGATGAGCGACGAGCACGACGCCGGAGGCGACCCACCGGGGGACGCGACCCGCCGGATCGAGCCCGTGGTGGTCGTGGTCGAACCCGAGACCCCCGGCAACGTCGGCACCATCGCCCGGGCGATGAAGAACTTCGGGCTCTCGGACCTGAAGCTGGTCGACCCGCCCGAGGCGGTGTTCGACCGCGACAGCGAGGCCTACGGCTTCGCCGGCCACGCCCGCGAGGACGTGCTCCCGAACGCCGACGTCGTCGCGTTTGAGGAGGTCGTCCAACACTACTACACGGTCGGCTCGACGGCCATCACCGGCGAGGACAGCCGCCGGCACGTCCGGTTCCCGTTCAAGACGCCCGCAGAGCTCGCCGACTCGCTGGCGACGGTCGAGGCGCCTGTCGCCATCGTCTTCGGCCGGGAGGGGACCGGCCTGACCAACGAGGAACTGGCCCAGCTCGACGAGGTGGTCTCCATCCCCGCCAGCGCCGACTACCCCGTGCTCAACCTCGGCCAGGCGGCGACGGTGCTGCTCTACGAACTCCGCGAACTGACCGTCCCCGAGACGCAACTGCCCGACGTCGAACTCGAGCGCGCCGAGGAGGCGGACGTGGAACGCTTCTACGACTACGTCGGCGACTTCCTCGACGCCTCGGGCTACAACGAGCGCAAGCGGGGCAAGACCATGCGCCTCGTCCGGCGACTGGTGGGCCGGGCCCACCCGACCGACCGGGAGGTCCACACCCTGATGGGCGTGTTCCGGCGGGCGATCCGTCAGCTCGAGCACCGCGAGGAGCTGCTGGAGAAGCACGACGAGCCCGACCGCTGGAAGTAGCGGCCGGTGGCTCAGGAGATCCGTTCGATGTAATCTCTGACCGCGTCGGCCATCGACAGCAGCGAGTAGTCGAACTCCTCGACGGCTCGATCGTTTCCGATCTCCGCCGGCGAGGCCTTCGGGGGAGCGTCGGGGTTGCAGTGCACCGTCCCGCCGGTCTCCTGCTCGACGACGTCGGCGAGTTCGCGTGCCGTTACCGTGTTCGCGCCCGTGTTGTACACCTGGTGGGCGGGCTCCTCCGCGAGCAGCACCGCCACGATGAGTTCGGCCACGTCGGTCATGTAGACCAGCGGGAGCGCGGCGTCGGGAGGGCGTTCGATCGTGCTCTCGCCCGTCTCGATCGCGTCGTCGATGAACCGCCCGAGCCACCCTCGATCGCGTTCGGGCCCGAAGACGACGCTCGGGCGGACGGCACGGGTGTCGACCCCGTGTTCGGCCGCGTACATCCTGGACTGGTACTCGTTGAGCTGCTTCATCGCCCGGTAGAACGACGAGGCCGGATAGACGTTGTAGGCCGCCGGCGTGACCGTCTCCTCGGAGACCGCGTCGGTCGGATAGGATGACGCCGGGCCGTACACCCCGAGCGTACTCGTCCACGCGACGCGGTCGATGTCGTAGGCTTTCGCGGCGCGAAAGACGTTGTCCGTGCCGACGGCGTTCACCTGCAGGGCCTCGGTGGGGATCTCGTTCGTTCGCGAGCCGATGATGGCCGCCAGGTGGACGAGACGGTCCGGGTCGTGCTCCTCGATCGCGTCGGCGAGGGCGTCGTAGTTCCGAACGTCGCCGGCGTAGAACGGAACGTCGGTGTCCGACGGCTGTTTGCCCTCGAGATCGAACCGGACCGCGGTCTCTCCACGTTCGTGGAGCCGTTCGACGATCGCGCTCCCGATCAGGCCTGCTCCGCCGGTGATCAGCGTCGACATAGCAGTGGCGTTTCGGGCCGGGTGTGAAATAGCTCACCCCGGGAACGCAGGTGTTCCGGCGCCGGTTCCGTTCGCTCGTCGATGCGGGTCGTTTTCGTCCGGGAAGCGTCGTGTTCGTCGACTACGCGGACGCGGACCGCTCGACGATCACCAGTCCGACGAAGCCGAAGACGAGTTCGTCGTCCCCGTCGTACAGTTCGATCCGCAGGTCGACCCGCCCGCGGTCCTCCCGGTGGGCTTCCTTGTCAACGACCTCGACGCGGCAGGTGAGGACGTCCCCCGCCGTCACGGGCGCCCGCCAGCGCAGGTCGTCGGCGCCCTTCGCGGCGATGTTGCGCATCGTCGGCGTGTAGTGCTCGACGAGCAGGCGCTGGGAGATGGAGGCGACCAGCCAGCCCGGGGCGATCACCTCGTCGAAGAAGGCCGCCGACTCCGCGGCGTGCGCGGGGTCGGTGTGGAACGGCTGGGGATCGTAGCGCTCGGCGTACTCCAGGATCTCCGACTCGGTGACCTCGTAGGCGCCGAACTCGGCGCGCTCGCCGACGTCGATCTCCTCGAAGGAGCGAGGGTCGCTCATGGCGGAGGTGGCCGGCGGTCCGACAAGTAGGTTGCGTGACGAGGGCGCGCGGGCACCGCTCCGACGGGCGCCCCCGGTAACAGATCCGACGGGCGACCTCGGGAACGGATCTGACGGCCGCCTTCAGGCGCGCTTCTGGATCTCCTCGCGGAGCACGTCGCTGACGACCTCGCCGTCGGCCTTGCCGCGGAGCGCGCCCATCGCCTCGCCCATGAGCGCGGAGAACGCGCCCATGCCCTCTTCCTGGATCTGGTCTTCGTTGCGCTCGACGACCTCGACGACGGCCTCCCGGACCTCGGCCTCGCCGACGCCGGCCAGGCCGGCCTCCTCGACCGCCGCCTCGGGGGAGAGGTCGGGGTTCTCGGCCAGGACCGCCAGGACCTCGTTGACGCCCTCCTTGGCGAGGTCGCCCGACTCGACCAGCTCCAGCACCGCGAGCAGGTGCTCGTCGTCAAGGCGCCCGACGGGCACGTCGTCGCGGCGGAGTTCGGTCAGCGTCGACTCCAGGGTCGTCGCCGCGAACGTGGGATCGACGCCGGCGGCGACCGCGTCCTCGAACAGCGGCATGCGCCTGCCGTAGGCCACCTGCTCGGCCAGCCCCGCGTCGAGGTCGAACTCGGCCTGGTAGCGCTCGACCTTCTCGGTGAGGAGTTCGGGCGTCTCGACCTCCGTGACGTCGGGTTCGACGGGAGGGACGTCCGTCTCGGGGTACATCCGCGCCGCGCCGGGCAGCGGCCGGAGGTACCGGGTCGTGGCGTCGTCGGTGGCGCCGCGGGTCTCCTCCGGGACGCCCTCGATGGCGACGGCGGCGCGCTCGGCGGCGGCCTCGATGGCGAGGTCGGCGGTCTCGGGGTCGTCGGCGACGATGGCGACCGCGTCCTCGTCGCCGGCGTCGACGGCGGCGCGCAGGCGCTCGACCTCCTCGCCGGTGACGCCGTAGGCCGGGAGTTCGTCCGTGTGGAAGATGCCGCCCGCGCCGTTGCGCTTGGCGTGGTCTGAGAACTCGGTGCCGAGGCGGCGGTCGGGCTCGATCTCCCGCCCGACGAGGCCGTCGAAGCCGTAGAGGGGGACGGCCATCACTTTCCCGCCGCCGTTCAGGGCCCCCGCGATGACGCCGCTGTCGGTGTCCTCGAAGACCTCGGTGACCTCCTGGACCTCGCCGACGGCGGCCTCGCGGGCCTGGAGTTCGTCGCGGATGTCCAGCAGTTCGGCCTGGCGCCCGACCTCGTAGCGGACGATGTCGTCGATGTCGTCGAGGCTCTGGACGCCCTTGATCTCGACGCGGGCGCCGTCGGCGATGGAGACGTTGACGTCCTGGCGGATGGTGCCGAGCCCGCGTTTCACCTCGCCGGTCGAGCGCAGCAGCATGCCGATGCGCTCGGCGGCTTCGCGGGCCTGCTCGGGCGAGGAGATGTCGGGCCGGGTGCCGATCTCGACGAGGGGGATGCCCAGCCGATCCAGCGAGAAGCGCACGCCGTCGTCGGTCTCGGCGACGCGGCCGGCGGACTCCTCCTCGAGCATCAGGTCCTCGACGCCGACGGCGCCCTCGCTGGTCTGGATCTCGCCGTCGCGGCCAAGCAGCGTCGAGCGCTGGAAGCCCGAGGTGTTCGAGCCGTCGACGACGATCTTGCGCATCACGTGGAGCTGATCGACGACGGTGACGTCCAGCAGATCCGCGATCTGGAGGGCCACCGCGAGGGCCTCCTCGTCGAGGCGGTGGGGCGGCTCGTCGTCCTCCTCGACCAGGCAGGTGGTGTCGAACGCGAGGTACTCGAACTCGCGGTCGACCCGGCTCTCCTCGACGGCGGCCTCGTCGAGTTCGCCGAGTTCGCTCTTCGTCGGGTGGAGGTAGCGCGTGAACGAGCGCGCGGCCTCCTCGGGTTCGCGGCGCTCGGTCGGGCAGTTGCAGAACAGCTTGGTCGCGGTGTCCAGTTGCTGGTGGATCTCCAGCCCCGCGACCAGCCCGAGCGCCTCGTAGTCGTACTCGGTGTCGGTCATTGTTCGCGTGTGGGCGCGGGGGGCGTAAAAATGGTTCAGTATCGGTCCTCCGCGGCGCTTCGGAGGGCGAAGCGACCGCCCACGCGCCGGACCCGGGATCGCGTCACGTCCAGCGGTCCAGTCCGGTCTGGACCACCGACTCCTCGATGCGCTCGAAGCCGCGCTCGACCTCGTCGGGGTCGACCTCCCACTCCTCGATCACGTAGCGCCTCGCGGCGTCGAGGTCGGGGTCGAGGTCGAGGTCGTAGTCGTAGTCGTCGGTGACCGGCGGGTCGCGGAAGAACGCCCGCACGCGTTCCGCGTTGGCGATCTCGGCGTCCCGGGCCTCCAGCACGGCGAAGAGGTCACCGCGCTCTCTGACCTCCTTCAGGGCCGTCTTCGGGCCGACGCCCCGCACGCCCTCGTTGAAGTCGGTGCCGCAGAGCATCGCCACGTCGATCAGCTGCTCGCGGGTCAGCTCGAGGTTCTCCAGGGTCTTCGCCAGGTCCATCAGCTCGGGGTCGCCCTTGCTGGTGAGTTGCCGGAGGGTCAGGGGCGCGCCGAACAGGAGGGTGTCGTAGTCCTCGCTGCCGGCGTAGTCCGCCCGGCCCTGGGCGGCCATGTGGGCGCACTGGGCCTCGCCCTCGGCGGGCGCCTCGATGTAGGGGACGTCCAGCAGGTCGAGGAACTCCCGGGTGGTCTCCTGGATTACGTCGGTGAGGCGCTGGGTCCGGGCCTCCAGCCGGGCGGCCTCGACCGACTCGCCGGCCTCGCGGGCCTCGGCGAGGCGCTCCTCGGCGGCCTCGCGCTGCTCGCGGCGGGCCTGGACCTCGGCCTCCTTGAGGTCGGTCACGCCGCCGTCGAAGACGAACACCGGCGTCAGGTCGTGCTCGAAGAACTTCGGCAGGCCCTGGACGAGGCCGACGAGGTTGGCGACCTCCTCGCCCCGGTCGGTCGTGTAGACCCCGTCGCGGGTGAACTTGACCGTGGTCGTCAGGTAGCGGTACAGCCAGTTGTGCGCGTCGACGGCGACGACGCTGCCCTCCAGTCGCTCGAACGCGACCTCCTCGATGGCCGCGAGCTGGCGGAGATCCGAGAGTCCCATCGGCGGCCCTTCGGGGGCCGAGGCTTTCAAGCTCCCGAGTCGGTCGATGGCCGAGGCGCTCACGCCCCCGAGTCGGTCGATTCGTCGTCGCCGGACGCGGGGCCGGGAGCGCCCGCCGCGACGTCGGTCGCCTCGTGTCCGGGGGCTTCGGCGACGTCGAACGCCTCGCAGTCGTCGGGCGCGAGCAGCTCCGGCGGTGCCTCGCCCTCCCGCGCCCGGAGGAACGACGCCTCGGGGTCGCCGCGGTCGCGTTCGCGGAAGACGTCGAGCCCGCACTGGTAGCTCGCCTGATCGCGCTGGCCCGGGCGCTCGAGGACGAGTTCGGCCATGCCGGTCTCCCGCCCGGTGTAGACGAACCCGACCTTGTACATGGCGTGGTAGGCGAAGGGGTTGTTGACGGCGATGCGGAGGCGGCGGTACCCCCGTCGCTCGGCGTGGGCCACGACGAACGCGACCAGCCGCGGGCCGATGCCCTCCCCGCGGCGCTCGCTCGAGACCGTGACGTACCGGATCCAGAGGACGCCCGGGTCGGTCCGGTCCTCGTTGAACGCGGCGGCGGCGACGACCGAGTCGTCGAACGCGTCGGGGTCCGGGACCGGGCGGTCGGTCTGCTCCAGTTCCGGGGGGTCCCGCCCCGCGACGCGGACGACGGCCTTGCCCGTGTTCGACATGACGAACTTCCCCGCGTAGCTGAACCGGCGGTAGTCGAGCCGCAGGGTCGGCCCGTCCTCGGGCCAGCCGAGCAGGGAGAACTCCATTTGTGGAGCCACGGGGAGTCGGATATAAAGGGCTGTCGCCCGTACGACCCCCCGATGTACGGGCCAGGCGACGTCCGCTTTTTCGACCGGCTCGGGGGGCTGTACGACCTCGCCATGCCCGGCGCCCGCGCGGCGGACCTCCGGGCCGGACTGGCGCTGGCCGACCGCGACCTCGAGCGCGTCGTCGACCTCGCCGGGGGGACCGGCCGGGCGGCCGCGGCGCTGGAGTCCGGGGAAGCCATCGTGGTCGACGCCGCCCCGGGGATGCTCCGGGCCGCGCGCTCGAAGGGCCTGGAGACCGTGACCGGCGACGCGATGCGACTCCCGCTCCGCGACGGCGTCGCCGACGCCGTCCTCGTCGTCGACGCGCTGCACCACGTGCCCAACGCCCGCGCCGTCCTCGACGAAGTCGTCAGGGTGCTCGCGCCCGGCGGGGTCCTCGTCGTCCGCGACTTCGACCCGACGACGGTGCCGGGGCGGGCGCTGGTGGCCGCCGAACACCTCGTGGGGTTCGGGTCCCGCTTTTTCGCGCCCGACGACCTCGCGCACGTCCTCGAGGACGCGGGTCTGGACGCCCGCGTGCTCGACCGCGGGTTCGGCTACACCGTCGCCGGCGTCAAGCGTGGGAGCCAATAGGGTCGCCGCGAAAGGGCGAGACATGTTCGACGACCGGATCCACCGCGCCGCCGCACCGATGGCCGTCGGGGACGTCCTCGTCCTCGCCGTGGTGTTCGCCCTCGGGACCGCCCGTCACCAAGGGTTCGCCGTCCTGACGGACCGCCCGCTGTACGTGCTCGCGACCATCGCGCCCTTCCTGTTCGGCTGGGCCGTCGCCAGCCTCCCCCTGGGCGCGTACGCCATCGGCGCGGTCGAGTCCTCGACCGCGGCGGTCTACCTGGCGCTGCGGGCGTGGCTCGTCGGCGACCTGATCGCGCTCGCGCTACGGGCGACGCCGTGGCTTCACGGCGGGGTCGAGCTCTCGTTCCTGCTCGTTACCTTACTGTTCGGCGCGCTCGGACTCGCCGTCTGGCGTGTGGTGTACCACCGATTCGCATAGCCGAAACGCCGCCTAGAGGCCAGCAAACACCGAATTTTCGCTTTCATCTCGCTGGAGAGCAACCGAGCAATCGAGGGCAAAAGTGCCAGAATTTGGAACTTTTCCAGTGCATAAGTTATGAGTGCGTTCCAAACGAGATTTAGGTCAGATTCTCTGGAGTAACCACAAACTATTATATATCCCCTCCCCGTAGTATGTATTGTATTATGACTGGGTATTACGACTACGTTCTCGGGTTCATCCCGGCCGCACTGCTTGGCATCACTACGACGCTCATGCTCGCAGGCATCTCTTTGACCACAGCAGTGCCGCTCGCCTCGACGGTGGCCGTCGCGGCCATGGGTCACGCCATGTTCGTGAACGGTCCCGTCGACCGGTCCCCCGAGTCGGTCGTTCGCGCCCGGTCCCCCGAGGCGACGACGATGCCGGACACGCCCGCCTCGCCGAACACCCAGGTCCTGAACGCGGACTGATCCTGGCCCCCTGAACGCGGACTGACGCCGCTGCCGGCACGGTTTTTGCGCTGGCTTTCGATGGTCCGAGTATGACCGAGACGCTGTTTCTGCGGAGCGCGGACGTCGCCGACCTGGCGACGCCGGCAGAGTACGTCGACGCCGTCCGGGAGGGGTACCGCCAGCGCGGCGAGGGCGCGCCCGCCGAACCGCGGACGAAACTGCTCAACGCGGAGCCGCCGGGGATGCTGACGACCTACGCGGCGGTCCTGCCGGACACGGGCGCGATGGGCGGGTACATGTACGCCGCCGGCTTCGCCGAGCGCGACGCCTGGTTCGCGACGCCGCTGTTCGACGCCGAGTCCGGCGCGCCGCTGGCGATGCTCGACGGCGCGAGCATGAACCCCTTCAAGACGGGCGCGACGGGCGCGGTCGGGGTCGACGCCCTGGCGCGCGAGGACGCCGAGTCCGTCGCGGTCATCGGCAGCGGGGCCCAGGCCCGCGGCCAGCTCAAGTGCACCGCGACTGTCCGGGACCTGGACACCGTCTGGGTCTACTCGCCGACCAAGGAGCACCGCGAGGAGTTCGCCGGCGAGATGAACAAGGCGCTGGACGCCTCGGTCGCCGCGGTCGCCTCCAGCGCCGCCGCGGTCGAGGACGCCGACGTCGTGATCACGGCGACGAACGCCGACGAGCCCGTCTTCGACGGCGACCTGCTCGAACCGGGGACCCACGTCACCGCGATGGGGCAGTACAGCCCGGACAAGCGGGAACTCGACGCGACGACGGTCGCCCGGGCGAGGTACGTTCTGGACCTGCGCGAGCGAGCGACCCGCGACGCGGGCTCGTTCCTCCACGCCGTCGAGGAGGGCGCCGTCGACGAGAACCACGTCCACGCCGAACTCGGCGAGATCGTCGCCGGGATCGAGGAGGGCCGCGTCGACGACGAGCAGATCACCGTCTTCGACTCGGGCGGTACCGGCATCGAGACCGTCGCCGCCGCCCACATGCTCTACGAGAAGGCCCGCGAGCGCGACCGCGGCGAGACGATCGACTTCGCGCCCGCGAGCGACGCGCTGACCGGGGAGTGAGCGACGGCGACGCAGGCGCAAGCCGTATCACCGTCTGCCCCATAGGTCGGAGTGCGTGCCTCTAGTCCCCGCCCGAGCCTACCCACGTCGGGTGCGATGACAGCGCGGCGAACCCGGGCACGCGACACGGGTTGCGCCTCGCGCAACCGTCGCCGGCGCGAGCCGACGACAGGAGTCCCTGCCCGCCTCGAGGGGCAGGTGCCCGGCACGAGGGTTTCCCGGCTGACGCGGCACGCCGCCACGGGATGATGCCGGCCGTTAGTGTTCCGGGCAGACATCCCTTCGATTCTATCGGTTCTGCTCGTCCCCCATCT
>JBDGUA010000056.1:0-7545 GCA_042216345.1 Haloferacaceae archaeon
TCGACGACGTCGAGGGCGGCTACACGATCCACCAGCCGACCGACGAGGAGACCACGGTCTTCGAGGCCAGCGAGCGCTACCGCGAGGAGGGCACCCCGCTGGTGGTCCTGGCCGGCGAGGAGTTCGGGACCGGCTCCTCGCGGGACTGGGCGGCGAAGGGGACCGACCTCCTCGGCGTGCGCGCGACCATCGCCGAGAGCTACGAGCGCATCTTCCGGGACAACCTCGTCGGCATGGGCGTGCTGCCCCTGGCGTTCGAGGACGGCGACTCCTGGGAGTCGCTCGGCTTCGACGGGAGCGAGCACTTCGACATCCGCGGTCTCGACGACGGGCTGTCGGTCAACGACGAACTCACCGTCGTCGCCACCCGCGAGGACGGCTCGACCGTCGAGTTCCCCGTGACCGCAGAGGTCGGCACCCCCGCCGGCGTCATGTACGAGGAGAACGGCGGCGTGCTCCACACGGTGCTCCGACGGCTCCTGCAGGAGCAGGCGTAGGCGACACCCACTGACTCGTCCGCACGGGCCCGAATCAGTTCGACTCGTCCGCACCGACCCGAACCAGTTGGCTCGTCCGCACGGGCCCGAACCAGTTCGGGGCAGCAGACTGGTCGCCCGCGCCCCTCGATTCCTGTATGGCCCCACAGACTGACCTGCTCGACCGGTTCGCCGACACCGGGGTCCCGACCGACCGCGACGTCGAACTCCTGGACGTGCGAGCGCTCGGGCCACCGAAGCCGCTCACCGAGACGCTGGAGACGCTGGCGGACCTGGACGAGGACCTCCTCCTGCTCCAGCGCAACGACCGGGCGCCCCAGCACCTCTACCCGCAACTGGAGGACCGGGGGTACGACTACGAGACGGTTGAACTCGACGACCAGGTGCTCACGGCCATCTGGAGCCCCCACGACTAGGGCTCACCGAGCGACGGACTACCGACCGCTCGACGGGTCCAGCGTCTCGACAGCCCGGCCCGAAGGGCCGACGCGCTCGTCGACGAACGAGCGGATCACGGCCCCCTCCGCGCGGTGCATCCGCTCGCTGGCGGTCGACTTCGCGACGCCGAGGTGGTCGGCCAGCTCCGTCAGCGTGCACTCGCGGGGGGTGTCGTAGTAGCCCAGGTCGACCGCCGTGGCGAGCAGTTCGCGCTGCCGGTCGGTCAGCAGTTCGTCGCGCTCGACCTGCGGGCGGATGTACTCGATCGTGTAGGAGAGCCCGAACGAGCGCAGCTCGTCGCCGAGTTCCGAGAAGCGCTCGTGGGGGGCGGTGAGTTCGAGCGACGCCTTCCCGTCCTGGATCTCCAGGGGGAGGCCCAGGGGCACGCCCGAGCGCTGGGCCGCTAGCAACAGCAGCGGCGAGGAGGTCTCGAAGCGCACCAGCGCCTGTCCCTCGACCTGCTGGATGACGTCGAGCGCGTCGATGCCGCCGTGGTCGTCGATCTCCGCGAGGATCGCCGGAACGTCCTCCTCGGGACCCGCGAGTTCGAGCAGGCCCACGCCCGTCGCGTCGTCCGTGAGCACCGAGAGGACGCGGAACGTCACCGCCGGGAACGACCGGGAGACGTCGCTCACCCAGACCCCCTCGGGCAGCGTGATCAGGAATTTCGCTTCTGGCATACGAACATGTTCGACCCCGTCCGGGATCGACCTGTGCCCGAATATGTTCGGAGGGTTGAAACCGTTGTCGGGACCCGTCGTCCCGCCCCGACCCGCCTACGTCCCGTCGACGAGGACGAGCAGGGCGAGGCTGTCTTCGACCGCCTTCACGGTGATCTCCCTGCCGCCGTCGAACCGGAGCAGTTCGCCGGCCTCGACGCGGTGGGTCTCGCCGTCGAGGCCCACGTCCAGGTTCCCGCGTGCGACGTAGCAGACGATGGTCTCGTCCGGGTGGCAGTGCGGCGGGATGGACTCGCCGGCGTCGAGGGGGAGCCTCACCAGCGTCGGGTCCTCGAAGAGCCGTTCGCGTTCGGTGCTCGCGTCGAGCGATGCCTTCTCGGCCATGTGTGGGCGTTCTCCCGAGGCGCCCCAACGGTTTCCCCCGAACAGGTTCGGGTTCAGTCGTCGGATCCGGGGTCGAACACGCCGCGGCGAAGCCCCGCTCGTACGGGGTCGTGCTCCGCGTCCGACGGCGGCGGCGCGGTCACCAGGAGGGCGTCGAGGCGGCAGTCTTCGTCGGCCCGGACGCCGCGATCCCGGCCGGCCTCGACCACGACCACGTCGCCGGCGGAGACCGCCCGGTCGGTCTCTCCGTCGCGGACGACGCCGCTGCCGGCTTTCACGTCGACCACCACGTCGCTGTCGGGGGCGTGGACCGGGATGAACTGGCCCGGCGCGAAGTAGCCGAAGACGGCCTTCACCCGCTCGCTCCGAAAGACCGGGACGGTGCGGAACTGTTCGTCGTCGTAGGCGCGTTCGGCGTCGAGGCTGGTCGCGACCATACCGGAGCGGGGTCCCGGACGCCGAAGGAGACTGTCACGAACCTGTTCGGGGGAACGCCGAACTCCGGTCGGGAGGATGCTAAACCATGTCCTCGACCGACGCCCACACGCTGGACGCCCGCGAGATCGACGGCGAACCGTTCGACGACATCGTGGACGCGCTGGCCGACCTCGACCGCGGCGAGACCCTGGTGCTGCTCAACAGCTTCGAGCCGGTCCCGCTGTACGACGTCCTGGAGGAGCGCGGGTTCACCCACGAGACCGACCAGGAGGACGGCACCTGGCGCGTCCGGATCGAACACGCCTGAGCCGACGGTCCGGAGCCGATCCGTCCGCGTCGGAGCCGACCGCCCCGAACCGGTTCGGGCCAAGGTGCATGGTCCGGCGGATCGGAGTGGGACTCGCATGCCAGCAGCGACGCTCGACGTCCGCGAGATCGCCCCCAAGAACCGCCACTCGCAGATCTTCGAGGCCTTCGACGGCCTCGAGTCCGGCGAGGAACTCCAGTTGATCAACGACCACGAACCCCGCCCGCTGTTCTACGAACTCCAGGCCGAGCGGGAGTCGTTCGACGCCGACAGCTACCGCGTCGAGCAGCGCGCCGACGACGAGTTCGTCGCGACGCTCCCGAAGCGATAGCTCGCCCGCTCCCGGTGAGCGAGTGCCGCCCGTCGTCGCTATCCCGCCCGTGCGAACACGTTCGGGAGTACCGACACGGCGGCGGAGCGCCGACGGACGACCATGCCAGACGTCCCGGACCGCCACGGGTACGACCTCGTCGCGGTCGCGCCCGACCACCACGACGCCGAGGAGATCAACGCCGGACTCGCCGCCCTGGGCGAGCCGGTCCGCGAGACCAGCGAGGTCACTCAGTCGACACACGAGCGAGCGCCCGCGACCGAGGCGGTCGGTCGCCCATGAGCGACCGCCGGGCCGAACTCGAGGCGCTGGCCGCCGACCTCGCCGCCCGCTCGGACGTCGAGGACGCCTGGGTCGCGCGCGGGTTCCGTGACCACCGGATGCTCTTCCTCCAGCTCCCGGGACCGGCCGTCCCGTCGGCGGTCCGCGAGCGACTCGAACACAACGACCTCGCGGGCGTCAACGAGGTGTACGACATCGGCGGCGACTCCGCCTCGTCGGCCGGCCGGGTCGGTGCCGGCGACCGACACTGGTTCGTCGACCTCCAGTGCGACCACGTCGACGGGTACCGGGACCGCTGAGCGACGACCGCCGACCCACGCCCGACCCGCCCCGTCGAGAAGGCCTGCTCGGGTCGATCGAACGAGTTCGGGGGCGAGCCGAGTAGGCAGGAGCGTCGAGTGGCTCCCCGGCTCTCAACAGTGGACGCGTGTGACGTACCCGCCGCAGCCGCAGCGGTCGACGAACTCCCACTCGAGGTCGTCGCCGTACTCTGCCGCGAGCGCGGGATAGAGGTACGTCTCGGGGTGGCCGTGCTCGCCGTGGGTGACGAGGTTGACGTGGTTCCCGGCGGTGGTGTGTTCGATCGCCGCGAGCGCCTGGGCGATCACGAGGTCGCGGTCTTCGGCGTGTTCCGGCCCCTCCAGGTTCGCCGACCAGGAGTTGTCGTGCACGCGGTCGGTCACGGGCTTGGCGTCGCTGTCGAGTTCGCTCATCTCGGCCCACACTTAGCTCGCGGGCCGCATGCCTCCACCCCCGAACTGGTTCGGGACGCTCGCCGACGTCGGCCGGCGTCCGGGCCGATTCGGGGCGACAGTTAAGGTCGTTCCGGCGCGTCACCCGCTAGCGTGAATCCGACAGAGCGCCGATTCGTCTTCACCCTCGGTGGCGCCCACGCCGTCTCGCACGTGTTCCGACGGCTGTTGCCGCCGCTGATCCCCGTCCTGACCATCGCCTTCGGCTACCCCCTCTGGAAGCTCGGCCTGCTCGCCGGGGCGTTCTCGCTGGGCTCCGGGCTGGGGCAGACGCCCGTGGGCATCCTCTCGGACCGTCGGGACCGCCGCTACATCCTCTCGGCCGGGCTGGCGCTGGTGAGCACCTGCTACGCGCTGTTCGCCCTCGTCCCCCGGCTCGGGCTGGGCGAGTTCACGGTCGCGATCGCCGGCTACAGCGCCTCCCTGGAGTTCCTGATCATGCTCGCGGTGATGCTCGTCGGCGGCAGCGGCACGAGCGTCCTCCACCCGACGGGCTACCCGCTGCTCTCCGAGAACGTCGCCGCCGAACGGAAGGGCCGCGCCCTCGGCGTCTTCGGCGGGGCCGCCAAGTTCGGCGACGCGGTCGCGCCGATGACCATCGGGGCGCTGCTGCTGGTGGTGACCTGGCCCACGATCCTCGTCGGCATCGGCGCGCTGGGGCTGGTCTACGCCGCCGGGCTGTTCGTCTTCCTCTCGCCCTACGAGACGCGTCCCGCCGGGGGGCGCGTGAGCGAAGACGACGCCGACGCCGACCGGGAACCCCTCGACAGGCGCGCGTTCGTCTACCCCATCCTGGCGATCTTCCTGTTCTTCTCGATCCGCATGGTCGCCGCCGGCGGGGTCAACGTCTTCATCCCGCAGTTCATCACCAGTGTCTACGGCTTCTCCATCTCGATCGCGGGCGCGCGGATCACGCCGCAGTCCGCCGCGAGTTTCTACTACGCCGCGCTGCTGATCACCGCGGGGATCACCCAGCTCGGGACCGGCGCCGTCGTCGACCGCTACGACGGCCGGCTGGTCCTGCTGGCGTTCCTCGGGACCGCGACGCTGGTGCTGACCCTGCTGGCGACGACGATCCTCTCGCCCGCGCTGCTGTTCCTCGCGCTCCTGTTGCTCGGGGCGAGCATGTGGGGACTCAACCCCGCCCGGGACGCGCTCATCAGCGAGATCACGCCCGCCGACCGCGAGGGCCGCACCTTCGGCTACCTCTGGACCGGCGCGCTCGTGATCGGCTCGGTTTCGCCGGTCCTGGTGGGCTACATCGGCGACACCGCCGGCCTCCAGCAGGCGTTCGCGATCCTGGCCGCCGTGACCGTCCTCTCGGCGGTGCCCATCGCGCTGCTGCTGAGTCCGCGCGTCTACCTCCGCGATGCCACGGGCAAGCCCGGGTCGACTGCGCAGGAGCCCGCCAACGACGACTGAACGGGCGGGCGCGACGGGGCCAGACGTCCGGGGCGACCCGTCGACGCATATAACACACCGAAATATGATGGGTGACAATCGTTACCGCTTCTGCACCCACGTGGACCCATGGCAACGACGCCAACGACAGCGACAGACCTGCTCGAGGACCTGGCGGTCGTGGACGGGGAGGTCCACACCGGCGAGTCGGCGCCCGACCTGATCGAGTACGTCGACGACGACGCCGTCCGCGAGGACGAACTCCAGGGCTACGCCTACCAGCCGACCGAGAAGGGCCCCTACGGGGCCGACGGCTGGGACCGGACCGCCGGCGGGCGGATCGACTGGGAGCCGGGCGCGGTGAAGCAGGCCGAGGACATCGACGACAAGCGCGCGGAGTTCGGCATCGACCGGACGGTGTTCAACGCCGGCCTGGGGTTCCAGACGTACATGATCCCCGCCTCGCACAAGCGCGTGCTCTACATGCGCGCCATGAACGACTTCATGCGCGACCGCTTCGCCCGCGGCGACGGCACCAGCTACGCCAGCATCCTCGTGGTCCCGGACCACCCCGAGGAGAGCGCCCGCGAGATCGACCGGCTGGCCGGCGAGGAGGGGTTCGTCAGCGCCTTCACCAACTCCTTCATGGACTACGGCTTCGGCCACGAGCGCTACGAGCCGGTGCTCGAGGCGCTGGAGCGCAACGACGTCCCCCTCGTCTTCCACGGCGACTCCACCAACCTGCCGTACTTCCCGGCGGGGACGCTGAAGTCCCACACGTTCGTCGAGCACCACACGCTGGTCCACCCGATGGCCCACCTCCGGCACGTCGTCCAGATCATCGGCCAGGAGATCCCCGAGCGCTACGACGTCACCTTCGGCTTCTGGGAGGCCGGCCAGTCGTGGATCCAGATGGCGATGAACCGGATGGACCGCGAGTACATCGAGCGCCCCAACGACGCGCCCGGTCTGGACCTGCTCCCGAGCGACTACATGCGGGAGTTCTACTACGGCACCCAGCCCGTCGAGGAGTCCCAGTCGCCCGAGCAGCTCCGGCTGCTGCTTGAGACCAACGGCCTGGAGGACCAGCTCGTGTTCACGACTGACTGGCCGCACATGGACTTCGACGCGCCGGCGGCCATCGCCAGCCACGAGGGGCTGACCGACGACCAGAAGCGCAAGATGCTGCAGGAGAACGCCGAGCGCCTGTTCGGGATCTGAACGGCGACTCGGTGGAGTCACCCTCTGGGGCACTCGCTTTTCCCGTCGACCGAGCGTTCGGACGGCGCCCCTTGGGGCAGTTCAGTTGCTCAGTCGTCCCAGATGCTGTGCCGTCGGGAGCGACCACTCGTACGTGACGGCGAGCAGTCGAGTCACCACCGTCACTACCGCGCACGCGACGGCGGCCGTCTCCCCGGTCGCGCCGATCGTTCCCGCGACCCAGTAGGCGCCCCCGCCCAGGACCGCACAGCTGGCGTAGAAGTCTTCGAAGAGGATGAACGGGGACCGATCGAGGAGGATGTCCGCGAACGCGCCCCCGCCGACGGCGTTGATGGTGGCGATTGCAACGACGCCGAACACGGACATCCCGACTTCGGTCGCCACGATCGCCCCGGTCGTCGTGAATGCAGCGAGCCCGATCGCGTCGGCGACCAGGGTGAGCGGATGCGTTTCCGGGGCCGTGAGGACGACGCTCAGCGTGATCGCCAGCCCGACGCCGAGCAGCCCCAGGCCGATCTCGAGCGGCGACTGGAGCGCTAACGGGACCCGCGTCACGAGGAGGTCGCGTGTCGCGCCGCCGACGAATGCCATCGCCAATCCGACGATCGTGACGCCGAGCACGTCGAACTCCGCACGGATCGCCTTCGACGAGCCGACGAACGCGAACGCGATCAACCCGATCGTGTTCATCACCGCGAAGGGATCGAACGAGGCCGCGAGAACACTCTGGCTCATTAGCGAATCGTAGACGAAGCAGTCACTTCAGGACTCCGAGTCAACGGTCCCAACTTCAGGACTCCGAGTCAACGGTCCC
>JBDGUA010000056.1:7645-24035 GCA_042216345.1 Haloferacaceae archaeon
ACTTCAGGACTCCGAGTCAACGGTCCCAACTTCAGGACTCCGAGTCAACGGTCCCGGATCCTCTCCCGATTCAGGGTTCGGACGCAACGGGGATCGAACGCCCGGTCGGAACGAAGCGGGACCTGCGCGCGAACGCGCCCGACCTGGCCGAAATCGCCCCGCCCTCAGACCACGTCGTCGGGGTCGTGCTTCTCGGCCATGCGCTGGGCCTCGGTCGCGTACCGGTCGCGGGTTTCGGCCCCATCAACCGGGTCGAGGCGGTCGGTCGCCACGTCGACGGCGGCGGTCACCCTCGGCGCGTCGCCGGCGCCGTGGCGGTTGAACGCCCACTCCTTCTGGACGTACTGCGAGCCGTCCGGCGTCGCGTAGACGATGACGAGGATGTTCGGCGAGTCCGCGGAGTAGGTCCGCTCGACCATCCAGACGCGGGTCTCGTCGGGGGCGACGGCCTCGCCCATGCCCTGGGGGCCGTCGGTCGACGTTCGCGCGTCGGCGGCGTCCTCGTCGGTCGTCCCTGGAGCGGCGTCTTCGCCGCCCGTCTCGGTCGACTCCGAGTCGCTCACGGTCAGCGGTCGGCGGCGGAGGTGGGCCGGCGCGCCTCCCACCGGATGCGCTCGAACACCGTGTCGCAGTTCGTGCAGGAGTACTGGCTCTTCGAGAGCGCGCTCCCGAACGCCAGCTCCCGGCGGACCTCTTCGGAGCCGCAGAACGGACAGCTCGGGGCGCCGTCCTTGAGCGACTCCGAGGTCGTCGCCGTCGGGGTCGTTCCGGTCGGTGCGCGGGTGTTGCCTGCCATGCTCACTCCATCGCGAACTCGCGGTTCTCCGTCCCCTGGACGACGGCGACGGTCTCCGCGCTGATGGCTCCGCCCTGCTGGCGCCGGCGGACGGCGTCCCACGCGTCCAGGTCGGGCGCGTCCGTGTCGGCGACGTCGAAGTCGACCTCGGTCTCCTCGCAGAGCGCGCGGTAGTGCGCGATGAACTGCTCGCGCAGGTCGGCGACGGTGGCGTCGGTGAACCCCTCCTTCGCCAGCGGGTCGGTCTCGTCGTCGTAGCTCGCCGGGCCGATGAACGAGAGCACCTGCGGGACCGCCTCCTCGAGGACCGCCTCGACCGCCTCCGGGTCGGTCTCGGCGAGGTGCTCGAACCAGGCGTCGGCGCGCTCGAGGTGGAACGACTCCTCCTGGGCGATCTTCTCGCGGATGCCGTCGAGCTCCGAGGCCGAGACGGCGTCCAGCAGCAGCCAGGCCGCGCGGTCGACCATGCCGGTCTCGACGACGAACGTGGTCCAGTCGCCCGCGGGGTCGTCCAGCACCGAGGCGTTGGCGTAGGTCCCGGCGTCGCGGTCGGCGTTCAGCCACTCGTGGCTGCGCCCCTGCTCTTCCAGGATGGAGAACAGCTGTCGAACGTGGCCGAACTCCTCCTGGGCGACGTTCATGTTCGCCACGTCGTCCTCGATGGACTGGCCGGAGGACATCCGCTCGGCGTAGCGGAACCCGAGCAACAGCTTCGTGTCGGCGACCGCCTGCAGGAAGTCGACGGCCTCCTGCGACCAGGTCTCGGCGGTTGCGCTCATCCGACCACCCCGGCGGGTTCGGCGGTGAGCTCGTCTGGCTTCACGGCGACCAGTTCGCTGGTGGGCACGATGTACATGTCGTGCCAGTCTTCCTCGTCGTACATGTCGTGGGCGTTGATTCGGGCGAGTTTCTCGTTCGGTGCGTTGACGCTGCCGGCGTGGATCAGGTCGTCGCCGGCCTTCGTTCGGGTGAACACTTCGTAGCTTGGCATCGTTACAGTCCGATTCCGCAGTCCAGTAGTTCGTCGCGCGCTTCCTCGGTCAGGCGATCTTTGGTCCAGATGGGGTCCCAGACGACCTCGACCGTGACGTCCTCGGCGCCCGGCACCGCCGCGACCCGGTTGCGGACGTCGCCCTGGAGCATCTCGTAGCCGGGACAGCCCATACAGGGGTAGGTCATCTCGACGGTGACGCTCCCGGTCTCGTCGTCGGCCTCGACGCCGTAGATCATCCCCATGTCGACGAGGCTGATCGGGACGTGCAGGTCGAGGACGTCCTCAAGTGCGGCCCAGACGTCGGCGGTCAGACCCGTCGCGTCGGCGGGGATCTCACCGCCCGGTGCGGGGCTGGTCGTGCTCATACCGGCATCGCCCCCGACTGGATGCGCTCGACGTACTCCTCGATGGCCGGGCCGCGGCTGCGCCAGCGGTCCATCACGTCGTCCCAGCCGACGGGTTCGTCGAAGCGCCACTCCTTGTCCTCCTCGACGAAGGCGACGGGCATGTCGTACTCGAGGACGTACTCGTCGGCCTCGTCGTCGTAGTGGGCCGGGATGTCGATCCCGATGTCCTCACAGAACGGCACGCCAGTCGAGAGCCAGGTCTGCCGGAGTTCGTCGTTGGACTTGCCCTTGATGCGGTACTCGAGCTGCTCGTCGTGCTGCTTCTTGTCGTCGGGCATGCCGAACCACTCCATGGCCATCGGCATCATCCAGTCGGCGGCCTCCTGGACCTTCTGACGGGTCTTCTCGCTCTTGGTGGCCAGCCGCCGCATCCAGGTCTCGCCGTGGCGCAGGTGGAACTGCTCTTCCTTGGCGACCTTGCGCAGCGCGCGCTTCCAGGGCGCGTAGCTGGTGTTCTCGTGGACGTCGCCGAGCAGGGTGATCCCCGCGCGGTCGAAGAACGCGTGGCCGACGATCAGCTCGGCGAAGTTGTCGAGGTACTGGTCGAACCCGTAGGTGTTGCGGAACTCGTGGGGCTCGCGGTTGTAGATCAGGTCGTGCTTGTCCTCGCCGAGGTTCTCCAGCAGGCGGTAGGCGATGTGGCCGTGCCCGAGTTCGTCCTGGATGACGGAGACGCAGGAGGCCCGTGCCTCCAGCGACGGCGCCGCCAGCGACTGCTCGTAGTAGGCGGGCGCGCTCATCAGCTCGGTGTCGGCCGAGACCAGCAGGATGCGCCGGAGCGCGTCCTCGTACCCGTCGGTCATCTCGTCGACGGACTCTACCATCCGTCCGTTCTGTAGCTGCTCTTTGAACTGGGCTTCCGTTGGCATCGACACCTACATCTCGGGGCGACGGGACCACCAACTGTTAGCCACCATATCGGGGGCGTTCATAAGCACCCCCCGCTGCGGGAGGCCCAAACCCGACGAGGGAGCGGGGGGATCAGGCGACGGTGTGGCGGAGGCTCCGGACCGTCTGTCCGAGGAAGAAGCCGACGCAGGCACCGAAGACCGCGGCGTCGACGCCGCCGACCGCGTAGCCGACCGCCGCGCCGCCGAGACCGAGCAGGAGCGAGAGCGTGTGCACGCACGCACGGTCGGCGCGCGCGAGCATCGCCGTTGGGCCGAACGTGTTCGACTGACCCGATGAGCAGAACGTGTTCGACGGACGAGTATCCCGGGCGCCCGGCCGCGTCGTCAGGCCTCGGCGAGCGCCGCCCGGAGGTCGGCCTCGTCGACGCGGTACTTGAACTTCGGCGTCCCGTCGACGAAGACGTAGGGGACTCGCTCGCCGTAGGCCTCGCGGAGTTCGGGGTCCTCGTCGACGTCGACCTCGCGGACGGTCACTGGCACGTCGAGGTCCGCGGCGACGCGGTCGACGGTCGCCGCGACCTCCTCGCAGAGGTGACACTCCTCCCGGGAGTAGATGGTGACGGTCGGCACGAGAGCGCCTTCGTGCCGGATCGCCATACGCCCTTCGCCGGCGGGCGGCGACCGCGCCTCCGGGCGCTACGGCGAGCAGAACCTCGAAGGGCCCGGGGAGTGATGGCGCCGCCCGCGGCGGTACCGGTCGGCCTACCGGACCGCGAGGTCGACGTCGTCGGACCCGCAGTTCGGGCAGGTGACCGACGACGGGCCGTCGGACGCCTCGTTCGTCGTGAAGAGGTTGCTGCAGCTCCGACACGAGTACAACTGGGCGTTCTCGCGCTGTTCGTCGCCCCCGAAGAGGGACTTGACGGTCTGGATGATGCTCATCTGTAGTCGGGAGACCCTACGGAGGCGCCTCCCATCAGTCGGGAACCCGTATTCTGCGGGACTTGATAAACGGCGGTCCGCCGGCGGGGGTCGGTCCCGGCGTGGCCGGCGACTCGGTCCCGCCGGTCCGCGGCCGCGTGAGGTCGATCCCGCCGGCGTGAGTCTTTCGCCCGTTCCAGCCCCGTGAGAGGGAACCAAACCGCTACGTCGTCCCGGGCACGATCCACGGGAATGACGTATCTCGTCCCCTACGACGACTCCGACCTGTCGCGGGCGGCGCTCGATCGGGCGGACGAGTTCGGGGCCGCCATGGGCGAGTCGGTCGTCGCCGTGACGGTGGTGCCGAACGAGAACGAGGCGTACGCGCGGAGCCACGGGTGGCTCGCGGACGACGAGGCGTACGACCAGGAGGCGGTGCTCGAGCGCCTCCGCCAGCGCGTCCGCGAAGGCTCCCCGTCCGCCAGGTTCCAGCACGAGTTCGTCGACCGGTACGCTCCCTCGGGGACCATCTCGAACCGGGTGCGGACGGTCGCCCGTCGTCTGGACGTCTCGATGGTGTTCGTCGGGAGCCGCAACGCCGGGCACTTCGTGAGTTCCATCAGCAGCATCGGCACCGGCGTCGCGGCGGCGGAGCACTACGACGTGCTGATCGTCCGGACCGGGGAGTAATCGGGGCGTCGAGACTCCGCAGCTCAGGATTCGACGAGCGACTCCAGGAGCTTGCGCTGGGCGGCCGAGAGGTGTTCGGAGAACGTCGACGGGGAGATGTCCAGCGCCGCGGCGACCTCGCCGGCGTTGGCGTCTTTGGGGTGCTCGAAGTAGCCCATCTCGTGGGCGGTCTCGAGGACCTCGCGCTGGCGCTCGGTGAGGACGCTCCGGTCGACGAAGGCGATGTCCTCGTCCTCGTGGTCGACCTTCGAGCGCAGGAGCTGCTGGACCCGGACCTGCGGGTAGCGCTCGCGCATCGAGGAGAGCGCGTCGCTCAACCGCTCCATGTCCGGGGCGTGGAACGCCAGGTAGAGCGTCCCGTCGCGGGTGTGGACGTCGACCACGGGGCAGTCGAACTGCTCGATGCGCTCGCAGGGACAGCCCGTCCCGCGCTCCCTGGAGAACCGAAGCACCTGCTGGTCGCCGTAGGAGAAGACCACCTCCGGCTCCTCGACGGCGTCGTCGACGGTCGGTTCCACGTCGGCGTCGAGGACGAACTCCTCGGTCATCACGGCGTCGTCGCCGGGCGCGACGCTCTTCGAGACCGAGTAGCTCGTCGAGCCGGTCTCGCCGGAGACCGCCGCGATCGGACAGCCGTCCGGCGCGTCGACGCTCACCTCGGCGCGAATTCCTCCACTCATACTCCTACGGAGGCTCCGGGAGCCGAAACAACCCCGCCCCTCATATCGTGGCATTTTATATACTCGAGCCGGCCGTCGTCCGATTCCTCGGCTCGGTCGGCAGGCAGGATGAGAAGCCGGTGAGAGCTCAACCCTGGCGAGAGGCTCCCGAAAAGCGTCGGCCTGACCCGGCAACGCGCCGGGCCGGGCGGCCCCGAAAAATGGTCGCAGAGATCCCAATCGGGCGTCGCGGTCGGCGGCGGCGTCAGTCCGCCAGCGTCACTTCGAGGGAGTCGCCCCTGAACCCGAGCCGGACCGAGGTCGACGCGCAGGAGTACTCGCTGACGTGATTCCCGTCCGAGCGCAGACGGAGCCGCTCACGGAGCAGCGACGCCTGCGTGAGCGGCTCGAGCTTCCGGTAGGCGGTCGACATCGGGAGGTCGCAGGCGTCGGCGATCTCCTGGGCGGTCAGCGCGGCGTCCTCGGTCGCCGCCAGGATCGCCCGGCACCGGTCGTCGTTCAGCGCCGCGAGCGCGGCGTCGGCGTCGATCCCCTCCTCGGTCTTCGTGGCCACCTCTGCGTGCATCGGTACCTGTGACTAGCAGACGGCAGCCCTCGAATTGCGGCCCCCTATACTGGGGGCGTTTATAAGTCCGCTGCGAGATGGTGGCGTCACCCCCGGTCGGTTCCGGGGGCCGCGACCGAACCTCAGTCGCTCCCGAGGGGCGGGTCGGTCGGCGTCGGGCCCGCCCTGTCGCCGTCACCGGAGGCCTCCCGCCCTGCGTCCTCGGGCCGCGCAGCGGGGGTCGCCTCGGAAGCCTCGCGCCCGTCATCGCTCGAGCCGAGCGACCGGACCGAGTTGAGGACCACCAGCAGGCTGCTGGTCGCCATCGCGACGGCGGCGAACAGCGGGTTGAGCACGCCCGCGACCGCCAGCGGGATCCCGATCGCGTTGTAACACAGCGCCCAGGCGAGGTTCTCGCGGATGCGCCGATGGGTGCCGTCGAGGATCTCGAAGGTCCGCGGCAGGGTCGCCAGGTCGTCGGTGGTGATCACGGC
Source organism: Haloferacaceae archaeon (assembly GCA_042216345.1). Taxonomy (GTDB): domain Archaea; phylum Halobacteriota; class Halobacteria; order Halobacteriales; family Haloferacaceae; genus JBDGUA01. Next base: position 14,023 of record JBDGUA010000056.1, read on the forward strand.
GTCGGCGGCGTCGGCGGCGAGGTGGGTGCCCCGTTCCAGGGCGACGCCCAGGTCCGCCGCGGCCAGCGCGGGCGCGTCGTTGCTCCCGTCGCCGACCATCAGGACCGGCCCCTCCGTCTGCAGGCGCGCCACGACCTCGGCCTTCGCCCCCGGTCGCACGCCGGCGAACACCTGGTCGACGTCCTCGTGCTCGCGGAAGCGCGCGGCGGCGGCGCCGTCGTCGCCGGTGATCACGACCACGCGCCGGTCGGCGGCCAGCTCGGAGACGACCGACCGCCACTCCGGTCGGGGGCTGTCGCCGGCGACCACCAGCCCCCGGGCGCGGCCCGCCCAGCCGACCAGGGCCGGGACCGTCCCGCGGTCGCGTTCGGCCTCGTATGCGTCGGCCAGGGCCTCGGGCACGGCCCAGTCGCGCTCCGGGAAGAGTTCGCGCCGCCCGACGACGACGCGCTCGCCCTCGACGCGGGCGCTCACGCCGGCGCCCGGGTGCTGCTCGAACTCCGTCACGGCGGCGTCCACGGGGTCCGCGGCGTCGACGATGGCGCCCGCGACCGGGTGGTCGGCGAACTGCTCGACCGCCGCGGCCCGGCGGAGCACCTCGTCGTCGCCGTGGTCCGCGAGGGCGCCCCCATCGGCGGCGGGTCCGGCCTCGGCGCACTCCACCCGGAGCACACGCATCGCCCCGGTCGTCAGGGTCCCGGTCTTGTCGAACGCGACGGTCTCGATCTCGGGCGCGCGCTCGAACGCGGAGGCGTCGGTGACGACGATCCCCCGGTCGAGGGCCGTCCGGACGCCGGTGCTGATCGCCAGCGGCGTCGCCAGCCCGAGCGCGCAGGGGCAGGAGACGATCAGGACCGTGAGCCCGATCAGCAGCGCCTCGACCGGCGCGGCGCCGGTCAGGAGGTGCCAGCCCGTGGCGAGGACGGCGAGGACGAACACCAGGGGGACGAAGACGGCGGCCAGGCGGTCGACCAGCCGCTGGACGCCCGGCCGGGAGCTCTGGACGTCCCACAGCAGCGAGACGAGCTGGTCCAGCGTGCTGGTGGCGTCCTCGGCCACTGAGAGCCGGACGCCCCCCTCGGTGACCAGCGAACCGCCGATGAGCTCCGCGCCCGGCTCCTTGCGGACCGGCAGCGACTCGCCGGTGACCAGCGACTCGTCGACGGCGGCGGTCCCGTCGACGACGACGCCGTCGACCGGGACGCGTTCGCCCGCGCGAACGACGACCTCGTCCCCGGGGTCGAGTTCCTCGATAGCGACCGTCTCGGTGCCGTCGGCGGTCCGCCGGCGGGCGTGGTCGACCCGCTCCTGGGTGAGTTCGCCCAGGCTCGTCGCCGCCGCCGCCCGGATGCGGTCCTCGTAGTAGTTGCCGACGGTGACGGCCATGACGATCACGATGGCGACGTCGAAGTACACCTCCGTGCCGCCGAGGACGACGACTGCGCTGCTGTAGAGGTAGGCGGCCCCGGCCGCCAGCGCCGCGAGCAGGTCCATGTTCGGGTAGCCGGCCCGGAGGCTGACGTACGCGCCCCGGAGCAGCGGGAAGCCCGTGTAGCCGAGCACGACCGAGCTCATCGCCCAGACGTTCCAGAGGAGGTACGCGCCCGCGCTGCCCCCCACGTCGAGCAGGGGCTCGGACCCGGCGCCCAGGTAGGTCGGGTAGAGGAACAGCACGTACCAGCACATCACCATCATCCCGAAGAAGCCGCCGACGAGGAGCCGTCCGACGGTGTCCTGGGTGTCCGGGTCGTCGTCGCCCTCGCGGACGCGGTAGCCGAGGCCCTCGACCACGTCCGACACCGACGCGATCGACGTCGCCTCGGGGTCGTACACCAGCTTCAGTACGCCCGCGGGGTAGTTCGCCGAGGCGGCCAGGACGCCCTCCTGGTCGGTCGCGCGGGACTCCAGGAACGCCTCGCAGGTCGTGCAGTGCATCCCCTCGACCGAGAGGTACGCCTCCTCGCCGTCGGCGGCGTCGGGGCCCGTGTCGAGTTCCGCACGGGGGTCGACGGCCTCGCGGTCGTCCTCGGCGGCGCCGAGCGTCCGGGTCACCTCCAGGCAGCCCTGGCAGCAGAAGGCGCCCTCGACCTCGGGGTCGGTGATCGGTTCGTCGGGCGTGGGCAGGTCACAGAGCGTGCAGGAGGTCATGCGTGAGCGAGTGGTGGAGTCGTCATGCGTGGGCGTGTGGGCGAGTTGTGGTGCGTGGGCGTGTGAGCGAGTCGTCGTGCGTGGGCGAGTCGTCGTGTGTGGGCGAGTGGTGGAGTCGTCGGCCGAGTCGGGGTCCTCGACGCAGTCGTCAGCCGTGGAACGGGAGGTGCGGCATCGGGACGCCGGCCAGCGCGAGCCCGTGGGTCAGCGGGATGAGCCCCAGGACCAGGAAGGCGGCACCGATCGCCCGGTGGAGTCGCTGGCGCGTCTTCCCGCCGGCGAAGTCCAGCACGGCGCCGTAGGCGAACAGCGTGGGGAAGGTCCCCAGGCCGAGCGCGCCGAGGACGAGCGCCCCCTCGAGCGGCGAACCGCGCACGAGCGCGAACAGGAACGCCGGATAGAGGAGCGGGCACGGGAGCAGTGTGTGGGCCACGCCGAGCAGCGCGATGCCGGGACCGTCCGCCAGGTCGTCCACGCGCCCGACCAGGCGGTCGTGGACGGCGCGGAACCAGCCGCCGAGGTACGGTACCGACCCGAATCCGACGACGCGGCGGTCCAGGAGGTAGCCGAGGCCGGCGGCGAGGATGACCACGCCGGCGACGACGCCGGCGACCGCCCGGACGCCGTCCGCGACGGACGCGACCGAGGCTGCGGCGAAGGCCGTGGCCCCGAGCGCGCCGAGCAGCGCGCCGGCGACGGTGTAGCCCGCCGTCCGTCCGGCGTTGAACAGCAGGTGCTGGCGCAGCGCGCCGAACGACCCGCGCGAGGTGCCCGAGCGGTCGCTGTAGAGGGTGACCAGCGGACCGCACATTCCCAGGCAGTGCGTGCTTCCGACCAGGCCGACGGCGAAGGCCGCGGCGACGGCGACGCCCAGGTTCTCGGCCGCGAAGGCCCCCGGCTCGACGGCGAGGGCCACCGGCCCCGACCCCGCGAGCGCCGCCCGGAGCGCCTCGGCCGAGGGGGCGAGTACCATCTCAGTGCGTCCCGGCGCCCGCGCGGGCCTCGCTCTCGCTGGTAGAGAGCAGCACGAAGACGCTGCCGGCGATGAGGACGACGTTCACCAGCGCGAGGGCGACGACGGGCGTCCCCCGGACGAACAGGAACACCGCCGCCGGCACGAGCGCGAGCAGCGCCACGACCGGAGCGACCCGACGGACAGACCACGATTGTGACCCTGACATTGCTACAGAATTGCCCACCGGCGGGCATAAAGCGGGCGTCTCGTTCCTATCGCGTGGGAACACCGTCCCCTCTTTACTACGACACGGGACTGGGCTTCGAACGATGCCTATGCAGCGACGCGACACTGAACGACGGACGCCGAGTCGGCGGCGTCTCCTCCGGGGTATCGCTGCCGGTGGTGCAGCGACCCTCACCGCGGGGACGGCGGCCGCCCAGTCGGCGGGCGGCGGCGAGGGGGGTGAGCAGGTACAGCCCGACTTCGGCGGTTGGCTCGACGGGGTCGAGGGCGGTTACCGCGACGCGCGGGGCGAAGACTCCGTCACCGTGCTGGTCGGCGCACAGGGGAACGGTGGCGCCTACGCCTTCTCGCCCGCCGGACTCTGGATCGACCCGGGGACGACCGTCCAGTTCCGCTGGACGGGCGAGGGCGGCGGCCACAACGTGGTCGGCAACGACGGGCCCGCCTCCTCGATGAACAGCGGCGACCCGGTCGCCGAGTCCGGCGTCAACTTCGAACACACCTTCGAGGACGGGGGGATCACGTCCTACTACTGCGAGCCCCACCGGAGCCTCGGGATGAAAGGCGCCGTCGCGGTCGGCGACGAGGTGCCGACGAAGGCGGTCGCCCCCCCGGGCGGCGGCGAACAGGGACCGGGCTACTGGCAGCGCCCCGAGGCGCTGCTGGCGGTTCTGATCTACGGCGGCCTCGGCCTCGCCGCCGGCGGCGTCCTCGCGGCGGAGGGCTACTCGGAGCTGCAGGCCCGGGGCGGTCTCCGCGGCCCCGAGCCCGAATCGACCGGCCCCGCGGCGGAGGCCGAGGAGGCCGAACCGGCGGTCGAACTCGAGCACGACGAGTACGACCCGACGGGGACGGCGACGCTCATCCTGCTGTACTTCGCCGTCCTGGTGCTGATGTGGGTGTTCATGTACTTCGTGGAGTTCCTCGGCAACGGACCGACGGTGATCGGGTGAAACGATGGAGATACACAGATACGAGAAACTCTGGCTGGTCGCATCGCTTCTGCTCATCGTCGCGTTCATCGCCACGGTCACCTACGGCGCCCTCGGCGTCGGCGTCAAGATGGTCGGTGACGAGGGCGGACAGGTCGACGCCGCCAACCCGACGGCGTCGGATAACTTCAGGCAGCCCGGCGTCTACCAGGCGGGCGAGAACGAGTACGACGTCTACGTCATCGCGCGCCAGTTCGCCTTCCAGCCCGGCTCGACGAATCCGATCCGGGTGCCCGCGGGCAGCACCGTCACCTTCTACATCACGAGCGGCGACGTCGTCCACGGCTTCGAGGTCGTCGGGACGAACGTGAACGTGATGGCGATCCCGGGGCAGGTCGCGAAGATCACCGTCCAGTTCGACGACTCGGCGACCTACGGGATCGTCTGTAACGAGTACTGCGGCAGCGGCCACCACACGATGTCCGGCCAGCTGATCGTGGTTCCGAAGTCCCAGTACCAGGGAGGTGCGTCCGCGTGACCTTCGTCGACGAGTACCCCGACGAGGCGCGGATCGTCCGCTGGTGTTTCGTCGTCGCGTTCTCCGCGCTGGGGATCGGCGGCCTCTTCGGTCTGATCCAGGCGTGGCACCGCACGGGCGCGTACCGCGGCGTCGTCAGCAACACGGACTACTACACGATCCTGACGGCCCACGGCGTCCTGCTGGCGCTGGTGTTCACGACCTTCTTCCTCTGCGGGATCTTCACCTGGGGGGTCACCCGCAGCCTCGATCGGTCGCTGCCGAGCCACCGCTTCTCGCAGCTGTGGTTCTGGCTGATGACCGTCGGGACGGTCCTGGCCGCGGTCACGATCCTCGGCGGAATCGTCCCGTGGATCCCCCTGCACGCGTCGGTGCTGTACACCTTCTACGCGCCGCTGCAGGCCCACCCGCTGTTCTACGTGGGCCTCGCGCTGCTGGTCGTCGGCTCGTGGCTGGCGGGCGCCGACTGGTTCCGGGCCTTCTTCGCCTGGCGCGAGGAGCACCCCGACGAGCGCATCCCGCTGCAGACGTTCATGGTGCTGACGACGATGCTGATGTGGTACCTCTCCTCGTTCGGCGTCGCCGTCGAGGTGCTGGTCTTCCTGCTGCCGTGGTCGCTCGGGCTCATCTCGCAGGTCGACCCGCTGGTGACCCGGACGCTGTTCTGGTACTTCGGCCACGCGGTCGTCTACTTCTGGCTGCTGCCGGCGTACTTCGTCTGGTACACGATCCTGCCGAAGCTCTCCGGCGGTCGGCTGCTGAGCGACCCGCTCGCGCGCGTCGTGTTCATCCTGTTCCTCCTACTGTCGACGCCGGTCGGGTTCCACCACCAGTACCTCGACCCGGGCGTCCCGGAAGGGTTCAAGTTCGTCGCCATGACGAACACTATGTTCCTGCTGCTGCCGAGCCTGCTGACGGCGTTCACCGTCGTCGGGAGCATGGAGCACGGCGCGCGCCAGCGCGGCGGCACGGGGCGGATCGCCTGGCTGAAGTCGCTGCCGTGGGACGATCCGGCCTTCGTCGGCTGCGCGCTGGCCGGGCTGATGTTCGCTGCCGGGGGCTTCTCCGGCATGATCAACGCCGGCATGAACATCAACTACCTCATCCACAACTCCATCTGGGTGCCGGGGCACTTCCACCTCACCGTCGGCACCGCCGCGGCGCTGACGTTCATGGCGATCAGCTACTGGCTGGTGCCCCAGGTGACCGGCAAACGCCTGCGCTGGCGCGGCATGGCGCTGCTGCAGCCGTACACCTGGTTCCTCGGCATGACGCTGATGTCCAACGCCATGCACCGCGAGGGGCTGTCCGGCGTCCCGCGCCGGACGGCGGTCCCGCAGTACCCCGACGTCACCTTCCAGGGCGTCGTCGGGACCATCGGCGAGATGCGCCTGCAGATCGCCCTCGGTGCGTTCCTGCTGTTCACCGCGCTGTGCATGTTCCTGGCGGTGATGATCGCCACCTGGCTGGGCCACCGCGGCCACGACCTGTCGGTCAACGGCTCGATCCCGGCGCCGCTGTCCGGCCCCGAGGCCGGCCCGCGCGTGCTGGACAACCTCCGGCTGTGGATGGTCATCGCCATCGTGCTGGTGATCATCGCCTACGCCCTGCCGATGGCCTCGTTCGCCGCGGACGGGATACTCGTCCCCGGGAGCCCGCCGTTCCCGATGTAGGCGCAGCAGTCTGCCGATTCGTTTTTCGAGATTCTAACGACGTGGGAATCGCCGGGGTCACCTTAAGTCGGGGCCCCCTTCCACCCGATGTGACTACTGGGGTGATCGCATGAGTGACGAACCGACGAGACGGAACCTCGTCAAGTGGATCATCGCGGGGGCGATCGGCATCCCGATCTCCATCGAGGTCGGGACGTTCCTCGGCATGGTCGGCTCGTCTGCCGGCAGCGAGAACTCGAACGCGCTGACCCCGGGCGATCAACTCCTCCCGAGTACGGACTCGCCGGAGACCGTCCGCACGCTCGAGGTGAGCGAGGGCGAAGACGGGCGCGCGCTCCGGCTGGTGGCCGACGTGACGAACGAGGCCAAGGACCCGTACGAGGTCGCCGTGAGCGACGTCGCCCTCGACGACGGGAGCACGCTGTCCCAGTCGATCGCGACGGGGCGTATCGAACCGGGGGCGCAGGCCACGCTGCAGGGGGAGTGGCCCCTCCCCGCCGGGGCAACGCCGGTCTCGATCGAGGTGGTCGCGCGCTCGTACTACCACGATTCCTGGTCGGTCGTCGCCGCGACGGAACACCGCATCGCGCCGACGACGGGCGGAGACTGATCGCCGTGCAACGGAGCGAACTCCACTCCCTGCGACCGATGGATCCGGGAGGTGCCGGGGACGACGGAGCCGGAGGGACCGTCCCGGCGACCGCGCGCGAGAGGTCGGCTACAGGCCCCGAAACGCGCTCGGGAGCCGACCTCGACCGACGCGTGCTGACGGTCGCCCGCGAGCACTACGAGCGGGCCGTGGCCGAGGTTCCCGGGGAACTCACCGCCGGCCAGCGCGAGGCGGTTGCCGCGCTCGCGGTCGGGGTGGCGTTCGGCGCGGTCGATCCCCTGCGGCGGGCGCTCGACGCCGACGACCCGGAGGCGGCGGTGGCACGACGCCTGGCGGCGGCGCTCCGAGAACCCGATTTCTGACCGGCGCCGTCGACCGGGCGGTGACGACGGCGACCGCCCCCGCAGGACCTGCTGTAGCGTCAGCTCCGCGGGGCCTGCAGTACGTCGGCCCCGCAAGACATACAGTAGCGTCGGCCCCGCGGGACCTACAGCATCGTCAGTAGCGAGGTCACCCACCCGACGGCGACGACCGAGCAGGCCGCGACGTTCCGGGCGTTCACCTCCGTCGGCGGGTGTCGGAACAGCGCCTCGTAGAGGATGGCCGAGGCCACGACGCTCGCGGCGCCGATCCCCTGGAACCGCGCGACGGCCGGGTGGAGGCTGGCGAGCGCGCCCGCCAGCATCACCACCGGGATCGCCGCGAGCAGCGAGTCGTAGTAGTCGACCATCGGCTAATCGTTGCGAGGCGCACCTTAACGGTCCTTTGGCCGCTCGGCCTCGCCGGGGGCCGACTCCGGCCCGGTCACTGGGCGGCCCGCAACCGCTCCACCGCGACGTCGACTGCCTCGCGGGCGCCCAGGAGGGTGACGCGGTCGCCGGCCTCGACGACCGTCTCGGACTCGGGCAGCGCCACCCCCGAGTCCGTCGCGAGGGCGACGAGGAAACACCGCTCGGGGAGCGCCGCCTGCAGCGACTCGACGGTCCGCCCGCCCGCGTCGACGCCGACCTCGAACTCCGCGACCTCGCCGTCGGCGACCAGCGCGCCGAGCCAGTCGGGCGTCGCCCGCCAGTCCAGCAGGGCGTCGACGGCCCACAGGAGGGCCGTCGCCCCGGGGAAGGTCCGGACGTCGAGTTCCTCGAAGTCGGCGGCCCGCGCGGGGTCGTTCACGCGCGCGAGGACCTCCGGGACGTCGAACTCGCGGGCGGCCAGCTCGGCGACGCGGTAGTTCGCGTCGTCGTCGTCGGTCGCGGCGACGAGCAGCCGGGCCGTCCCCGCACCCGCCGCCCGTAGCGCGTCCGGGTCGCTCCCGTCGCCGAGGTGGGCGGTGTAGCCCCGCTCGCGGGCGGCTTCGACGTCCGCGGTCGACCGCTCGAGGAGCGTGACGTGATCGCCCGCCGCCTCGTACCGACCGGCGAGCGCGAGGCCGACGAGGCCGCCCCCGACCACGACGACCCCCGCCGGCGTCAGGTCCAGGCGGTCGGCGACGACCCCGGCCCAGCCGCCCTCCAGGAGGATGGTGGCGAGGACGACCAGGAAGACCGTCCCCGAGAGCGCGGTCGCCGCCCGCGGGTGGGTCGGCTGGAGCTCCAGCGCGAACAGCGTCGCCACGGCGGTGGGGACGATCCCCCGGGGCGCCACCAGCGTGGCGAAGGCCCGCTCCGCCCAGGTGAACTCGCTGCCCAGGGTCGAGGCGAGGACGGTCAGCGGTCGGACCAGGAAGGCCACGCCGACGACGACGGCGACCCCGCCCAGCCCGAGCTGGACGATGTCCGAAAAGCGGATGAGCGTCGCCAGCAGGACGAACACGACCCCGAGGAGGAAGCGGGCGCTCGCCGACCGGAACGCCGACAGCGACTCGTGGTACCGGAGGTCGGCCTCGCCGAGGATCGCCCCGCCGACGGCGGCGGCCGCGATCCCCGACTCGGCGGCGAGGGCCTCGCCGGCACCGTAGGCCACCAGCGCCCCGGCCAGGACGAGCAGTCCCGCGTCCTGGGGCGCGCTCGAGGGCGCGTGCGAGACCTGGGTGAACAGGACCCACAGCACGGCGGCGACCGCCGCGCCGACGGCGAGTCCCACCGCCAGCCGGAGGCCGAACGATCGGAGGATCTGTCCGGGCGTGGCGCCCGAGAGCGTGACGAGTTCGAACGCGCCGACCGCCAGCACCGCCGCGGTGACGTCGTTGGTCACGCCCTCGGCCTCCAGGGCGTGGCGGAGCCGCTCGGGGACCCGGACCGTCTCCAGGATGGGGGTGACGACCGTCGGGCCCGTGGCGACCAGCAGCGCCGCCACCAGGAGCGCGACCGCCCAGGGGACCGCCAGGGCGACCCGGACCAGCGCCGTCGTCCCCACCAGCGCGACCAGGGCGCCGACCGTCACGAGCCGGACGGGGACCGTCGACTCGCGCAACCGGTCGAAGTCGATGTCGTAGGCGCCGTCGAAGACGATCACCGCCACGGCGACGCCCACGACCGCCGAGAGCTGGGGGCGGATCGCCGCCGGCTGGACGACCCCCAGGACCTCCGGGCCGACGATCACGCCGGCGAGGACCTGGACGGTCACCGAGGGGATCCGCAGGCGGTTCGCCAGGACGTGCGAGCCGACCCCGAGTCCGACCAGGATCGCGATCACCGTGACCGGTTCGAGTGCTGACACCGGTTGGTCGATGTACCACCGGCGACTTCAGTGTAGCTCTCGACGCCGGCGGATCACCGGGCGGAGCGACCCCCCGGGGTGCGACGCTGGTGGGGCGAGCACGGCGACCGCGTCGGGCGGGGCGGTACCCGTGCTTAAAAACACCCAAAGAACAGAGGGCGCCCGTATACCGAAATCGGACCGGTACTGTGGGACATGGCGTCATCAATCAGACGACTCGACGCGGACGTCGAAGTCCCCGAACAGGCGTTCGAGG
>JBDGUA010000029.1:0-23791 GCA_042216345.1 Haloferacaceae archaeon
GTACCATTTGCCACTCCCCGCTCACTGGTGTGTCAACCTTTCTGTGACGCCCTCGGCTAGTACAGGTAAATATTACTCCGATGCGCCCTGAACGGGCGAGTCGCCGCCGGAGCGACGTGTCAGTCGTCTGTCGCCTCGATGTCCCGACCGAGGCGCTCGTGTTTGTCGACCGGCTGGTCGGGCGTGAGGTCCGCGACGTCCTCGGGCAGGCCGAGCTGGTAGTCCCCGGGGTCGACCTCCTCGCGGAGGCTCGTGCGCCCCCGGTGCGAGGAGATGGCGTCGTCGAGGTGGAGCCGGACGGCCTCGAGCAGGGCGTCGGCCTCGTGGGGCTGGCCGCGCGCCTTGAGCTCCGAGACGGAGGCGTCGTCGGGGACGTTGAACGCGCGCTGGGTGATGATCGGCCCCTGGTCGAGGTCGGTCGTCACGTAGTGGGCCGTGACGCCGGCGATGCGGACGCCCTCCTCCCTGGCCTGGCGGTAGGCGGCCGCGCCCGGGAACGAGGGCAGGAGGCTCGGGTGGACGTTGATGATGCGGTCCTCGTAGCGGAAGACGACGTTGGGGCTCAGGATGCGGATGTACCGCGCGAGGACGATCAGGTCCACGTCGTACTCGTCGAGGTGCTCGAGGAGCTGCTCCTCGTCGGGCGAGCCCTTCTCGTCGCCGATGTCGTGGAAGGGGACGTCGTGCTCTTCGGCCAGCGGCCGGAGCTTCGAGTGGTTGCCGATCACGACGCTGATCTCGGCGTCGAGGTCGCCGTTCTCGCGGGCCTCGAACAGCGCCTCCAGGCAGTGGGACTCCTTGGTGACCAGCACCGCGATGCGCTCGGTCTCGCGGTCGGCGGGGAAGCGCACCTGGATCTCGACGCCGAGCTCCTCGGAGAGCTCCTGGAGGTCCGCCCGGAGGGTGTCGGGCTTGCAGACCATCTCCGAGGTGTCGACGTGCATGGTCATCCGGAACAGCCCCTCCCGGACGGCCTGGTCGAGGTCCTCGATGTTGGCGTTGCGCTCGAACAGCACGGAGGTGACCCGCGCGATGAGTCCGGTCTTGTCCTCTCCGATGACCGTGATCTCGGTGAACTCGCGTGTCATGCCGTCACCTCCATCTGCTGAGCGTGGCACATACCCTCTGGTGGTCGTGTCACGCGTAAAACTCCTTCTCTTCGGGGACACGCCGTTCGAACGTTCTCGCGGGCACGTCCCCCGAGCGTCGGCTCACCCCGGCCGGTACGCCGGTGGGCGGTCGGCTCAGTCCTCGGCGTAGCGTCGCTCGAGGTCGCCGAACTCGTGGGTGCCGACGACCGCCTCGAAGTCGGCGAACGAGACGGTGTCGGCGTCGCCGGCGGTGCCCTCCTCGCGCAGGGTCGCCAGCGCGTCCTGCATCCCCTTCGTCGCCGCGAACAGCGTCGTCACGGGGTAGACCACGAAGTCGTAGCCGATCTCGGCCAGTTCGTAGGGCGGCAGGTAGGGCGTCTTGCCGCCCTCGACCATGTTGGCGAAGGTGGGCGCGTCGAAGGCCTCGGCGATGCGAGTCATCTCCTCGCGGTCCTCCGGGGCCTCGACGAAGACCACGTCGGCGCCCGCCTCCTCGTAGGCGCGGCCGCGCTCGATGGCCTCCTCGAGGCCGTGGGTGTACCGGGCGTCGGTCCGGCCGACGATCACGAGGTCCTCGTCGGCCTCGTCGCGCGCGTCGGCGGCGGCGCGGATGCGCGTGGCGTGCTCGTCGGCGGGGACGACCGACTTCTCGTCCATGTGGCCGCAGCGCTTGGGCCACTCCTGGTCCTCGAGGATGACGCCCGCGGCGCCGGCCTCGATGGCCTCGGCGACCGACCGCCGGACGTTGAGCGCGTTGCCGTAGCCCGTGTCGAGGTCGGCCACGAGGGGGACGTCGACGCGGCGGGCGATCTCGCGCACCTCGTCGAGGTTGGCCGTGCGGTCGAGAAAGCCCATGTCCGGCAGCCCCAGCGCGGAGGCCGAGAGGCCGAACCCGGAGGTGAAGACCGTGTCGAAGCCGGCCTGCTCGACCAGCCGCGCCGAGAGGGCGTCGAAACAGCCCGGCATGACCGTTATCTCCTCGCCCTCGACGTGTTCGCGGAGCGTCGCGCCCGGTGAAGTCGCGTCCGTCATGTCTCGCGGCTCGCGGTCGCGGACCTAATAGGTGGGCGGTCCGCGGTGGCCCAGGGAGAAGGTATGCACGGTCGTGCTCAGATGGTTCGTTCCAAAACACATTTGATCCACGACCACGCACCACCACGTAATGACGGCCTACACGGCGACGGTGACCGTCCGACTGAAGCACGGGGTCCTGGATCCCGAGGCGGAGACCACCCAGCGCGCGCTCGAGCGACTCGGGTTCGACCTCGAGGACCTGCGCTCGGCGGACCGTTTCGAGATCGACCTCGAGGCCGACTCCGCCGGCGACGCCGAGGACCGCGCCACCGAGATGGCCGAGCGCCTGCTGGCGAACCCGACCATCCACGACTTCGAGGTCACCGTGGCCGAGACCGACGGCGGCGTCGGCGTCGACGCCGGACCCGCAGCCGAGGCCGGGACCGACCCCGAGACCGACGCCGGGGCCCCCGCGGACCGATGACCGTCGCCGTCGTCCAGTTCGGCGGGAGCAACTGCGACCGCGACGCCGTCCGGGCGCTGGGTCACCTCGGCGTCGACGCCGAGCGCGTCTGGCACGAGGACGGCCTCCCCGCGGACCCCGCGGGGATCATGCTCCCCGGCGGGTTCTCCTACGGCGACTACCTGCGGGCCGGCGCGATGGCCGCCCGCTCGCCCGTCATGGACGAGGTCCGGGCCGCCGCCGAGTCGGGCGTGCCCGTGCTCGGCGTCTGCAACGGCGCCCAGATCGGCACCGAGGCCCGCCTGGTCCCCGGGGCGTTCACGACCAACCGGAGCGCGCGCTTCCAGTGCCAGCACGTCCACCTGCGCGTCGAGCGCGCGGACACCCCCTGGACCAGCGCCTACGACGAGGGCGAGGTCATCGAGGTCCCCATCGCCCACGGCGAGGGCCGCTTCGAGATCGAGGCCGGGAAACTCGAGGAACTGGAGGCCGAGAACCGCATCCTCTTCCGTTACTGCGACGCGGACGGCGAGCTCACCGACGCCGCGAACCCCAACGGCTCGACCGGTTCGGTCGCCGGCCTGCTCGGCGAACGCGAGACCGTCGCCGTGCTGATGCCCCACCCCGAACGCGCGACGCTGCCCGACGTCGGCGGCACCGACGGTCAGGGCATCCTGCAGGGGTTCGCGTAGAAACGTCGCACGCCTTCTCGCGCTTTCTCGCCCGCCTCTCCCCCGCCTTCTCGCCTCGCGTCTACCGCGCCAGCGGCATCGCGTAGCTGGTCTCCGCTTCCATCACCAGGTCCCAGGTCGCCTCGCACTCGCAGGCGACCTGCTCGAAGACGGCGGGGTCCTGGCGCAGGTCGAAGTCCTTGATCGCCCGCTGGACGCGCTCGTCGCACTCCCCGCAGTTGTGCGGGCCGCGGTCGCTGCCGCCGCCGACCGGGTCCGAGACGACGATGACGTCCTCGTCGGCGGTCGCCTCCAGGACGTGCGCGACCGACCAGAGCCACGGCGGGCGGTAGCCCCCGCGGAAGTGGAGTTCGTCGACCATCGTGTACGACTGCACGTTCGTCGGGTTCATCGACACCGTGTGGACGCCCTCGACGGCGGCGCAGCGCCGGACCGACGAGACCATGTCCTCGACGGCCTCGGACTCGCTGAGGAACGGCGGCTTCAGCAGCAGGTACGCCTTCACGCCCGCGCCGGCGGCGACGGCCTCGGCGCTGGCGGCCTCGAAGTCGGCGAAGTCGAAGTACTTGTTGACGGCGTCGTGGCGCACGCGGTCGGTAGCGGTCTCCAGGCCGACCGCCACGTCGACGGCGAGGCCCCGCTCGGTGAAGTCGGCCAGCTTCTCGCGGTCGACGAAGTCCGGCAGCGACTCCAGGACGATGCGCTCGCGGTCGGCGAACGTCTCCGCGACGGCGCGGCGCGTCTCGGCGGGCACCTCCCGCTCGTCGAGGAACGAGCCCGAGGTGTAGATCTTCACCAGCGGGCTCGGCTCGTCGGACTCCGCGCGCTCGTGGTCGAGGCAGGCCTGGATCTGGTCCATCAGGGCCTCGTGTTCGACGGTGCCGCCCTCGACGGACTCGGCGACGTAGCCGCACATGGTGCAGCCGCCGGCGCGGGCCCAGCGGCAGCCGCCGGTGTTGAGGATGATCGTCAGGCTCTGGCGGACGCCGTCGGGCGTGTTGTCCTCGTCGAGCCAGACGCGGGTGGGCTCGTGGGGGTCGTAGTGCTTCTCCTTCAGTCCGCGGATCTCGCGCATCACCTGGTTGTGCGCGTCCATCCCGCGCCCCTGCTCGTACACGTCGGGACTCGGTTCGCTCATTGCCGGTCGTAGCCGACCGAGGGCTAAAGCGGCTTCGTCTCCGTCGGCGTCTCCGCCGGCGTCGGCGGCTGGCGCGCGTCTCGCGGCCGGCTTCGGACCGTCGTCGCCCCGGCGGTCTCGCCGTACCCGCAGGAAATTTCAAGCCCTCAGGGGACGACTACTCCGGCATGATCGTCCGCCTGTACGGGGACTTCCTCGACGCTGTCGGTACGCGCGACGTCTACCTCTGGCTCGACCGCCCGGCGACCGTCGGGGACGCCCTGGCGCGCCTCGTGGAGAAACACCCCGCCGTCGGCGAGGTCCTCTACGCGGACGGCGAGATCCGGGGCGACGTCCACGTCGTCCACAACCGCCGCGAGGTCTGGGAGAAACACGGCCTCGAGACGGCAGTCTCCCCGGAGGACGAACTCGCGCTGTTCTCGCCGGTCGGGGAGGGGTAGGCTGCGGACCGCCGTCGGCGGGGAGCGTCGCCAGCGGGCGACAGGTCTGCTCGGCTCGTTCGGTTACAGGTCCTCCCGGGCCCTGACGTAGGGCGCGGGCGCGACCGTCGCGCTGATCTCCTTCTCGACGTGGGACTCGACGTTGCGCTTGGCCGACTCCTCCTCGCCCCAGACCAGCGTCAGCTCGGTCCCCTCCGCGGCGTAGTCGGTGTCGACGACGCCCAGCGAGATGACGCCCCGGACGTTGACGTCGTAACAGCTGTACATCGAGAGGCCGACGACCTCGCCGTCGGACTCGACCCGGTCGAAGTGGCCGAGGTCCCACTGCTGGAAGAGGTCGGGGAACTTCGGGAACTTGTGGATCGGGCCCTCCTGGAACAGCGAGGCGAACACGTCCGTGACGTCGTCGCCGTCCCAGACGAAGGTGACCTTCTTGCGGTCGGGGTCGTCCGCCCGCTCGGCCAGCGCGTCGCGGCCGACGAACTCGTGGTCGAGGTCGAAGAAGCGGTCGTGGCCCAGTTCCACGAGGTCGACGTAGTAGTCGGTGATGTCGTCGGAGTCGAAGCTCCCGCCGAGCGACCAGTTGGCCTCGACGCGGTCGGCGTCGAGCCACTCCCGGTAGCCCTGCATGTCCTCGTGCTCGTAGACCGCGGGCAGCCCCGGCGGGAGCCACCCTGAGGCGACGGGCGTGGTCTTGTAGGCCCGCCCGCCGAGTTCCCGGAGGTCGTGGGCGGCGCCGATCTCGTGGATCTTCGCCTTGAGGTCGTCGTGGTGCTCGTAGGGCCCGAAGATCTCGATGCCGGGCGAACTCGCCATCCCGTGGCCGAGCACGAACACCTCGAGGCCGTCGATGGTCGCCGTGTCCATCTGGAAGAACGAGATGTCGGGCGCGCCGCCGTCGAACAGTTCGTCCATCACCGCCGGCGCGTTGGGGCCCTGGATCTCGAAGCGGAACTCCAGCGGCGGCTCGTCGCCGTAGGGGCTGTAGACGTCGACCAGTTCGGCGTCGTAGTCGCCGGTCTCGAGGTTGTACTGGATCCACTTCTGGCCGAGTCCGCGGTTGCCCGTCACGGCGACCTCCTCCTCGCCCCGGTAGAACAGCACGGGGTCGCCGATGAGGTAACCGTCGGGGTTCGGGATCGGGTGGGTCTTCGCCACCGGCGGCTCCTCGTCGGCCAGGGCCTCGAAGTCGCGGATGCCGAGGTCGGCGTTCAGCTTCAGCGCGTCCGGCCCCTCGAAGTAGTAGTTCGCGAGGTGGTAGGACTGGTCCATGAGGATGCAGGTCTCGCGCCACGCGCGCTGCTCCTCGATCCAGTTGGTGTACTCGTCCTGGTACACCGAGAAGTGGACGTCGCCGCGCTCGACGTCGGTCTCTCTGAATCGCCGCGCCAGGTTGTCGCTCCCGTCGACGACGTCCTGCAGGCTCTGTGGGTCCATGCGTCGGTCGACAGACCCGACTCGCATAAAGCCTCTGAGGCAGGGGAATGTTACCACGACGCGGCGTGGGATCGACGTCGATGGTCCACCCGGAGCGCCACCTTCAGAACGACGCCGGCGACTCACTCGGCGCCGTCACGATCCGCTCGCCCGCGCGCCGTCCACGCCTCCCACGCCGCCCACGCGCCGAGGCCGAGCACGACGCCGACGGCGTCAGCCAGCAGGTCGAGCCCGGACGCGTCGCGCCAGGGAATCGGGAACTGGAGCACCTCGACCGCCGCGCCGAGGGCGAGGGCGGCCAGGGCGACGCGGGCGGAACTCCACCCCCTCGCGTACCGCGAGGCGGCCAGCGAGATCACCACCGTCGCGAACCCGGCGGCGTGCAGCCACTTGTCGACGCCCACGCCGAGGAGGCTCCCCCCGGTCGTCCCACGGGTCGGGACGGCGCTGGCGAGCAGCAGGCCCCCGACGACGAGGACGAGCACGGCGTCGCTCGCGGCGGTGTGGCGAACGCGCACGGGTCAGAGGAGGAACTGGAACGCCCAGAGGACGACCATCCCGGCCACGATTGTCGCGGTCAGGTCGCCGACCTGCCAGGCCACGAGGCCCGCGACGACGCCGGCGGCGAGTTTCGGGTCTGCCACCGTCGCCGTCAGGGTCGGTCCCGGCGAGACGAACGCCGGCACCGACAGCGCCGTCAACACCGCGGGGGGGACGAACCCGAGCGCGCGCTCGATGCCCGGCGGGACCTCGTCGATGCGGCCCAGCAGGAAGATGAACGAGAACCGGATCCCGAAGGTGATCAGCGCGATGGCGACGATGGCGGTCCAGACCTTCCACCCGGGGATGCTCACCGACCCCCACCCCCGACGTAGCGGTCCGCGAGCAGTCCCGCGACGATGCCGATCACGCCGGCGACGACGAGGTTGAGCCGCATCGGCAGCCACGCGACCGCGATGGCGACGGCGCCGCCGACGACGCTGGCGGCCAGCGTCGGCCGGTCCTTGATCGAGGAGATGGCCATCGAGAGGAACACCAGCGGGACCACGAAGGTGATGCCCAGGTTCGCGGGGATGCCGGTCCCGACGACGACGCCGACGAGCGTCGTGACCAGCCAGACGACGTAGAGCGAGCTCGCGATGCCGAAGAAGTACCAGCCGTGGTCGAGCTCCTCGACCTCGTCCTCCTGGAACTCGGCGATGGCGCGGGCGTAGGCCATCCCGACGAGAAAGGCCGCGAACAGCACCCGCCAGCGCAGGCGGTACTTCTGGAGATACGGGGCGATCGACGCCGAGAACAGCATGATCCGGAGGTTGATCACGGCGGCGGTCAGCACCACCACGAACAGCGGGGCGCCGCTGGAGAGCAGGTCGACCGCCGCGAGCTGGGAGGCGCCGGCGAACAGCGCCGCGGACAGGCCCAGCGCCTGATCGGTGGTCAGGCCCACGCGGACCGCCGCGACGCCCACGACGAGCCCGTAGGGGACGAGCCCGATCTGGATGGGGACCGCGTCCCGTACCCCGTCGCGGAAATCTGCCGAGAGACGTACCATAGTGTCCCCTGCGGGGGGTCGTCTATGAAGCTGTCCGTCCGGGAGTGCGCCGCCCCGCCGCCCTCGAACCCGGCCGGGGCGGATCGCGTAACGAGCATCGGTCCCGGCAGGGCGACAGGTGATCCCGATCTCCACCTCGCGGTCCGGTATCGCCCGGTTCAGGTGCGCCTCCACCACCTCGACCGCCCGGTCCAGGTGCGCCTCCACCACCTCGACCGCCCGGTCCATGCCCCCCGCCGCGTCGTCGTCCACCTACGGCAGCGACGAGCGGACCGCCGAATCTCGGACCGATCGCCGGCTCAGCTCAGCACCAGCAGCGCACCGGTGGCGACCAGGAACAGGATCACCGCGATCGTGAGCGAGGTCTCCGAGAGCCGGTTGCCACTCTCGGCCCCCGTCGAGGACGACGGCGTCGTGTAGTTGACAACGACGACGCCCGCGATCGCGACCAGCAGTACGACGACCAGGTACGCCACGTCGAGTATTCCTGCCATGCGAGCAGCTACGAAGGCGATTCACTAAAAAATTCGTGCAGATTCCTGCACTCCGTGCGGGATCCCGCAGTCGATCGACGGGCCGTCGACACGGCGGGGGCCCGCCGCCGTTCCCGTCGCGGTGGTGGTCCACGGTGCCAAGGTATTTGAGCGACCGGCGTCTGGTAGACATACCGATGCGGATGGAACTCCGGGTGTGCAAGCACTGCTACGACGGCGAACACGGCAACCCCGAGAAGACGGCGGTCACCGAGGACATGGTCCGCTGCGCCGAGCGCGTGCGCGAGTACAAGGACCTCATCGGGCTGGACTCGCTGTACATCACGAAGGTCGAGGAGGGCGACCCCGGCGGCGCCGAGGCGCTGCCCGCCATCGTCGCCCGCATCGAGGGCGACCAGGTGGCGCTGTCGGACACCCAGCTCGTGATGGAGGACGCCGACGGCAACATGCTGGTCTACCCCGAGCCGGGGGACATCCTCGAGGTGCTGACCCGCAACATCGACCAGATCAGCGAACACACCCGCCAGGACGTCACCGTCGAGCTCTCGACGGAGGGCGCGGAACTCCTCTCGGCCTGATCGGGACGACGCTCGCTGTCCGTCGCAGCGTCGCCAGCGACCGCTCCCAGCGCGTGAGCGGTGACGCACCTGTACGCGGGGGCATTATCTGTTCGCGGGGGCTTCGAACACGGGCGCGAACGAGCGGAGGAAAAACGGACAGTCAGCCGGTCGCAGGAGAAACGAGTAAGCGGTCGAAACCGAACGCAGGGGCGAGGGAACCGCCGACGGGCGGCCCCGTCAGTCCTCGATGGGCTGGCCGCCGTCGGCGGCGGCTTCGGTCTCCGCCTCCTGTTTGAGTTGCTGCTCCCAGCGCAGGCGCAGCACGTTCCCGTACATCGACAGCACCAGTCCCATGAACAGGACCAGGATGCCGATGTTGATCCCGACGGTCAGCAGGAAGTTGGTCGGGCCGCCCCCGACCGCCAGCTCCCGTGGGACGGGATACCCCTCGTCGAAGATGCTCCCGAGGAGGACGCTCACGATGCCGATGACGACCAGCGTCCCCATCAGGTTCGTCGCCCAGCTCCAGCTCGGCGAGACCGTGAGCCGACCGAGGCCGATCTCGTCGCTGTCGCTGTGGACCTCCGGGATCATGCTCCGGGGGACGAACGCCTTCAGCTCGACCGGGTAGAACGCCGGGTGGAAGCCGTGCTCGAAGATGTGGAACATCACTCCCATGATCATGATGATCCCGAGCAGGCCGTGGAAGACGACGAAGGCCATCGCGGCGGCCTTCGACTGGAAGAACTGCGCCAGCCCCGTCTTGCTCCAGATGAGCAGCCCGGAGATCGCCAGCAGCGACAGCTCCACGGAGAAGATCCAGACGACGCCCTTGCCGACGTACGAGAGCAGCGGCACCTCGTCGGCCTTGCCGCCGGCGAACTGCCGGGCGTGGGGGTGGCGCTCGTCGGCGTTACCCAGCACGAACTGGATGTCCTGGATCATCGCCTTGGTGTCCCCCGGGTTGGGGACGATGGCGCGGAAGTTCGACCGGCCCGTGCCGGTCGTGACCATCATCAGGACCCAGAACAGCACCAGCGAGATCAGGCCGAAGCCGGCCAGTCGGTGGACGGCCAGGACGCCCTCGTTGCCGCCCATCAGCGACACCAGCCACCACAGCTCGTCGTTGAACATGACGCCGTAGCCCGTGAAGAACAGGGCGAAGACGTCCAGCGCGAGCAGCGAGTGGAACAGCGTCGTCATCCGAGTGAACTTCCCGTGGTCGAGGCTCGTCATCGCTGCTCACCCCCGTCGGTCGCCATCTCCTCACCGGGCTGGCGCATCTGACTGGCCAGCCGGCGGAACGCGCCCCAGTGGACGAACACCATCAGGAGGATGAACAGGCCGAGCAGGAAGTCGGCCGCGTGGGTGATCGCGATCAGCGCGTCGAAGAGGGGGGCGGTGTTGCCGAGCACCCACTCGGTGCCGACGCCGCCGCCCTGGACGGTGGGCTGGATGCGGAACAGCGACTCGGTCGCGACCGCGAACCCGGAGGCCCACCAGACCAGCAGGTAGGAGACGACGACCGCGATCACCGCGTTGATCGCGATCACCGTCCGCCCGTAGCCGCTCGTCTCGGGCATCTCGTCGCTCATCAGAACTCACCTGCCTCCTCCCCGAAGATGATGTTCATGGCCGTCCCGTTGAAGAACGACCCGCTGTCGCGGCGCTCGAGCGTGTCGGCGATCTCGCCGGTGTCGCCGACCAGGATGGCGTCGGTCGCGCACTCCTCGGCGCAGGCTGGTCCCTTGCCGACGTCCTGGCGCTCCTCGCACATCGTACACTTGTCCATCGTCCCGCCGGTGCCGAACACCTGCGCGGCGCCCTGGCCCTCGTCGGGGAACTGCGGGGCCCCGAACGGGCAGGCCGACAGACAGTACTGGCAGCCGACGCAGAGGTTCTCGCGGACCTCGACGAAGCCGTCCTCCTTCTTGATGAGGGAGTCGGTCGGACAGACCGACACGCAGGGGGCGTTCTCGCAGTGGTAACACTGCATCGGGATGGAGGTCTCGCCGGGCTTCTGGCCCTGCTCCAGCGCCTTGGCGCTGTGGGCGTTCATCGCCCCCTCCTCGCCCTCCATCATCGTGGAGATGCTGATTCGCTGCTCGTTACGCCCGATGTCCCAGGTCCGCTTGCAGGCGACCACGCAGCCGCCGCAGTCGATGCACGCCTCGACGTCCGGGAAGATCCGGGTTCCGTCCCCGGTGCTCATGACGCCCTGACGCATCACTTCGTTGTGTTCGGATGATTTGCTCATTTCTTCTCACCTCATTGGGTTGTCGTGCTGTCGCGGACGTCGAAGTCCTTCTGTGCGCCGAAGCCGGCCTCGTCCTGCGGGAAGGTGAACGACGAGAGGTCGATCTCCATCCCGAGGTCGTCGACGAGCGACTGGGTCGCCGGTCGCACGAGGCACATCGCTGGCTTGGTCTCCTGCATCTGGGTCTCGACGTCGTACCCGCGGACGGTGAGCGTGTTGGCGCTCTCGCCGATCGCGAACGGTTCGTGCCCGTCCGGGTAGTTGTCGAGGAGGCTCTTGCCCTCGTGGATGCCGCCCCAGTGGAACGGGAGGAAGACCTCGTCCTCGCGGGGCCGGTTGGTCACCCGGGCCTTCACGAGGATCGAGCCGCGGTCGGTCGTCGAGACCACCACCAGTTGGCCGCCGTCGACGTCGAGTTCGTCGGCCTTCTCTGGCGCGATCTCGACGTACATGTGCGGCTGGAGGTCGGTCGTGTACTCGTTGGAGCGCGACTCGGCCCCGCCGCCCTGGTGCTCGACCTGCCGGCCGGTGGTCATGACCATCCACTGGTCGAGGTTCTCCTCCTGTTGGAGCTTCTCCATCGCCTGCTGCTGGACCGTCGCGTTGTTCTGGTCCAGGCGGTAGAAGTTGGTCTGCTGGCCGTTGGCTGGCCACTGCTCCACGAGGTCGGGCCGCGGGCTCTCGATGGGTTCGCGGTGGACCGGAACCGTGTCCATGAAGTTCCAGACCACCCCGCGTGCACGCCCGCGCCCGGTCGGCGGGTCGGGCTGTTTGTAGTCGTACTGCTCGTAGAACGCCTCGTCGAAGCCCGAACCGTACTTCTCGTTCATCTTGACCGCGGTGTCGTACACCGACTTGGTCGGATCGAGCGCGTACTCGTAGGGGATGGGGAGCGCGTCCGAGTTGGTCGGGTCGTCCGGCATCGTGGTCGCGAAGCCGGGGTACTGCGGGACGCCGCGGATGACGTCCCCCTCGGCCCAGTCGGGCCGGTAGGGGTCGCGCAGCAGGTTGAGGCCCGCCTCGCCCTGCTGGTCGTACGTCTCCTGCATCGGGTACGGCGCGTCGGTGTTCATCTGGTCCCACTCGTCGGGCGTCGGCGCCTGGACGCCCCAGCGGGCGCGGAAGTCCTGGCCCCCGTCGCGCGGGTCGATGTCGTCGCGCCAGATGATCGGCGTGCCGGGGTGGCCCTCGCCCCAGCAGGGCCAGGGCAGCATCCAGTACTCGTCGTCGACTGGCGTCCCCGAGACGTGGGCCTTCAGGTCTTCGGTGCTGAACGCGTAGTCGTACTCGAGGTGCTGCTGCAGGCGCTCTGGCGACTGACAGTAGCCGATGGTACGGACCCCGAGGTTGATCTCCTTGAGCGCCTCCTCGTAGGTCGACTTGCCGTTGTACATCCCCGGCCCGGAGCCCCAGTCGAAGTGCTCGCCGAAGCCGAGTCTGTCGGCCAGCTCCTGCAGGATCTGCAGGTCGGGCTTGGAGTTGTGGCTCGGCTCGCGCACCGGCTCGGACCACTGCACCGAGCGGTGGGAGTTGGTGACCGACCGGTAGTGCTCGTACTGGCTGGCCGCCGGAAGCAGGATGATGCCGTTCTCGGGCTCCTCCTCGGGGAGCGCCGAGACCAGCGAGGGGAAGATGTCCACGACGACCATCATGTCCAGCCCCTCGATGGCCTGCTTCATCTTGTTCATCTCCGAGATGGAGTTGCTGGAGTGGCCCCAGTAGAAGGCCATCTTGACCTTCTCGCCGCCGTTGGTCTCCGGCGGCTGGTAGACCTCGGTGTCCAGCAGGCGGTCGCTCTTCGAGAGGGCGGCCTCGTACCACCGCCCGACGGTCAGCCCGTTCTGGAACATCATCGACCGGTCGTTGGGGAAGGTCTCGTCGGGTTCCTCGCTGGACTGCCGGCTGTACAGTCGCTCCGGCATCAGGTCGAACCGGTCGTAGAGGTCCTGGAAGCTGACCTCGCCGCTGGTGAACGGCGAGGTCGACCAGACGTCCGCCCAGTAGCGCCACGAGCCCGCCGAACTGTTGGCGTAGTAGCCCGGCAGGATGTGGCTCGCGACCGCGAGGTCGGTCGCCCCCTGGACGTTAGCGTGGCCGCGCATCACCTGCAGGCCGCCGCCGGAGCGGGCTGCCGACCCGGAGGCGAGCGAGGTGAGCGCGTACGAGCGGATGTTCTGGGTCCCGTTGTTGTGCTGGGTCCCGCCCATCGCCCACTCGATCTGGACGTTGGGCTTGTTCTCGATGATGAGGTCGCCGAGCTCCTGGATGTCCTCGACGTCGATCCAGGTGATGTCGGAGACCGTCTCGAGGTCGTACTGGTCGAGTTCGGCCTCGACGTCGGGCCAGCCCATCACCCGCTCGTCGAGCATGTTCTGGCCGGTGTCGTCCGAGCCGCCCATCGCGAGCTCGCCCTGCTCGCGCAGGTAGTTCATCAGCCCCATCATCAGGGCCACGTCGGTCCCCGGGCGCAGCCGGTAGTAGTAGTCGGCGTGGGCGGCGGTCTTGGTGAACCGCGGCTCCACGACGACGATGTCGCCGCCGCGCTTCTGCCCCTCGAGGATGTGCTGCATCGCGATCGGGTGGGCCTCCGCCGGGTTCTGCCCGATGATGAGGTCCATCCCGTAGTTGCGGTAGTCGTTGATCGTGTTGGTCATCGCGCCGTAGCCCCACGTGTTCGCGAGGCCGGCGACGGTCGTCGAGTGACAGATGCGCGCCTGGTGGTCGATGTTGTTCGTCCCGAGGAACGCGTTGAACTTCCGGGACGCGTAGGACATCTCGTTCGACCAGTGGGCGCTCCCGAGCAGCATGATGCTCTCGGGGCTGACGTTCGCCTGGAGCGTCTTGATCTGCTCCGTGATCTCGTCGTAGGCCTCGTCCCAGGTGAGCTTGCGCCACTCGCCGTCCTCCCGCTTCATCGGGTTCGTCAGCCGGCGCGGCGAGTGTTCGCTGCCGTAGATCGCCGCCCCCTTCGAACAGAGCGACCCGTTGTTCACGGGGTGCTCTTCCCACGGCTCCTGGCCGACGAACGCGTCGCCTTTGCGCTCGCCGTGGAATCCGCAACCCACCGCACAGAAGTTGCAGATGGTTTTCGTGAGCTCTGCCTCGTCGTCGGTGCCGTCGACCTCTCCCTCGCCACCGGCGGCTAACGCCTGGCCGGCGCCGCCGCCGCCGAGGGCGACCGCCCCGGCCAGCGCGCTGGCCTTCATGAACGATCGCCTGTCGAGGTCGAGTGAAACTGGTTCTGTGCTCATCGTATCGCCCCTGTGCGTCGTGGTAGCACGTGCGCTACATGACGCATTAGGGAACACATCGGATTCTCGTCGCATTAAACTTCGGGTCACAGAAGGTCCCAGTGTGCCGATTTTCTCTAGCGAACGTGACACCGCGCCGACGGTAAGCCAGAATGGTTATATGTCGGGGTGAGGAGCGGTTCGCACCACCGGCAAACGAGACGACCCGCGTAAGACCTTTCACCGTCGTCACCGAGGCGAAGGTATGAACGTCGGGGCGTTCGTCTGTTCGTGCGGCGGATCCTGCGCGGTCGACCTCGAGGGCGTCCGCGACGGGGTCGGCGACGTGGACGTGGTCGCCAGTTCGGAACTGCTCTGCGAGGACGGTCTCGCGGGCGTCGACCACCTGATCGACGAGTACGAACTCGACCAGCTCGTCGTGACCGCGGTCGACGAGGGCTGCAAGACGACCTTCCGCGACCTGGCCGAGGAGAAGGGGCTCCACCCGGCGATGACGGAGTTCGTCGACCACCGCGAGATGGCCGGCTGGGTCCACGACGAGGCTGCGGCGACCGACAAGACCGCCCGCATGATCAACGCGACCACGGCGGGCATCCGCGAGGAGGCGGTCTCGCGGACCGTCGAACGGGAGGCCGGCGAACGCGTCGCGGTCGTCGGCGACCCCGAGACCGCCGCCGCGCTCGCGGACACCGCCGAGGTGACGCTGCTCGCCGACGGCCACGAGTACGCCGAGGTCGACACCGACCTCTCGGGCGTCGACCTCCAGCGCGGCCGGGTCGTCGGCGTCGACGGCGAGTTCGGCGGGTTCGAGGTCCGCCTCCGCGCCCACGTCACCGAGGACTGCGTCTCCTGCATGAAGTGCGTCGAGGAGGGCCCCGACGGGATGGTGACGAGCCAGCCCGTCGACGTCGCCCCCGACGCGCCCGCCGGGGAGTGGACCGACTGCTGCCCGACCGACGCCATCGACCTCGACGGCGTCGAGCGGACCGTCGAGGTCGACCAGGTGATCCACCCCGGCGCCACCAGCCGCTCCCGCGGCGGGCGCCTCGGCTTCTACACCGGCCCGGTCGACGCCGGCACCGTCGCCGCCGTCGAGGACCTGCTCGGCGGCGTCGAGAAGCCCGACTACCTGGACCTGGAGATGGACGTCTGCGCGGCGGGCGCCTCCAGCCAGCAGGGCTGTACGGCCTGCACCGACGCCTGCCCGCACGAGGCGGTCGCCCGGCCCGCGCCCGACGAGGTCGAGTTCGACAAGGTGGCCTGCCAGGACTGCGGCGCCTGCACGAGCGCCTGCCCGACGGGCGCGACGCGGCTGCGCGAGCCCTCGAACGAGCGCATCGCCCGCGAGGTCGAGGCGCTGCTCACCGACCGCCGCCCGGACGACGGCGGCTGGTTCTCCGCCGAGGAGCGCGAGGGCATCCGCACGCCCGTCGTCGCGTTCGTCTGCTCGGAGTCCGCCGCCGACGCGCTGCGGGCCTACGGGCGCCGCGCCGCGGGCGGCGAGGACCTCAGCTACGAGCCGATCCTGCCCGTCCGCGTCGACTGCACGGACACGGTCGGCGAGGCCCACGTCATGCACGCGCTGGCCGCCGGCGCCGACGGCGTCGCGGTCGTCGGCTGCGGCGAGCGGTGCCTGCACTCCGGCCCGGACCCGAAGGCCGAACTGGTCGAGCGGCTCAACACCGCGACGGCGGACCTCGGCCTGGGCGAGCGCGTCTCGTTCTTCGCGCCCGCCAAGGGCGACCCGGGGTCGTTCGTCGCCGACCTGGACGCGTTCGTCGCCGACCTGGAGCCGACACCGATCCCGGAAGGCGAGCACGAGGCGACCGGCGAGGTCCGCGCCGACAAGCCCAACCCGGCGTTCAACAGCCACGACTGGACGCTCGAGAGCGTGCGGACGCTCCTCGAGCACGTCGAGCCGGCCCGGGAGGTCGTCCGCGGACTGAAGGACTTCGGCCGGATGGACGTCTCCGAGGCGTGCAACCTGACGCCGACGTGTTCGAACCTCTGCCCCACGGACGCCATCCGCCGGACCGCGGAGGGCGAACTCCAGTTCAACCACGAGGACTGCGTGAACTGCAAGCTCTGCGAGGAGGGCTGTCCCGAGACCGCCATCACGATGCGCGACGGGCTGGACCTCTCCCTGCTGCCGGAGAACCGCGCCGGCGTCGACGACCCCGCCGACGCGGACGAGGCGGCCCGGTGGGTGACGACCCACGAGGGCGAGATGCTCGAGTGCGCCCGCTGCGGCAAACCCTTTACCAGCAAGGGGTCGATGGAGAAGGTGAACGAGGAGGTCGGCGACCTGGTCGAGGGCGTCGCCCCCGACGCCGACCACAGCATCTTCGAGTACTGCGGCGACTGCCGGGCGGCGCTGCTGTACTCGGGGGGCGGCCACTGACGGAGACCACCCATGAACGACGACGAGATCTACGAGGCACGACTCGAACTGGTCGATTTCCCGATCGAAGTGTTCCACGACGTCCCGACCGAGGAGTTCCTCGACGGACTCCTGACCGACGGCGTCACGGTCCCGGACGACAGCGTCAACGAGACGCTCGACCGGGGGTTCGAACGGATCGGGGACTTCGTCGAGGCCAACGAGGGCGCGGACCCGGCGGCCCTCAGCGACGAACTGAACACGGAGTACACGCGGGTGTTCGTCGGCCCGCGACCGCCGGTGCTGGCCCACGAGACGTACTTCCGCGAGGACACGGAGTTCATCGGCAAGGGGCTGGCGCAGGTCCAGGCCAGCTACAGCGCCGCGGGCTGGTCGCCGCCGGAGGACTACCCCGAGGAGGACGACCACGTCGCCGTCGAACTGGCGTTCCTGCGGCGGCTGATCCAGCTCCAGCGCGGCGGCGCCGAGGAGGCCTTCGGCTACGAGCGGGTCTTCATCGACGAGCACCTCGGGCAGTGGATCGGCGAGTTCGCCGCGGACGTCCGCGAGGCCACCGACGAACCGCTGTTCCTCGCCGGGGCCGACGTCGCCGAGGGGCTGGTCGAGTTCGAGGACGAACTCGTCGCCCAGATGGTCCCCGGGTCGTGACCCGCCCGGAGGGGACCGACTCCCCCCGGTGGCCCGTCCGGTCGCGCGAAGAGAAACCCTCAACAGCCGCCGCCGCGACCACCGAGTGATGACCGAGGGCTTCTTCGAGCGGCTCGAACGGCGGATCCGGCAGGTCGACAGCGTCGTCTCCGTCGGCCTCGACCCGGACCCGAACCGCCTCCCCGAACACGTCCAGGAGCGCGACCTGCCGCGCTGGGCGTTCAACCGACGCATCATCGACGCGACCCACGAACACGCCGCCTGCTACAAGCCCAACGCGGCCTTCTACGAGGACGCCGACGGCTGGCGCGCGCTCCGCGAGACGGTCGCCTACGCCCACGGGAAGGACGTCCCCGTCCTGCTGGACGCCAAGCGCGGCGACATCGGCAACACGGCCCGGCGGTACGCCGAACTGCTCGAGGACGCCGACGCGATCACCGTCAACCCCTACATGGGCCGGGACTCGCTGGATCCGTTCCTCTCGAAGGCCGACAAGGGCGTGTTCGTCCTCTGTCGGACCTCCAACCCCGGCGGCGCGGACCTCCAGGATCTCGAACTCGCCGCCGGCGACCCCCTCTACCGTCGGGTCGCGGCCCTGGCGGACCTCTGGAACGAACACGGGAACGTCGGGCTCGTCGTCGGCGCCACCGCGCCCGAGGAACTCGAGGAACTCCGCGCGGAGGTGCCCGACGTCCCGTTCCTCGTGCCCGGGGTCGGCGCGCAGGGCGGCGACGCCGAGGCCGCGGTCGAACACGGCCTGGCCGACGGCGTCGGCCTGGTGAACTCCTCGCGCGGCATCATCTTCGCCGGCGAGGAGGGCGCGGCCCGCGGCGCCGACGAGGCCGCCTACTTCGGCGCGGCGGGCGAGGCGGCCAAGCGGCTCAAAGCCCGGCTCAACCAGTACCGCTGAGCGTGCGGCTCGACCAGTTCTGCTGAGGCCGGCTCGGCCGGATTGCGACCGGTCGCCAGCCCCCGCGGCGTGCCCGGATTACGAGCGGTCGACACCGCCCGGTGCTCCACCCCGTCCCGGCGCCCCCGCGCAGTCGGTGCAGACGCCCCGGTCCTCGACGTAGTGGGCGGGGCACACCAGCGACCCGCAGGCGGCGCAGGTGTATCGCCCCTCCGCGTTCTCGCAGATCTGACAGACCCCGATCGTGCTCACGCGTCGACGTTGGGGCGCCCCGGACTTGAGCCTCCGGGGCGACGCGTGGCCCGGTCGGTCCCGCCGCCGACGAGACACTTAACACGCCACGTGAACCACGGCCGGGTGTGAACCGGGAACGGCTCCTCGTCGCACTGGGTGCAGTCTTCGCGGGGCTCACGATGCTGCTGGTGGTGGTCGCGCTGGCCAGACAGCCGTTCCTGCTCGTCGTGGCGGTGCCGTTCGCGGCGACGACCTACTTCATCTGGTACCACGTCAGCGGTCGCCTCGCCGCCCGCGTCGCTCGACAGGGGGCCCGCGACGCGGCCGACCGTGGCCCCCGTGCGGACGGCTTCGGCGGGCCCGGTGGTCGCCGCCGGGCCGCCGGGCGGGCCCGTGCGGGCAGTCGCCGGCGCGGCTCGGGCGGTCGCGGCGGTCGCGGCGCGAGCCCCGGAGCAGGGGCGAGAACCGGCCGTCAGTCCGGGGGTCGACGGGGCGGCGACCGGCGGACGGAGGAGCGGTGGTCCGAGGCGCGACAGCGCGCGACCCCCGGGCGACCCGACCGGATGTCCCCCGAGGAGGCCGCCCGGATCCTCGGGGTCGCCCCCGACGCCGACGCGGCGGCGGTCAAGCGGGCCTACCGCGAGAAGGTCAAGTCGGTCCACCCCGACACCGAATCGGGCGACGAGGCGTCGTTCCGACGGGTGAACCGCGCCTACGAGCGCCTCTCGGAGTGAGACCGCGGGGAGGGTCGCGTCGTCTTCCCTCGATGAGACCGGACACCTGGCGCGGGGAGCGTCGCCGTCGCGCCCCGTGGGTGCCATCCTCTCTCACGAAAAGTGTTTTAGCGGCTCACGACCTAGCGCGGCGCATGAGCGCCGATCGGGCCCTGCTGGACGAGGCCCTCGAGCGTGGCGAACAGGAAGGCGGACACGTCGAGTTCAAGGAGCGACTCACCCGGGAGGTCCACCTGGCCGACGGTCGCATGGAGAGTCTGGCCGCCCAGTTGCGCCACCGGGTGCTCTCGGGCGACGGCGAGGCCACCTACGTCCTCGGCGTCACCGACGACGGCGGCCTCGCGGGCATCGCCGTCGAGGACTTCTCGGAGACGATGGACGTGCTCTCGCTGCTCGCCGAGGAGGCCGGCGCCCACATCGACGACGTCGAGACCTGGGGCATCGACGTCGACGGCGGCGCCACGCGCGGGACCGGCGCCACCGCCAGCGGCGGCGTCGTCGGCGTCGCCACCATCCGCGAGGGCGCGATGCTGGAGGCCGACGACGAGCACATCGTCGTCGGCACCGCCGGCCACGTCGACCACGGCAAGTCCACGCTGGTCGGCTCGCTGGTCACCGGCCAGGCCGACGACGGCGACGGGGCCACCCGGTCGTTCCTCGACGTCCAGCCCCACGAGGTCGAGCGCGGCCTCTCGGCGGACCTCTCCTACGGCGTCTACGGCTTCGACGAGGAGGGACCGATCCGGATGGACAACCCCCACCGGAAGGCCGACCGCGCGGGCGTCGTCGAGCGCGCCGACCGGCTGGTCTCGTTCGTCGACACGGTCGGCCACGAGCCCTGGCTGCGGACGACCATCCGCGGGCTCGTCGGCCAGAAGCTCGACTACGGGCTGTTGACCGTCGCCGCCGACGACGGCCCGACCAAGACCACCCGTGAGCACCTGGGCATCCTGCTGGCGACCGAACTGCCGACGCTGGTCGCCATCACCAAGGTCGACGCCGTCACCGACGAGCGCGTCGACGAGGTCGAGCGGGAGGTCGAACGGCTGCTCCGCGGCGTCGACAAGACGCCGCTGCTGGTCGCGCGCCACGGCGTCGACGCGGCGGTCGAGGAGATCGGCGACACCGTCGTCCCGGTCCTGCGGACCTCGGCGGTCACCGGTCAGGGCCTGGCGGACCTCGACCACCTCTTCGAGACGCTCCCCAAGACCGCCGACGCCGGCGGGGAGTTCCGGATGTACGTCGACCGGACCTACTCGGTCACGGGCGTCGGCGCCGTCGCCTCCGGGACCGTCGACTCCGGGAGCGTCGAGACCGGCGACGAACTGCTGATCGGCCCGCTCGCGGACGGCTCGTTCCGCGAGGTGGAGGTGCGCTCGATCGAGATGCACTACCACCGCGTCGACCGCGCGGAGGCGGGCCGCATCGTCGGCATCGCCCTCAAGGGCGTCGAGGAGTCCGAACTCGGGCGCGGGATGGTGCTGTTGCCGCGCCACGCCGACCCCGACCCCGTCCGGGAGTTCGAGGCCGAGGTCGTCGTGCTGAACCACCCGACGCGGATCGACGCCGGCTACGAGCCGGTGGTCCACCTCGAGACCATCAGCGAGGCGGTCGTGATGGAGCCCGACGGGGGCCAACTCCTCCCGGGCGACTCCGGGACGGCGACGCTGCGGTTCAAGTTCAGCCCCTACTTCGTCGGCGAGGGCCAGCGGTTCGTCTTCCGCGAGGGCCAGAGCAAGGGCGTCGGCACGGTCACCGACGTCCGGCCCGCCGAGTAGCGCCCGTCCAGACGCCCCGTCCCACCGCGGCGCCTATTCTTCGGCGGCGACGTACCCGCCGTCGACCCGCTCGACCAGGTCGACCAGCGCCAGCCAGTCGAGGAGGTGCCCGACGCGCTCGCGCCACAGACCCTCCCACCCGTCGGGATCGCGGTAGGTCTCCCACTCGGGGACCCGTTCGCGGAACCGCTCGAAGGCGGCGTCGGCGGTGAGCGGGCCGTCGGCGCCCCGCAGTATCTCGAGGAGGGCGGCCGCGCCGTAGACCCGGTCGGACAGGCGCTCGCGGACGTGTTCGGGGGTGGGGTCGGTCCGCAGGCGCCGAAAGCCGGACTCGGTCTCGACCGCCAGCTCCAGCGCCCGGAGGAACGTCAGCCACGTCCGGGCAGCCTCGCGGTCGGGCAGGTCCAGCCGCTCGACCAGTCGGGCGCAGCAGTCCGCCTCCGAGCCCGGGACCAGCGGGACCGCGCGCTGGGCCGCCGCGAGGGCGTCGAGGGAGTCCGGCGCGGGCGGGACGGGCTTGAACTTCATTCCAGGCCGAACGACTCCGCGAGGACCGACTCGTCGGATTCGCCGAGGGCGTAGGTCGGCCCGCCCTCGACGTCGACGGTCACCTGGGCGGGCGCGAACACCGACTCGGGGATCTCGTAGAAGTCCCACTCGGCCTCGGCGAAGATCTGCTCGAACGGCCGGCCGTAGTCGTCGCCGGCGCTCGAGGGGACCTCGTCGAAGCGGTCGAAGTCCTCGCGCACGCGGAGATACACTTCTCCGCCGTAGGCCAGCGCGTCGTTCGTCCGGCCCATGGCCGTCGCCTCGTCGGTCGCGACGGGGGCGACGGGGGCGCTCCCGCTCGCCGTGAGGACGTCGTTCGGGTCGTAGCCGAGTTCGGTCAGCCGGAAGACCGCCAGTTCGGCGGCCCGGGCGGCGGTCGTGACGCTGCCGACGATCGAGCCGGTCGCGTAGGTCGGCAGGAAGACGCCGCTCGGTTCGACGCCGGCCTTCTCGGCCACGTGGGCGGCGACTTCCTCGTCCGGGAGCCGGTCGCTCTCGACGGCGAGGACGGTCAGGTCGAACTCGTCGTAGTAGCCGAGCTGTTCGAACTCCGTCTCCTCGCCGACGAGCGCGCGGGCCGGCCCGGAGCCCAGCCCCTCGAAGTCGTCGACGGCGACCTCCCAGCCGGCCTTCTGGGCGCCCAGCAGCGCCAGGCCGGGGTGGTCGGTCGAGAGCTCGACGTGGGGCAGCGGCGCGCCCGCGACCTCGTCCATCCGGGTCTGGAGGGTCGCGATGCCGGCCGACTGGATCTCCGCCAGCAGGAGGCCGGCCTCGACGCCGCCGTCGGCGTCGATCCCGAAGTCCAGCACCGTGGCGCCCGACTCCAGTTCCTGCGCGTAGACGTTGAGTTCGCCCGCGAAGTCGAGGGCCTCGTCGATCAGTTCGATCGCGTTGCGGTTGAGGCTGTCCATACCCCCGGCTTCGGCGGTCTCGGGTAAAGGGTTTGTACTCTGTCGGCGACGGCGGCCCGGGCCGGCGCCCTCACCGCTCGCGATCCCGCCGCGCCGCCCGCGCCGCTTGCGATCCCGCCGCGCCGCCCTCACCGCTCGGGGTCTCCGCTCACTTCGCCCTCACTGCTCGCGATCCCGTCGGGCCGGTCGCCCGAGGTGCTCCTCGACGGCGTCGACCTTCTCGCGGGCGGACTGCTCGACGGTCCGCTTGTCGTCGATCTTCAGGAACGTGCTCACGCGGTCGGCGTCGACGGCCTTGTGCGCCGCGCCGACGGCGGCCAGCAGGGTGTCGACGTCGTCGGCCTCGATCACGGTCCCCATGGGGTTGGTCTCGTAGCTGACGTCGTAGTCGTCCAGCGCGGCGACCGCCGCGGCGACCTGGCCCGACATGCTCCCCTCGACGACCGGCGCGACGCTCAGGAGTGCGATGACTGTCATCGACGGCCGTAGGGCGGGAATCGCCGTAACCGTAGGGGTGGCGGTCCCGGACCGGGCGTCGCCGCCGCGGTGCGGGAGGGGTCGGCGTCGCGGACGGGTGCGCTTTTGTCCGTCGGGCCCGCGCACACGCGTATGTACGTCTCCCGGCCCGTCCGTCGGATGCGCGACGATCCCATCGCGGGCGAGCGCGTCTCCCTGCTGCTCGAGTTCGCCGACGGCGACACCGCCGACGTGGACGCAGTCGCCGGAATCGCCGAGGAGTACGGCGGCGACCTGGAGACGGACCTGCAGTTCGCCGACGTGGCGGTGACGCTTCCGGAGGCGGGCGTCGCCGCCGTCTGCGCCCTCGACGGCGTCGAGCGGATCGAGACCCGGGACACCCTCGACCACACCCCGTCGGGGGCCGAGGAGTGAGGGCGGCTCAGTCCGACTCGAGCGTCTCCGTCCAGTCCAGGAACTTCTCGAACCCGTAGAACACCAGGAGGAACACCACGGCGAACACCGCCCACCGCCGGACGTCGAACTGCCCCGTGAACGCCAGGGCGGTGAAGATGTACGCGAGCGAGGCGCCGACGAACCCGGCGACGTAGAGCTGTCTCCGTGATTCCATATCCGCGAGTGTAGTCGCAGGGGAATAGCTCTGCCGGGAGTTCTCACCGATCGCGGTCTTCGTTCGGCGACGAGACGCCTCGCTCGGAAGTCGAGTTCAGAGAAGTGCGCTGGCTGGGATTTGAACCCAGGTTGTGACCATGGCAAGGTC
>JBDGUA010000003.1:0-12437 GCA_042216345.1 Haloferacaceae archaeon
CGCCGTTCGTCCTTCTCGACGCGATCGCTCAAACCGCCGTTTGTGCCTCCCGACCGCTTTTCCCCCTCGACGTGCCAGTGCCGGGTATGGACCGTCGCGAGTTCCTGGCGACCGGCGCCTCGCTGGCGATCGCGGCCACCGGCGGCTGCACCGGCTGCGCCCGCGGCCCGAGCGCCTCCCTGCGGATGGAACCCGTCGACGACGTCGAGATCGCCCGCCGGGTCACCCACCGGCTCGAACGCGACCCTGACGCGCCGCGCTACCGGCTCGTCGCCGAGGCGGTCGAGAACGGGTCGGCGACGGTCCAGCGGACCGAACCCGTCGGCCCCGAGCGAGCGACGTACGTCTACGACGGCGCCGTCTACGAACTCGTCCGCGAGACCGTCGACGAGCGACAGGCGACCAGCTTCCAGATCACGCTGAACCCGGTCGACGGATCGGTCCCCGAGCGCGAGACGGTCCGGTTCGCGGACCTCCCGCCCGTCGACCGCGGGAAGTTCCGCGAGCGCGGGTGGGTCGGCGACGACGTGTTCCTCGGGTTCGGCACCTCGCTGCTGTACTTCCCCGACGAAGTCGCCGACTCCGCGCTGGTCCCGGAGCCGGAGCGCAGCGTAATCGTCTGGGACCGCGACACCCGCGGGCGGTTCACGGTCGAGGGCTCCGCCGCGGTCACGCAGAAGACCTACCGGTACGAGGCCCGGCTGGTCGATCCCTCGGCCGCCGACTACGGCGCCCGCGTCCGCCGCGAGCACGTCTTCACGCTCGCCGGGCTGTCCCCGGCGGAGCGCGACCTCGTCCGGACGGCCATCGAGGAGGACCGCGGCTACACCGTGCCCGCGGACGAGTCGCCGCCGGACGCGCTCTACCGGCTCCGCGAGCGCTTCGCCGGCCACGAGGACCTCGAGCGGACCTGGGAGGACGAGTCCGTCGACACCGGCCAGTACCTGGTCCGCTACGACGGCGAGGTCTACTGGGCGACCGTCTACGCGCCGGAGCGGACGGGGACGGCGTCCGGGTGAGGTCCTGACGGCCGGGCGCGACGGCGCAGGGGCCGGCACACACGCCGGACCGGGAGTCTTTAGCCGGTCGCACCCGGCAGGGTTGGTATGATCCTCTCGGACACCGACCTGCTCGCCCGGCTGGAGACGGGCGACCTCGTGGTCGACCCCATCGACGACCTCGACCTGCAGGTGCAGCCCGCCAGCATCGACGTCCGGCTCGGGCGGGAGTTCCTGGAGTTCCAGCGCGCCAACATCTCCTGCATCCACCCCGGCGACGAGCGCGAGGTCAGCGAGTACGTCACCGAGACCTACATCGAGGAGGGCGAGGAGTTCGTCCTCCATCCCGGGGACTTCGTCCTCGGGACGACCAGGGAGCGGGTGGAGGTCCCGTCGGACCTGGTCGCCCAGGTCGAGGGACGCTCCTCGCTCGGGCGGCTGGCCGTGGTGGTGCACGCCACGGCGGGGTTCATCGATCCGGGGTACGAGGGCCAGATCACCCTCGAACTCTCGAACCTGGGGACCGCACCCGTCGCGCTCACGCCGGGGATGCGCATCTCACAGCTCGTGTTCACCGAACTCGCGTCGCCGGCGACCCGACCGTACGGCGAGGAGCGCGGGTCGAAGTACCAGGGCCAGCGCGGGCCGCAGGCCTCGCGCATCCAGGGCGACTCCGAGTTCGGCGGTCGGCAGACCCCCAACCCGGACGAGGACGGAGGCGCGTGAGGGATGCGCTTCGTCGAGGAGATCGTCGTCGACGCGTTCCTGCCGACCCTCCGGTCGATGCTGGCCGAGGAGCTCCGCGACCGGGGGTTCACCCAGGCCGAGGTCGCCGAGGCCCTCGGGATCAGCCAGTCGGCGGTCTCGAAGTACGCCCACGGCGAGGTCACGCGCAACGAGCGCGTCCTGACCGACCAGCGCGTCCGGGACCTGGTCGAGCGCGTCGCCGACGGCCTCGCCGCGGGCGACATGAGCCGCGTGCAGGCGCTCGTCGAGATCGAGGTGCTCATCCGCCAGCTCGAGCGGGGCGACCTGCTCGCGGAGCTCCACGAGGAGGCGATGCCGGAGCTCGCGTCGTTCGAGGGCTCGTTCGACGTCCACGACGCCGAGAGTTCCCTGCGCGCCAGCGAGCAGGTGCTGGCGTCGGTTCGACGGGGCCTGCGCGCGCTCACGACCGCGAGCGGCTTCGCCGCGCTGATCCCCAACGTCGGCTCGAACCTGGTGGAGTGTCTCCCGGAGGCGACCGACATCGAGGACGTCGCGGGCGTCCCCGGGCGGATCTTCGACGTGAAGGGGCGGGCGACCGTCCCCGGCGACCCGGAGTTCGGGGTGAGCGAACACGTCGCCTCGGTGCTGCTCTCGGCCCGCGAGGCCGGTGCCGGGGTCCGGGCGGCGCTGAACGTCCGCTACAGCGAGGAAATCGTCGACGCGCTCCGCGCGGCGGGCTACGAGACAGTCGAGTTCGACGCCGAGGCCGCCAGCGGCCCCGAGTACGGCACCGACGCCGCCCGCACCGACCGCGAGGGCGACCCGATCCTCGCGGCGCTGGCGACCGTCGCGGTCGACGAGGGGCCGATCGTCCTCTACCAGACGGGCGGGCAGGGCATCGAACCGATCGTCTACGTGCTCGCCGCCGACGCGCCCGCCGCCGCCGAGGTCGTCGCGGAGTTGCTGTAAGCGCCGCGCTCGCGGAGTTGCACTAGCCGACGCGCTCAGCGAGTTCCCTACAGGTCGTCGCGCCGAATCGTCACGGTGCCGTCGTTCGCGACGCACACCTCGTACCCGCGGTACCAGAACTCGGCGGAGACGGTGGCTACACCGTCGTCGGACGACCGCCGCCCCGCGAGGGCGTCGAGCGCTTCCGGGTCGAGCCAGTCGTTCAGCGGTTCCAGGTCGCTCGGGGCGACGCCGTCGAGGGACGCGACCGCCCTGGTGACGGCGACCGTCGGGGTCTCGTCCGGACCGAACTCCGTGCGGTACTCTCCATCGGGCGTCCGGCTGTGCGATCTCGAGAGCGTGTCGTCGGCTCTGCCGGAAGTGTGGTCGTCTGAATCGTGGGTCATGTGAATCACGGAACGGCTCATCCAGTGCGGCATTCCGTGTGGGGTCCACACGAAGAGAACAGAGGTATCACCCTGTCCGGAGTACCTGTTTCAAGCGCCCCCCGTCCGGGGGCCAATGCGTCGCGCGAGATCCCGTATCCATGTTGCGTTTCACATCCCAACGGTATAAGAGTGTGTGTGACACACGCACGACTGGTCGATCCCCTCGAAGGCGGCCCCGCTCCCCGGCGACGAACCAAACCCGTTTTAACGGCTCGCGCCGAACGTCCCCGTAAGGTCGATATCTATGCAGATGCCACGCCGATTTAACACGTACTGCCCGCACTGCAACACCCACGAAGAACACGAAGTGAGCAAGGTCCGCCGCGGCCGCTCCACCGGGATGAAGTGGGACGCTCGTCGCTCCCGGCGCGGACAGAAGACGATCGGGAACTCCGGTCGCTTCTCGAAGGTGCCGGCGGGCGAGAAGCCCACCAAGAAGACCCACCTGAAGTACCGCTGCAGCGAGTGCGGCAAGGCGCACATGCGCGAGGGCTGGCGCGCCGGCCGGCTGGAGTTCCAGGAGTAGACCCATGGCAGGAAACTTCGTCCGCGTCGAGTGTCCGGACTGTGGGAACGAACAGGTCGTCTTCGAGCGCACGGCCAACGCTGTCAACTGCGCGGTCTGCGGCTCGACGCTGGCCCGCCCGACCGGCGGCAAGGCGACGTTCGAGGGCGACGTGACGGACGTAGTCGAGGCACGATGAAGTTCAGCGGCTGGCCCGAGTCGGGGGAACTCGTCGTCGGCGAGGTCGACGAGATCGCCGACTTCGGCGTGTTCGTCGACCTCGACGAGTACGAGGACAAGCGCGGGCTGGTCCACATCAGCGAAGTCGCCTCCGGCTGGATCAAGAACGTCCGCGACCACGTCAACGTGGGCGAGCGCGTCGTCGCGAAGGTGCTCGACGTCGACGAGGGGTCCCGGCAGATCGACCTCTCGCTGAAGGACGTCAACGAACACCAGCGCAAGGACAAGATCCAGGAGTGGAAGAACGAGCAGAAGGCCGACAAGTGGATGGCGCTGGCCTTCGGCGAGGACCTCTCGGACGAGGAGTACGGCCGGATCGCCAACGCCCTCTACACCGAGTTCGGCTCGCTGTACGACGCCTTCGAGCAGGCGGCCATCCACGGCGAGGAGGCCCTCGAGGGCGTCTCCCTCGACGACGACGAACTCCAGCAGATCGTCGAGACCGCCCGCGAGAACGTCTCGGTCCCCTACGTCAACGTCACGGGCTACGTCGACCTCAGCGTCCCCAGCGGCGACGGCGTCGACGCCCTCAAGGAGGCGCTGCAGGCCGCCGAGGGCAACGGCGAGGTGCCCGAGGAGATCGAACTGGAGGTCACCTACGTCGGCTCGCCCGAGTACCGCATCAAAGTGAAGGCGCCCGACTACAAGACCGCCGAGCAGGAACTGCAGGACAGCGCCGAGCGCGCCCGGGGCGTCGTCGAGGCCGTCGGCGGCACCGCCGAGTAC
This sequence comes from Haloferacaceae archaeon, assembly GCA_042216345.1. Classification (GTDB taxonomy): domain Archaea; phylum Halobacteriota; class Halobacteria; order Halobacteriales; family Haloferacaceae; genus JBDGUA01. Next base: position 4,575 of record JBDGUA010000003.1, read on the forward strand.
CACCGCGAGCGCAAGACCGAGGAAGAGTAACCTCGCCGCCTCCCGGTCCATGAAATCGGACATCCACGTCTGCTCGGCCTGGGAGGACCGTCACGAGCGGCCGGTCTACACGCTCTCGGCCGCGTGTCCAGACTGCGGCGCCCCGGCGGTCAACGCCGCGCCCGCGCCGTTCAACCCCGAGGACCCCTACGGCGAGTACCGCCGCCGGGCCCGCCGCCACGACTGAGCGTCCCCGAGTTCGGGGACCTACCTGTTCCTGACGTACTGGAAGGCCGCGTAGATCGCGGCGTAGGCAACGCCGAACAGCAGGCCCTGGAGCGCAGCGTCCGCCAGGGGGTCGCCGAAGACGAACGTCCCCAGGGCCACGAAGATGATCACACCCGTCACGACCTGCAGCAGGCCCCGCACGAGCGGACTCGGCTGGAAGCTGGCGTCGTCGTCCCCGACGGGAGGGTCGTCCCACTCGTCGCTCATGGTCCCTGTCCCGTGCCGGCGGGTAAAACTGTTTTCGCGTTCGCGGGGCCGCGTGCCCCGGGCGGTTCGGAGCCGATCCAGGTCGTCGCCCTCGCTACCGGAGCCGGTCCATGTCGGCGACGAACGCCTGGAGCGTCTCGCGGGTGACGTGGGGCATGCAGACGATCCGGAGCTGTCCGCTGGCGGTCCGGGAGATGCGCCAGCCCTCCTCGCGGAGCGCGTCGAAGAGGTGCTGGGGGACGTCGGCGGCGACCAGCGGCAGGGTCGGCTCGACCACGTCGTACCCCCTGGCGGCCAGGGCGTCGGCGAGCCACTCGGCGTCGCCCATCGACACCTCGTACTGCCGGCGGTAGCCGTCGGGCCACAGCTCCTCCAGGGCCGCCGTCGCGCTCGCGACGCCCGCGCCCGAGCGCGTCCCCGTGAGGGTGGCCTGCGAGGTCGACTCCAGGTAGGGCGTCTCGACCGCCAGCGCGTCCAGCGTCGCCCGGTCCCGGGCCAGGAACCCGCCCGCGGGGACGACCGCCTGGCCCATCTTGTGGGGGTCGATGGTCAGCGTGTCGACGCCGGCGTGCGCGAAGTTCCACGCGTGGTCGGTGAACGGGAGGACGAACCCGCCCCACGCGGCGTCGACGTGGGTGAGCGCGCCGACGTCGGCGGCGATCTCGGCCAGTTCCGGGATCGGGTCGACCCGGCCGTACTCGGTCGAGCCGGCGACGCCGACGACGAGGATCGTGTCCTCGTCGACCGCGGCCTCGACGGCCTCGACGTCGGCCACGAGGTCGTCGGTGAGGGGAACCGTCCGGAGTTCGACCCCGAGGACGTCCGCGGCCTTGTGGAAGCTGAAGTGGACGTGTTCGGCGCCGACGACGTTCGGCTCGTCGGCGTCGAGTCGGTTGCGCGCCGCCCGCACCGCCTGGATGTTGGCCTCGGTCCCGCCGGAGGCGACGTAGCCCTGGGGGTCGTCGAGGCCCGCGATCTCGCCCAGCACGTCGACCGCGGTTCGTTCGAGTTCGGCCACCTCCTCGTACGTGGCGGGATCGCCGGGATTGGTCGCCAGGAAGCGCTGGGCGGCCTCGCGAGCGACCGGGTGCGGCTCCGTGCACATCGACGAGAGGACCCGGCGGAAGTCCTGTGGTTGACGGGCGGCCCGCTGCATGTTCCCGAGTAGTGGATTGAGGTGTTTAGCCGTTCCGCTACGTGGTGGCCTGTCACTCGCCCCAGCGAACACCGTCTGCGGACCGCTGGACGGCGAAGCGCGAAAAACCCGGCTCCGGGGGGTCCGTCGCCCGCCTACCGCACGGAGTCGAGGATCAGCTTCTGCTCGACGCGCTTGACCTCGTGCTGGACGTCGCGCACGGCGTCGATGTTCGCCGAGATGGAGGAGACGCCCTCGTTGACCAGGAACCGGACCATCTCGGGCTTCGAGCCGGCCTGGCCACAGATCGACGTGTCGACGCCGAGCTCGCGGCAGGTCTCGATGGTCGAGCCGATGAGCTTCAGCACCGAGGGGTGGAGTTCGTCGAAGCGGTCGGCGACGTTCTCGTTGTTGCGGTCGACCGCCAGGGTGTACTGGGTGAGGTCGTTGGTGCCGAAGGAGGCGAAGTCGATGCCCGCCTCGGCCAGTTCCTCGATCTGGAGCGCCGAGGAGGGGGTCTCGATCATCGCGCCCCAGCGGCGCTTGCTCGGGTCGATCCCGGCGGCCTCCATGTGGCGCTTGGCCGCGGAGACGTCCTCGGCGTCGTTGACCAGCGGGAACATGATCTCGACGTTGTCGTAGCCCATCTCGAAGAGCCGGCGGAACGCCGCCAGTTCGCGCTCGAACTCGGCGGGGTTGTCCAGGCTGCGGCGGATCCCCCGGTAGCCCAGCATGGGGTTGTGCTCCCGGGGTTCGTCCTCGCCGCCCTCCAGTTCGCGGAACTCGTCGGTCGGCGCGTCGAGGGTGCGCACCCGGACGGGCCGGGGGTAGAACTCCTCGGCCACGGTGCGGACGCCGTCGACCAGTTCGTCGATGTAGGCCGCCTCGCCGTTGTCGGCGACGTACTTCTCGGGCGTCTGGCCGAGCGAGAGGACCATGTGTTCGATGCGCAGCAGCCCGACGCCGTCGGCGCCGGTCGCGGCGGCGCGCTCGGCGGCCTCGGGGATGGAGACGTTGACCTTCACTTCGGTGGCTGTCATGGGTTTGACTGGCGTGGTCGGACGGGCCTCCTCGATCGGTTCGCGGCGCTCGGCGGTCTCCTCGCTCCCCTCGCGGACGGTGCCCTTGTCGCCGTCGATGGTGATGACCTGGCCGTCCGTGAGGTCCTTGGTGGCGCTGCCGGCGCCGACGACCGCGGGGACCCCGAGCTCGCGGGAGACGATGGCCGCGTGGGAGGTCATCCCGCCCTCGTCGGTGACGATGCCCGCGGCGCGCTTCATCGCGGGCACCATGTCCGGCATGGTCATCTCGGTGACGATGATGTCGCCCTCGGCGACCTGGTCGAGGTGGTCGAGCTTGGTGACGATGCGGGCCTCGCCGGAGGCGATGCCGGGGCTGGCGCCCAGCCCGCGGAGGATGACGTCGCCGGCGCCGCCGTCGCCGGTGGCTGCGGCTTCGCTGGACTCGCTGATCGTGGTGATCGGCCGCGACTGGAGCATGTAGGTCTCGCCGTCGACGATGGCCCACTCGACGTCCTGGGGCTCGCCGTAGTGGTCCTCGACGCGCTCGCCGAGCGCCTGCAGCTCCGCCAGTTCGGCGTCCGAGAGGACGCGGGCGTCGCGCCTGTCCTCGGGGACCTCGGTCTCCACGGTCTCGCCCGTCTCGGGGTCCTTGATGCACATGACCTTCTTCTCGGCGACGGTGACGTCCTCGACGGCGCCGCTCTCGCGGTCGATCACGTAGTTGTCGGGGGAGACCGTGCCGGAGACGACGGCCTCGCCGAGGCCCCAGGCCGCCTCGACGATGATGCGGGGCTCGCCGGTCGAGGGGTGGCTGGTGAACATGACCCCGGACTTCTCGGCGTCGACCATCTGCTGGACGACGACCGCGATGTCGACCTCGTCGTGGGGGAACCCCTTCTGGTTGCGGTAGTAGATCGCCCGCTGGGAGAACAGCGACGCCCAGCACTCCTTGACGCGCTGGAGGAGCGCCTCCTCGGTGACGTTGAGGTACGTCTCCTGCTGGCCCGCGAAGGAGGCGTCGGGGAGGTCCTCCGCCGTCGCCGAGGAGCGCACGGCGACGAAGACCTCCTCGTCGCCCTCGCCCATCGAGCGGTAGGCCTCGAGGATCTCCTCGCGGACCGACTCGGGCAGCTCCGTGCCCATGATGAGCTCGTGGGCCGTCTCGTGGGCCGTCGAGAGCGCCGCGGAGTCCTCCTCGTCGATCTCGACCGCGTCGAACAGTTCCTCGTCGATACCCGCCTCCTCGATGAACGTGCGGTACGTTTGGGCGGTCACGACGAAGCCCGGCGGTACCGGGAGCCCCGCCGCCGTGAGTTCACCGAGCGAGGCCGCCTTGCCGCCGACCGTCTCCAGATCGGCGGCCCGTACGTCGTCCAGCCAGAGTACAGCCATTGCCTATCCGCACCCACCGCCAGCGCGGTAAAGAAGGTTGCGACAGTCGCCTTCGTTCGTGCATCGTTCACGCAGTTAAGCCGCTGTCTCGGGCGTCTGCGACGGTCTCCCCGGCGTCATCGTCGCCACCCGTCACCGTCGATTCGACGGACTACGTGGTCCACCCAGCGAGTACGTGGTCCATCCAGCCGAGCACGTGGCCGACCCAGCCGAGCACGTGGCCGACGGACTACGTACCCGACGGTCTAGGCAGTCCCCACGTGCACGCGAACCCACTCGTCGGTCGTCTCCTCGACCATCTCCGGCGTCACGAACAGCCGGGGGTCGTCCTCCGGTCCGCGCGCCGCGAGGGCCCGTTCCATCCGGCCTTCGAGGCTCGTCTCGGTCTTGATGATCGCGTTCCCGTCCTCGATCCCCGTCACCGTGCCGAGCGGTTCCCCGTTTCTGTCGACCACGTCCTTGCCGATCGCTCCGTCGGTGAAGTGGCGCATATCCGGGAGGTCCGGCCGGAAGGGGTTGTGTCTGGTGGCCGGTCCCCGATGTCGAGGGGTATTTGGGCCTCGCCCGGCAACCCTCGCGCATGAGTTCCCCGGACGACGACGAGGAGTGGCAGTTCAGCCTCGACGAGGTGGGCGAAGACGCCACGACCGACGTCGTCGAGCGCGCACCGCTCGAGCCGGAGTCGATCTCGCTGGAGAACGTCGCGTTCGTCCTGCTCGGCGTGCTGCTGGCGCTGGGGATCCTGTTCGTCACCGTCTTCTGACCGGCGGCCCGGCGCCGGTCGGTCGGCGTCGTTCAGAGACGCCGCGTCCGACACGTCGGGGCAAAGCGTTAATCGCCCGGTCTCCCTAGGGTCGGTATGATCGTGCCCGGGCCGATCCCGCTCCAGGGCGGACTCGTCAGCGCGCAGACGCTCCCGCTGTTGCTCGTGATCGCGGGGCTGGTGCTGTCGATCGCCGAGGCGATGGCGCCCGGCGCCCACTTCATCGTCGTCGGGATCGCCCTGCTCGCGGCGGGACTGGTCGGGCTGGTGCTCGGCGCCGCGGCCACCCCGTTCGTCCTCGGGTTCCTGGTCCTCGTCTTCGGCGGCCTCGCGCTGCTGGCCTACCGGAACCTCTCGCCGTACCGCGGAACCGGCCAGGGTCGGACGAGCGACGTGAACTCGCTACGGGGCCGCACCGGTCGCGTCACCGAACGGGTCACGCCGACCGAGGGCCAGGTCAAACTCGACGACGGGGGGTTCAGCCCCTACTACGCCGCCCGCGCGGTCGACGGCGCCATCCCCGCGGGCACCGAGGTGATGGTCGTCGACCCCGGCGGCGGCAACGTCCTCACCGTCGCCGCCGTCGACGGTCGCGAGGACGCCATCGACCGCGAACTCGCCCGCGGACGCGAGCGAGAGCGGACGGAGACCGAGAAGGAGCGGACGGGGACCGGGAAGGAGCAATCCGCGAACGAGTGAGAACGGGTTCGCGAAGGAGTGAGGCGGTCGGCGCGTCGGCCGCCGAACCCTCCCCCCGTCGGCCGAACCCTTATGTCCGCGTCTATCGATGTTCCGGTATGTTCCCCGCGCTGCAAGCCGGGCTCACGCTCGGGCTCGGAACCCTGATCGTCGGACTGCTCTTCCTCCTGCTGGCCATCGTGGTCGTCTACCAGTCGGTCGAGATCGTCGACGCCTACGAGAAGAAGGCGCTGACCGTCTTCGGCGAGTACCGCCGCCTGCTCGAACCGGGGATCAACTTCGTCTGGCCGTTCGTCTCGCGCACCTACGCCTTCGACATGCGGACCCAGACCCTGGACGTCCCCCGCCAGGAGGCGATCACCCGCGACAACTCGCCGGTCACCGCCGACGCCGTCGTCTACATCAAGGTGATGGACGCGAAGAAGGCCTTCCTCGAGGTCGACGACTACAAGAACGCCGTCTCCAACCTCGCCCAGACGACCCTCCGGGCGGTGCTGGGCGACATGGAACTGGACGACACCCTGAACAAGCGCCAGGAGATCAACGCGAAGATCCGCCGCGAACTCGACGAGCCCACCGACGAGTGGGGCATCCGGGTCGAGTCGGTCGAGGTCCGCGAGGTCAACCCCTCCCAGGACGTCCAGCAGGCCATGGAGCAGCAGACCTCCGCCGAGCGCCGCCGCCGCGCCATGATCCTCGAGGCGCAGGGCGAACGCCGCAGCGCCGTCGAGAAGGCCGAGGGTGAGAAGCAGTCGAACATCATCCGCGCCCAGGGGGAGAAGCAGAGCCAGATCCTCGAGGCGCAGGGCGACGCCATCTCGACGGTCCTGCGGGCCAAATCCGCCGAGTCGATGGGCGAGCGCGCCATCATCGAGCGCGGGATGGAGTCGCTCGAGCGCATCGGCACCGCCGAGTCGACGACGTTCGTCCTCCCGCAGGAGCTGACCTCCCTGGTGGGCCGGTACGGCAAACACCTGACCGGCGGCGACGTCCAGACCGCCGAGAGCCTCGACTCGCTGGAGTTCGACGCGGAGACCCGCGAACTCATCGGCCTCGACGACATCGAGGAGATCCTCGGCGAGATCGACCAGGCCGCCGAGATGGACATCGAACAGCTGGAGCAGGAGGCCGAGGCCGTCAAGTCCGGGACCGAGGACATCAAGCCCGCCGAAGACGTGATCGCCGAGGCCGACCAGGAGATGGACGACCCCCTGGCCGACGAGGAGACGGCGGGCGAATCGGCGGGCGAACCGGCGACCGAGACCGAGACGGAGACTGAGACCGAGTCAGACTCGGCGTCGGACGACCGCTGACGGGGCGCGCGGACCGTCGTCGGACGTTCCGCTGCGATTACACTTTTCCGTCGAAGCCTACTGGTAGTACCCATGGAGTGGGTCTCACGGGACCGAGTGAGACGGTACACAGCGGGGGCTGCGGTCAGCACCGTGGGGCTGGCGGCGTTGCTGGTCCCCCTTTACGACATCTGGGACGACGTTTCGGCCCTCGGCTGGAGTCCCACCGCGACGCTCGTGGAGAACGCGACGATGCTGGTCATGGCCCTGGTTCTGCTCGGGGCGGGCGTCTGGCTGGTCCGGTCCGACTGGGAGACCGATCGGGTCACGACCGTCGCGGGCTGGACCGCCCTGGGGGCGGTCAGCGCCGGCGTGCTGTTCGGGTGGGTGCTCACCGTCCAGTTGTGGTCGATGCACGCCCTGAAGCCGGTCGTCATCGCCATGGACGCCGTCGTCTTCGCCTCGATCACGTCCCTCGGAATCGGACTCTACAGCGCCCAGCGCGACCGTGAGCAGGCCCGCCTGCGCACCGAGCGCGACCGGTTCAGCGGGCTGTTCGAGAACACCACCGACGCGGTCGCCGCGGTCTCCCTCGACGCCGGCGAGCCCGCGGTCGAGGCGGTGAACCACCAGTTCGAGCACACCTTCAGCTCCGACCCCGCGACGGTCCTCTCGACGGTGATGCGCTCCCTCGACGGGGACCGCTCCAGGCGGGAGGTGTTCGAGCGCGTCGGCGCCGGCGAGACCTTCGAGTCGACGATCCACCGCGAGACCGGCGACGGATCCCGGAGTTTCGTCGTCCGCCTGGTCCCCTTCGGCGGGGACGGCCAGGAGTACCTCTACCTGGTCGTGACCGACATCACGGACCAGCAGGAACTCGCTCGAGAGCGGGCGGCCAACGATCGCCTCGAATCGCTCCACGCCGTCGCCTCCGACCTCCAGTCGGTCGAGACCCCGACCGCCGCGCGCGACCTCGCCGTCGACGCGGTCGAGGAGTTGCTCTCCCCCGACCGGGTCCGGTACGTCGACGAGGCGGGCGGGGACGACGGAGCGGCAAACGAGGTCGGGGCGGCGGCCGACGCGGCA
>JBDGUA010000003.1:12537-23495 GCA_042216345.1 Haloferacaceae archaeon
GGCGGGCGGGGACGACGGAGCGGCAAACGAGGTCGGGGCGGCGGCCGACGCGGCAAACGAGGTCGGGGCGGCGGACGACGGAGCGGCAGACGACGACGCGGCAAACGACGTCGGACCGGCGGACGACGCGGCAGGCGTCAGCGGAAGCGACGAGCCGGAGCTGCGCACCCGGGTCGGCGACCGGGTCTGGATCGAGGTCTACGGCGGCCCGTTCGCCGAACGGGAGGTTCGGACGGTCGAACTGCTCGCGACGCACCTCGACCGGACGCTGGCCCGGCTCGAGCGGGAGCAACGCATCGAGGACGAGCGCCAGCAACTCGAGTTCATCAACCGGACCGTGCGGCACAACCTGCTCAACAAGGCCCAGATCGTCCAGGGCCACCTCGAACTGCTCGACGAAGACGAGTTCCGCGACCACCGCGATATCGTCGCCGACGCCGTCGACGACATGGCCGAGTTCGTCCGGACGATGCGCGCCTACACGACGGCGCTCGTCGAGGGCGAGGACCACGAACTCGAACCCGTCGACCTGCGACCGGTGGTCGTCGAGGAGGTCGAGAGCGCGCGCACGAGCCACCCCGACGTCGCGTTCGACTGTGGCGAGATCCCCGCCGTGAGCGTCCGCGCCGACGAACTCCTCGGGCCGCTCTTCCGCAACCTGCTGCGCAACGCGGTCGAGCACAACGACGCCGAGACGCCCCGGGTTCGCGTCGACGCCGCCCGGGAGGACGGCGCGGTGACGGTCAGCGTCACCGACAACGGGCCGGGCGTCCCCGACGACCGCAAGGAGGAGATCTTCGGGCAGGGCGAGTACGGCTCCCACAGCTCCGGCAGCGGGTTCGGCCTCTACCTCGTCCGAACCGCCGCGGAGGCCTACGGCGGTTCGGTCGAGGTCGTGGACGCCGAGCCGACCGGCGCACGCTTCCGGGTGACGCTGCCGCTGGCCGACACGGGGGAGCAGTCTGTCGATGGGTGACCGAGTGGGTCGCGGGCGGACGTCGGAGTCGTCGGGGTCGTCTGTGGGCGGCGGCTCCCCGACGGCCATCGGCACCGATCGCCGGTCCCCGCGGAACCGCCGCTCTGCCACGGCATCGGCCGACTGCGCCGCCGTCCGGCCGGTATCTCACCCCTAACGAAGTCCTTTTACCCGCGAGCAACCCTATCACGACACATGCCAGACGGCGTGGACGAGGAGAAGCGGGCGACCCTGCGGCGCTTCGCCGCGCTGGGCGCCGCGACGCCGTTCGTCAGCTTCGAGGGCGGCGGGAGCGACGCCCGCGACGCCATCGTCGGCTACCTCTCGACCACGCCCGGCGCCCACTTCTCGAAGGTCCGCGACGACCTCAAACTCGGGACCGGCGAGACCCAGCACCACCTCAAACGGCTGCTGGAGGAGGGCGCGCTCGAGTCCCGCCGGGACGGCGACTACCGCCGGTTCTTCCCCGCCGACCGCTTCTCGGCGTTCGAACAGGTCGCCCTCGGTTACCTCCGTCGGGAAACGCCCAGAAAGATGCTCGTCGAACTGCTGCGCGACCCCGACGCGACGGGCGGCGCCATCGCCGGCGCGGTCGGCGTCTCGCGGGCGACCGTGAGCACCTACGCCCGGGAACTCGACGCCGTGGGCCTGCTCGACCGCGAGGACGGCTACGCCATCCAGCGCCCCGAGACCGTCCTGCTGTTGCTGGTCCGCTACGCCGACTCCTTCGGCGCCGAGGCCCAGGCCCTCGCCAGCGACGCCGCCGAGCTGATCAACGTCGACCGCCACTGATCGAGCCGCTGTGCCGGGACTGACGCCCGCCGACAGACCCTCTCAGGCCGACGAGCGCTGGCCTACGCGGTGACCTTCCAGGTCGTCCCCGAGGAGTAGCCCCACTTCTCGATGTCCAGGCCGTAGTCGCCCTCGCGGATGGCGCCCATGTTGGCCCCGACCTCCTTGGCGCTCAGGCCGAGGTCCTCGGCGATCAGCCGGGACTTGAAGTACGTCTGGGCGCCCGACTCCCGCCGGAGGTACCCGAGGATGCGCTGCTGCTTGTCAGTCAGGTCGGGGAACTGCTCGTCGGTGCGTTCGGTCGTCGCCGCGGCGGTGGTGCTCATACTCGTGTGGACGTCACAGGCTCCCTTGAGGGGTTTGGTACGAGAGGTTAACACGGCGCTGTCGTGCGTTTTTGAGGGTCGATTCGCCCCGGCGCGGTCGTGAGGACTTCGCATCGGGTACGGTCGGCTAACACCGCTCGGGGCGGCGTCGTCGGCCCCGCGCTCCGGCGCGCCCACGACGCAAGTCTTATGTACAGATTAGTCCGTCAACGTACAATGATGAACGCTGATGAGGAAGAGCTTGCGCCGGCGGTCCGGTCCATCCTGGCCGCCGCGCGCGAGCGAGCGGCGCCCGACCGGCGGCTGTCGGTCGACGCGCGGTCGCTGCCGGCGGCGTTCGCCGCCGCGGAGGCGGCGGGCCGGACGCCCGTGATCGCCGAGGTGAAGCCCACGAGCCCGACGACCGAGGGCGAGCGCCGGGACGATCCGGTCGAACTCGCCCGGGCGATGGTCGACGGCGGCGCCGCCGCGCTGTCGGTGCTGACCGAGCCCGACCACTTCGGGGGGTCGCCGGAGACGCTCCGGCGGGTCCGCGAGGCCGTGGACGTCCCCGTCCTGCGCAAGGACTTCGTCGTCCGCGAGGAGCAACTCGACGTCGTCGAGGCGGACCTTGTCCTGCTGATCGTCCGCTTCGTCGGCGACGACCTCGAGCGGCTGCTGGCGGCCGCGCGCGACCGCGGCTTCCAGGTGCTGGTCGAGACCCACACGCGGGAGGAACTCCGGCGGGCCCTCGACGCCGGCGCCGACATCGTCGGCGTCAACAACCGCGACCTGGGCCGGCTGGAGGTCGACCTGGGGACCTTCGAGCGCGTCGCGCCCGAGGCCGGGCGGCTCGCCCCGGGCGACGACGGCGACGACGACGGCGACGACCGCGTCGCGGACGCCGGGTCCGGCGGGGCGTCGCCCGACGACCTGACCCTGATCGCCGAGAGCGGGATCACCGAGGTCGCGGACGCGCGACGGATGCGCGAAGCGGGCGCGGACGGGCTCCTGATCGGGAGCGCGATCATGGACGGCGACGTGCGAACGAACACCGAACGATTCACGAACGCGTGACACCACCTTCCACCAACTGATGAGCACTGAATCCGGGAAATTCGGCGAGTACGGCGGCCAGTACGTACCAGAGGCGCTCATGCCGGCGATCGAGGAGCTGACCGACGCCTACGAGCGATACGTGCTGGACAACGAGGACGGCTTCATGGACGAGTTCCGGCGGCGACTGGCCGACTTCGGCGGCCGACCGACGCCGCTGCAGCGCGCGGACCGGCTCTCGGAGCGCTACGACCGCGAGGTCTACCTCAAGCGCGAGGACCTGCTCCACGGCGGCGCCCACAAGCTCAACAACGCCCTCGGGCAGGTCCTGCTGGCGAAGTACATGGGCAAAGAGCGGATCGTCGCCGAGACCGGCGCGGGCCAGCACGGCACCGCGACGGCGATGGCGGCGGCCCACCTGGACGTGCCCTGCGAGATCTACATGGGCCGGACCGACATCAACCGCCAGCGCCCCAACGTCTTCCGCATGCGGATCAACGGCGCCGAGGTCACCCCGGTCACGGCTGGCCGGGGGACGCTGAAGGAGGCCATCTCGGAGACGATGCGCGACTGGGCCACCAACGTCGAGGACACCCACTACGTCATCGGCTCGGTCGTCGGCCCCCACCCGTTCCCGGTGATGGTCCGGGACTTCCAGTCGGTCATCTCCGCGGAGGCGCGCCGCCAGGCCCGCGAGCAGACCGGGGGTCTCCCGGACTCGGTCCTCGCGTGCGCGGGCGGCGGGTCGAACACTATGGGCGCGTTCGCCGAGTTCGTCGACGACGAGTCGGTCTCGCTGTTCGCGGTCGAGGCCGGCGGCTCCTCGCTCGAGGTCGACGAGGAGGCGGGCGTCGCCCCCAACTCGGCGTCGCTGTCGACCGGCGAGGAGGGCGTCCTCCACGGCGCGCGCACGAAGCTCCTGCAGGACTCCCACGGGCAGATCATGGAGTCGCACTCCATCTCCGCCGGCCTCGACTACGCCGGCGTCGGCCCGGAACTCGCCTACCTGGTCGACGAGGGACGTGTCCGGGCCGTCAACGTCGGCGACGACGCGGCCCTCGAGGCGTTCCACCGCCTCTCGCGCACCGAGGGGATCATCCCCGCCCTGGAGTCCTCGCACGCGCTGGGCTACCTGGAGGCGGTCGCCGGCCCCGACGCGGCGGGGTCGGACGCGGCGGACGACCTGGGCGAGGTCGTCGTCGTCAACGTCTCCGGCCGCGGCGACAAGGACCTCGAGACCGTCATCGAGGAGACCGACAGACGCGGCATCGAGGGCGCCCCGGACATGGACGTCTTCGCGGAGGCCGAGCGATGAGCGGCATCGACGAGGCCTTCGCCGACGGCCCGGCGTTCGTCCCCTACCTGGCGGCGGGCGACCCCGACTACGAGTCGTCGCTGGCGTACGTCGAGGCGCTCGAACGCGGCGGCGCCGACGTCATCGAACTGGGCCTGCCGTTCTCCGAACCGGTCGCCGAGGGGCCGACCATCCAGCAGGCGGTCGTCCGCTCGCTGGAGGCGGGCATGACCCCCGAGCGGTTCTTCGAGTTCGTTGAGGACCTCGACGTCTCGGTGCCGCTGGTCTGCATGACCTACTACAACCTCATCTACCACTTCGGCGAGGAGCGCGGCCCCCGCCCGTTCGTCGAGCGGGCCGCCGCGGTCGGCATCGAGGGGTTCGTCGTGCCGGACCTCCCGGCCGAGGAGGCCGACCCGCTGCGCGAGGCCTGCGACGAGTTCGGCCTGGACCTGATCTTCATCGTCGCGCCGACGACCCGCGGCGAGCGCCTGCGCACCATCATGGACCAGGTCTCCGGCTACGTCTACGTGCAGGCCCGCCTCGGCACCACGGGCGCCCGCACCGACGTCTCCGACCAGACGGGCACGAGCCTCGACCGCCTCGACGCGTGGGACGTCCCCAAGGCCGTCGGCTTCGGCATCTCCTCGGGCGAGCACGCCGCCACGGTGGTCGAGGCCGGCGCCGACGGCGTCATCGTCGGCTCCGCGCTGGTCGACATCGTCGCCGAGGGCGTCGAGAACGGCGACGACGCCGCGACCGTCGCCGAGCGACTCGAGGCGAAGGCCCGGGAACTGAAGGCGGGGGCGCTGCGCGGCTACGACGCGCGCGTGCCGCAAGCGGAAAACAATTAACCGGCGGTTGCCACACTCTCACTCACTATGAACCCAGGACTCGCCGCACGCCTCGACCGCATCTCCACAGGGGGGCGCTACCTCGTCGTCCCCATGGACCACGGCATCTCCCTCGGGGCGATCACGGGCCTCAGGGACATCGAATCGACCATCGACGCCGTCACCAGCGGCGGCGCGGACGCCGTCCTCACGCAGAAGGGGATCGCCCCCCGCGTCCACGACAACAAGAACGGCGCGGGCTACATCGTCCACCTGAACGCCTCCACCTCGCTGGGGCCGGACTCGAACGACAAGCGTCGCTCGGGGACCGTCGAGGCCGCCCTCCGCGCGGGCGCCGACGCCGTCTCCTTCCACATCAACGTCGGCAGCGACTACGAGCCCGACCAGATCGCCGCCCTCGCCGACGTGACCGACCGCGCCGCCGACTTCGGCCTGCCGGTGCTGGCGATGGCCTACGCCCGCGGCGTCAACCTCGAGGGCGACGACCCCGAACACGACCCCGAGCACCTCGGCCACGCCGTCCGCCTCGCCGAGGAACTCGGCGCCGACGTCGTCAAGACCGCCTACAGCGGCGACGCCGAGAGCTTCGGGCCCGTCGTCGAGTCGACGCGCCTGCCGGTGGTCATCGCCGGCGGCTCGCGGGGGACCGACCGCCAGACCATCGAGATGGTCCGCGGGGCGATGGACGCCGGCGCCGCGGGCGTCTCGATGGGCCGGTCGATCTTCCAGCACGAGGACCCCGAGGCGATCACGCGCGCCGTCGCGGCGGTCGTCCACGACGACTACGACGCCGGCGACGCCCTCCGCGCCGCCGGCCTCGGCGTCGAGGCCTGAGCGCGCGCGGTTCTCTCCTCTCGCCAGCCCCCGCGAGCGGTTCTCTCTTCTCACGGCCCTCCGTGGGGAGGTCAGTACTCCCGAGACGTGGCCGACGCCGGTTCGATCCGCACCAGCGTGTTCTCCGCGTGGGCGTCCGGTCGAGCCCCGTACTTCGCGTTGATGCGTCGGTTGGCCGCCTCGAAGGCGTCGTCGTCCTCCACGACGGTCGCGGTGCCGAGCAGCGTCACGGTCCACTCGGGGACGCCAGCGACCTCCTCCCCGAATGAGAGCGCCACGCGCGGGTTCCGGCGGAGGTTGGCCAGCTTCCGCCCCGTCGTGGTGAGTTCGACGACGCCGTCGGCGTAGACGTACCAGACCTGGGCGACGTGGGGCCGGTCGTCGACGCTGGTCGCCAGGTGCGCCACCACGGGGTCGCCGGTGAGACGCTCGACCACCTCGGGTGCGAGTTCGATCGTCACGGGCGTTCGTACGCGCGCTCGGCGGAGAAACCTTGCGTCGGGGACCGGAACCGCGCCAGTCAGCGGTCCGCCACGGTCTCGGCATCCGCCACGTTCAAGCCGCCCGCACGCGACTCCCCGATATGACCCGCACTGTCTGGCTCAAAGCCGACGACGACGTCGGCGACTGGGAGACGCGCAAGAAACGGATCACCGCGGGCCTCGAGGCCGGCGTCGACTGGGTGCTCGTCGACGAGGACGACGTGGGCCGCGTGCGCGAACTCGGCGACGTCGACGTCGCCGCGTTCCGCTCGGACGCCGACGTGGACATCGACGACGCCGATACCGACGCGGAGGAGGCCGTCGCGGACGCCTACGTCGTCGGCAAGAACGGCGAGGGCGACGGCACCGTCGACCTCCCCGCGGACTTCTCGGGGTCGGCCGACCTCTCGACGCTGCGCCGCGGCGACGACCGCGCGCAGGGCGCGTTCGTCCGCATCTTCGACGAGGACTACGAAGCCTTCGCCGAGGCGGCGGCCCAGGAGGCCGACTACACCCTCGTCGTCGGCGAGAACTGGCAGATCATCCCCCTGGAGAACCTGATCGCCCGGATCGGCGAGGAGACCGACCTGATCGCCGGCGTCACCACCGCCGAGGAGGCCCAGACCGCCTTCGAGACGCTGGAACTCGGCGCCGACGGCGTCCTGCTGGACACGGACTCGCCGGACGAGATCCGCGAGACCGTCGCGGTGCGCGACGCCGCCGAGCGCGAGCAGCTCGACCTGCGCTATGCGACCGTGACCGCGGTCGAGCGCACGGGGATGGCCGACCGCGTCTGCATCGACACGGGGAGCCTGATGGAGCACGACGAGGGGATGCTCGTCGGCTCGATGTCCCGCGGCCTCTTTTTCGTCCACGCCGAGACCGCCGAGTCGCCGTACGTCGCCTCCCGCCCGTTCCGCGTCAACGCCGGCGCCGTCCACGCCTACGTCCGCACGCCGGGCGGGCAGACGAAGTACCTCGCGGAACTGCAGAGCGGCGACGAGGTCCAGGTCGTCGACACCCAGGGCCACACCCGCGAGGCCGTGGTCGGCCGGGCCAAGATCGAGAAGCGACCGATGTTCCGCGTCCAGGCCGAGGTCGAGACCGCCGACGGCACCGACCGGATCGAGACGCTGCTGCAGAACGCCGAGACGATCAAGGTACCCACCTCGGAGGGCCGCACCGCGGTGACCGACCTCGAACCCGGCGACGAGGTGCTGGTCTACTACGAGGAGACGGCCCGCCACTTCGGCGAGGCCGTCGAGGAGAGCATCATCGAGAAGTAACGCGACCCGGCCGTCCGCGACGCGGGGCGCTTCCCGGGTCGGACGGGACGGGGTTAGACGTCCTCTTCGACGATCTCGCCGACCGCGAAGTTGGACTTGACCTCGGTGACCTCGATCTTGACGCGCTCGCCGACCTCGGCGCCGGGGACGATGATGACGTACCCCCGCTCGACGCGGGCGATGCCGTCGCCCTGCTTGCCGATGTCCTCGATCTCGACGTAGCGCAGTTCGCCGGGCTCGACCGGGGGCTGGGGCTCGTCCGAGGGGACCTCCGTCTCGGACTCGGCCTCCTCGGCGGCCTCGCGGGCGATCAGCGCCACGCGGTAGGTGTCGCCCGGTTCGATCGACCCCGTCTCGATCTCTCGACGGGGGATCTCGAGGACGTACTTGCCGTCAGACGATCGGACCTCGGCACTGAACAGACACAGGAGTTTATCAGAGATTTCCACCGTATAGACCTCCACGACGACCGTTGCGGGCGATTGTTAAATTTGTACCGCCGGTCGACCTCGTTTGCCGGTGTTTCGCCGCTAGAGCGCACCGTTCCCGGGCGCCCGTCCAGTCGCTTCCCCCGGCCGATCACTCGCCGGTCTCGACGGGCCGCCCGTCGGGACGTTTCGCCCCCTCGGAGTCGTGGACCACCACCTCGCCGGCGTCGGTCTCCACCGGCTCGTAGTTGTCGCGGACGCCGACGGCCTCCTCGAGTTCGCGGACGGCGCGCTCCTTGAGCGCCGCCGCGAGTTCCTCGGCGGCCGCGCGGTCGATGTCGCGGCCCAGCCCCTCGCACTCGTGGGCCCGGACCATCCCCGCCTCGTCGACTGCCTCGCCCATGGACTGGCTCGTGCCCGCGAGCGCGACGCTGAAGGGGTAGGTCCGGCAGATCAGCGGGCGGTCCTCGTGGACCGTGCAGGCGCCGACGCCGTCGGCCTCCGCGTAGAAGGCGCAGTCGCCGCAGCCGTCGGTCTGGAGCGCCCACTCGAAGGTTTCCCCGGTCGCCTCGCCGTCGACCTCGCGGAGGCCGTAGGGCATCGGGCGGGCGACGTCGCGCCAGTCCCGGTCGGTCGCGGCGGTCAGGTCCCGGACCTCGTCGGGGAAGACCGTCGCCGTGTGGGGCTCGTCGTCCTCGGCGGTACAGCAGG
This sequence comes from Haloferacaceae archaeon, assembly GCA_042216345.1. Lineage (GTDB taxonomy): Archaea > Halobacteriota > Halobacteria > Halobacteriales > Haloferacaceae > JBDGUA01. Next base: position 21,556 of record JBDGUA010000003.1, read on the forward strand.
CCCCGCAGCGCGTGCACTCGAAGCCGATCGACTCGATGGCGTCCGCCAGCGCCGCGACGTCGAGGTCGCGGGCGCGGTCCAGTTCGGCCTCCAGCGATTCCATGACGCGGGGTTCGGGCCGGGGCGGCAAAAGCCCCGCGTCGCGGGGGCGACTCGTCGGTGCTCGTCGCCCTCGACCGTGCGACTGTCAGCCCGGACCGGGCGCGGCCCGCCGACCGTCCCACTCGATTTCGCCCTCGACGGCGAGTTTCTCGAGGTGGGCGCGCACGGTCGCGCGGGCCATCGAGCGCACGCCCGTGAGGTCCTTCTCGTAGGCGCGGTCGAGGACCTCCGGGAGCTCCCGCGCGCCCGCGGCGACCGCGGCGGCGACCCGTCGCTCGCGCCGGTCGCGGTGGGCGATCAGCCGCTCGAGCGTCGCCCGCGGGTCGTCGGCGACGGGCCCGTGACCCGGGAACAGCGCCGGCGGATTCCGCGCGTGCAGGCGCCGGAGCGCCGTCAGGTACGCGCGCATGTCGCCCTCCGGCGCGAGGACCGCCACGCTCCCCTCGACGACGGCGAGGTCGCCGCAGAGGATTCCCTCGGGAGCGACGAACGAGAGGTGGCCCGTGGTGTGGCCGGGAGTGTCCAGCACGGCGATCGATTCCTCGCCGAGCGGGATGGCGTCGCCCTCGAGCAGGGTGCGGTCGGGGTCGACGCCGCTGGCGCGCCGGAAGCGGTCGGCGAACCAGCGCCGGGCGTAGACGGTCGCGCCCGTCTCGGCGGCGTAGTGGGCCAGCGCGCCCACGTGGTCGGCGTGGGTGTGGGTCGCCGCCACGGCGACGACGTTGCGCTCGGCGACCGCGGCGTCGAGGGCGTCGGTCCGACCGCCGGGGTCGACCAGCAGCGCCGGGTCGTCGCCGACGAGGTAGGCGTTGACCGACCCGCAGGGCACCCCGCCCATGGGGATCGGGAAGCGACTGACGTCCATACGGGGTGAGGACGCGACGGCGGCAAAAGGGGTGACGAGCGATCGGCGATTCGGTCGGGAACCGGCTACGCGTTCAGGAAGTAGACCTGCTTGCGGGCGTCCTTGAAGCTGTAGCGCGAGGAGACCAGCTCGGACTCCTCCAGGCGGTTCAGCGCGTAGCGGACGGTCCGGTCGGGCAGCAGCGACTCCTCGGCGAGTTGCCCCTGCGAGAGCGGCGCCTCGATCTCGAGGACCTTCGCGACGAGTTTCGCGCTCGGGGGGAGCTCGCGGAGGCGTTCGCGGTACTCCGATTCGGTCAGACGGCTCTCTCCATCCGCGTCCGCGGTACTGGTGCTCATGGATCACTCCAGCCCTACAGTGGTGGTAAATGTTGGCTTCATGTGTGACAAAACAATGCAGTCTCATTTAGGAATGTATACCCATATTAATACTCTGCGCGCCGTCAACTGTTTTGGCGGTCGGGGACGAGTTCGGAGCCGTGATCCCGGATTCACACGTCGACATCTTCGAGAAGGAGTCGTTCGCCCACGTGGCCACGAACAACCCCGACGGGTCGCCCCACGTCACGCCGGTGTGGGTGGGCCACGAGGGCCGCGACACCGTCGTGATCAACACCACCCAGCATCGCCGCAAGGCGCGAAACCTCCAGCGCGACCCGCAGGTCGCGCTCTCGGTACAGGACCCCGACGAACCGTATCGGTACGTCCAGGTGCAGGGCGAGGTCGAAGAGATCACCCGCGAGGGCGCGGTCGAACACATCAACGCGTTCGCCCAGCAGTACATGGGCGTCGAGGAGTACCCCGACCTCGACGAGGAGAACGATCCCCGGGTCATCGTGCGGATCGCCGTCGAACACACGACGACGATGGGCTGACGCCGCGGCACGTTTCTGCCGCGGCGGTAGGGCTGACGCCGCGGCGCATTTCCGTCGTTTCAGTGGGGCTAGCGGCGCGACAACGTTCCGCCACGGCGT
>JBDGUA010000008.1:0-23216 GCA_042216345.1 Haloferacaceae archaeon
CCCCGTGCTGGTGCTGGCCCGGTCGGTGCTCTACGGGCTGAACCCGCGGACCTAGGCCTCCCGCTCCGGGGCGACCTCGACGGACGGGAACAGCGACGCCACGTCGACGTCGGCGTCGACCAGGCGGTACTCCGCGCCGTCCTTCTCGACGGCGCCGGCGTCGGTCAGGTGGTCGAGGTGGGCGTAGGCCTCGCCGGGGCCGTGCATGATGTGGATGGCGTGGAGCTCGCCGAACAGCTGCGCGCTGACCGTCCAGGCGTCGGCGGGGCCGTGCTCGGCCAGCACCGCGAGGACGTTCGCGGTCCGCTCGCGGTGGTGCTCGAGGATCGTCGCCGCCCGGGCGCTGGGGTCCGCGATGGGCTGGCGGTGGCCCGGCCAGGCGCGGGCGAAGTCCCGCTCGGCGAACCGCACCAGGCTCTCGGCGTAGGTCGCCAGCGGGCGTTCGACGCGTACGTCCGCGCCGCCGACGTTCGGCGTGTACTTCGGCAGGACGGCGTCGCCCGAGAAGACCTCCTCGCGGCCGTCGCCCGCGCGGTCGTCGTCCCGGGGGCGCTCGAAGGCGAACCCGCACAGCCCCTTCGCGTGGCCGGGGAGGTGGACGACCTCCAGGTCGCGGTCGCCGGCGCGGAAGACGTCGCCGTCGGCGAAGGGGACCACCTCGGCTGGCTCGCCCTTCGTCACCGGCGAGTCGATGAGGTACTCGTCCAGCTCCTCGCGCTTGGCCGCCGGGATGCCCCACTCGTCGAAGAGCTCCTCGCGGCGCTCCAGGGCCTCGTGGACGGAGCGCTCCTCGCCGGAGATCAGGGGGGCGTCGGCCTCGTGGGCGCGGACGGTCGCGCCGCCCTCGGCCTGGATCGTCGCGGCGAGGTCGCTGTGGTCGTGGTGCCAGTGCGTCAGGAAGACCTCGTCGACGTCGGCGAACGACAGCCCGAACTCCGCGAGGCCGTCGCGGAGGTCCTGCTCGACCTCGGGGTGGGCGATCCCCGTGTCCACGAGGGCGACGGTGTCTCCCTCCAGCACGTAGGCGTTGTTCTCACCCTCGAAGACCGTGTTGCCGAGCTGAATCCGTTTCACGCGTCGGGGGAGGCCGCCGGCGCCAAAGAGCGTTCCCACTTCGGGTGCCGGGAGTCGGTGGGAGGATCCGACGGCGGGGTCGATGTGGGCGCTGAAGTTCCTCCTTGGGCCTCACCGCACCAGGTAGGAGTCGCCGCCGGGGAAGAACCGCCCGAGGTCGGCCTCGCGCCGGTAGTCGGTCGACTGGAGTTCGACGAGCGCGTCGACCAGTTCGCGAGCGTCGTCGTCGTCCCACGCAGCGGGGTCTTTGATCGGGACGACGAGCCACCCGCTGCCGAGCAGTTCCGTCGCGTGCAGCGCTTCCATGTCGACGACCGTCTTCCAGGCCCGCGCGGTGTAGTTCTCGAGGACGTGCCGGGTGGCCCGCTCGCCGACCGGGAGCAGGACGTGGGCCGCGATGGCCCGGAGTTCGGCGTCGAAGTACGGCTCGAGCTCCAGGTAGTCGGCGTCGTCCGGCTCGCCCTCGGGGACGCACATGTGCAGGTACGAGAGGAACGTCCGACCCGGGCGGGGGCGCTCGCCCGCCCGTTCGAGTACCCCCGCCTCGACCAGGGCCGACTGGAGGCGCAGACCCGACTCGTCGGTGAAGGGCACGCCGGTGTCGGCGCCGCCGTGGACGCCCGGGTGGTCGCCGACGACGTGGAAGTGGGCGTTGGCGTCGCCGTACCCGGGGACGAACGACTCGCACTCGGGCTCCATGCCGAAGGGGTTGCACAGCCGGTCGGTGACGTTCTCCACGCGCCGGGGTTGGCCGCTGGCCACCATAAGCGCCGTGAATGCGGTCGCGTGCGTCGAGACCATCGCGCGCGTCGTGACGCCCGCTGTCCGGGGTCGACGCACGGCCCGGCGTCGAGCGCGACCACCGGCACCGATCCCGCCGCAACAGCTTTCTCCCGGCGCCCCCCTCACGGCCCATGCGACTCGAAGACACGACAGTGGTGGTCACGGGCGCGAGCAGGGGGCTCGGTGCGGCGATGGCGCGGGCGTTCGTCGCGGAGGGCGCGCGCGTCGTCTGCGCCGCGCGCACCGCCGCGGACCTGAACGCGGTGGTCGCGGACGCCGAGGGACCCGGCGAGGCGATGGCCGTCCCGACCGACGTCCGCGAGTGGGCGTCCGTCGCGGAGCTGTTCGAGGCGGCCCGCGACGCCTACGGTCCCATCGACGTGGTGGTGGCCAACGCGGGCGTCCAGCAGCGGACCGCGGGCGGCGACCGCCGCGAGCCGGTGGTCGACGTGCCCGTCGACGTCTGGGACGCCGTGATCCGGACGAACCTCAGCGGGGCGTTCCACACGGCGAAGGCGGCGCTCCCGGAGATGCTCGAGCGCGACGCGGGGCGGATCGTCTTTATCTCCTCGGGGGCCGGCACGACGGGGCGGGCCAACCGCTCGCCGTACATCGCCTCGAAGCACGGCCTGGAGGGGCTGGCGTCGTCGCTGGCGAAAGAACTCGACGGCAGCGGCGTCGACTCGCTGGTCTTCCGGCCCCCGGGCGGCGGGGTCTACACCGAGTCGCGTTCGTACCGCGAGCGGGAGTCGTACGCCCACGAGTCCCCGACCGTCGTCAACGAGCCGATGGTCCAGCTCGCGTCGGGCGCCGGGGACCACGGCGGTCACTACGTCGGCACCGCCGACGGGACGGGGTTCGAAGACGACACCCAGTAGGTGGTCGACGCGGTGGGCCGAACGCGGCAGAAGGGATCGCGAGCGGGCCGCAGGTTCTCTGCCTACAGTTCGACGCCGGAGGGGATCAGGCTCTCGCGGCGCACGAGGTTCCCCTCGCGGTCGTAGACCAGGAACGTCGACTTCTCGTAGGTGACGACGTGGTCGTCGCCGATGCCGATCACCACCCGGTAGCGACCGTCGGGGTCGCCGGTCGCGCGCCCGTACTCGCGGGCCGCGCGGATGAACTGCAGGACGTCGTCGGCGTCCTCGTTGAGTTCGAGGACGAAGTCGCCCGTGACCCGGTTGGTGACGCTGACGACGCCCTCGGCTCCGGGCTCCTCCATCGGGCCCTGGAGGCGATACGCCACGTCGGTCCCCTCGGCAGCCAGCAGTTCGCCGTCCGGGCCGGTCAGCCGGTCGCGGAGCGCCTCCTCCGGGCCGCGGAAGTCGATGTGGACGGTGGGCTTCTCGGGCTCACCTCCCTCGTCGACCCACGCGACGTGTTCGACGTCGAGTTCGAAGTAGTCACGCCTCATTCCGTATGTGAGTCATTGTCGCGGTGCGGTATGAACTTGACGCCCGGGGCGGTTCTGGAACGCCTCCACGGCCGGGGCCGGCGGCCCGCGGCGACGCCCGCAGTCGGTAGCTTTTACCCCACCCCCGCCGGTGCTGCGGTATGGTCTGGGTTCGCTCCGAGTACGCCGGCGAACTCGCGGTCGTGTTCACGTGGCTCTCGGCGCTCGTCCCGTGGAACGTCACCTACTCGCCCGACATCGGCGGCGGGAGCGCGCTGTTCGTCCGGTTCCCGTTCGTCCAGGTTCGGTACGTCTGGGGCGTGGACGTCCCCCAGCCGATCCGCACTACGGTGCCGGTCCCGGGCTGGCTGTTGCCCGGGGTCTTCCCGCCGGACTTCTCGGCGCTCGTCTTCCAGGAGGGCCACACGATCCTGCTCGCCTATCAGGTGTGGGCCGTCGGCGCCGCCGTCCTCGCCGTCGCGGTGGCGTTCTCGGTCGTCTACTACCTCCGCGAGGAGCGGGTCGAGGCGATGGCCGTCGACCCGGTTCGCCTGCTCGGCGTGCTGCTCGCGACGGCGGGGGTCGTCCTCGGGGTCGCGACCTACCTGCTGGCCACCCGCGGGTTCCCCGAGGTTCCGATCCCGCTCGGCGTCCTGTTCCTGCTGGGGTTCGGCGTCGTGTTGCTCACCGCCGAGCGCGCGTGAGCGGTCGCCCGGTCGCCCGACGCCCCGGGCCAGCCCGCCTCGTCCTTCGGTATCCGGTGGTCGGATTTAAGTCGACCCCCTACCAAGAGGCGATCACTCCACCCACATGTCGAACGACTCGAGCGGCCAGTCCGGCCAGCACGCCGAGGAGACGCGCCTCGAGGCCCTCCGTCGGCACCTCACGCGGACCGTCGAGATGCTCCGCGGTTCGACCATCGGGGTCAGGCCCTACCGGCCCGCCGAGGACGAGCCGCTGGGCTCGTTCGAGGCCCCCGACGGCGAGGAGGAGGTCGAGCGCTACTGGGTGAACCCGCCGTACTCGTTCGTCGTCGTCACCTACGACGACGAGGAGAACGAACACCGCTACCACGCCGTCGAGCCGTCGGTCGACGACTTCCAGCACACGCTGCTCTCCCGGGTCATCGACGACATCCGCGACCCGCTGCTGTACCGCCAGGAGGGGACGACCCCCACCGACGAGCAGACCCTCCGCGAGGAGCTGCTCGACCTGCTCGAGCAGTACGGCGTCGACGTCGACATGCGGACGTTCTACACCCTCATGTACTACCTCTACCGTGACTTCCGGGGGTACGGCAAGCTCGACCCCCTGATGCACGACCCCCATATCGAGGACATCTCCTGTGACGGCTACGATCTGCCCATCTTCGTCTACCACGACACCTACACCGACATCGAGACGAACGTCACCTTCGGCCCGGAGGAACTCGACAACTACGTCATCCGGATGGCCCAGCGCTCGGGCCGGCACATCAGCGTCGGCGACCCGGTCGTCGGCACCACCCTCCCCGACGGCTCCCGGGCCGAACTCGCGCTGGGCGAGGAGGTCACCCCCCGGGGGTCGGCGTTCACCATCCGGATGTACGCCGACGAGCCGTTCACGCCGATCGACCTGATCGAGTACGGCACGTTCTCGGTCGAGCAGATGGCGTTCCTCTGGCTCTGCATCGAGAACAACAAGAGCCTGATCTTCGCGGGCGGCACCGCCTCCGGGAAGACCACCTCGATGAACGCGGTCTCGATGTTCATCCCGCCGCGCTCGAAGGTCCTCACCATCGAGGACACCCGCGAACTCTCGCTGTACCACGACAACTGGCTCTCGTCGGTCACCCGCGAACGCCTCCACGAGGGGACCGACATCGACATGTACGCGCTGCTTCGCTCGGCGCTGCGCCACCGCCCCGAGTTCATCGTGGTCGGCGAGGTCCGCGGCGAGGAGGCGGTCACCCTCTTCCAGGCGATGAACACCGGTCACACGACCTTCTCGACGATGCACGCCGACAGCATCGAGACGGTGATCAACCGCCTGGAGAACGAGCCGATCAACGTGCCGCGGGCGATGGTCCAGAGCCTCGACCTGCTGTGCATCCAGACGCTGACGCGCTTCGAGAACGAGCGGGTGCGGCGCTCGAAGGCCATCGGCGAGATCGGCGGCATCGACCAGCGGACCGGCGAACTCGACTACTCGACGACCTTCTCCTGGGACGCGCAGAACGACACCTTCGAGCAGAGCGACAGCCAGCTCCTCGAGGAGATCCAGCAGGAGCGGGGGTGGAGCCGTGCGCGGCTCCTCCAGGAGCTCCGCAACCGCGAAGCGTTCCTGGAGTACCTCCGCGAGCGCGGCATCACCGACTACCGGCAGTTCACCGCGCTGGTCAACGAGTACTACGCCCACCCCGAGGAGGTCATCGAACGCATGGAGTCGGAGATGGACGTCGACGTCGAGGTGGATCCGGACGTCGCGTCCCCCTGACCGATGCTCTGGACGCTGCCCCTCCTGCTGGCGATCGTGCTCCTGCTGCCGGTGGTGCTCTCGCCGTTCAGCCGTCGGGCGAACCTCCTGCTGTCGCGACTCGCGCTCCCGACGTTCGGCTTCTACGTCGCCAACCGGAGCTCCCGGCGGACCCGCGAGGAGGAACTCCTCCGGGCGGCCTACGTCGGCCAGACCCACCGCGTCTACGCCGCGCGGACGCTCGCGATGGCGACGCTGGCCGGGCTCTCGGGGTCGATCCTCGGGGTCTACCTGGCCGCGGGCGTGATGACGCTGCTGGCCGTCCAGCGGGAGGCGATCGTCTCGCTGACGCCCGACCCGCTCAACTTCCTCGCCGGCCTCACGAACCTCCAGGGCCTGGCCGCCGAGCAGCTGTTCCTGCTCCTGCTGTGCTCCAGCGCCACCGTCGGGACGGCGCTGGCGATCGGCACCTACTGGCTGCGCTGGCGCTACCTCGCACAGAAGGCGACCGCGCGGGCCCGCGAGATCAACGCGACCCTCCCCCGGACCGTGGCGTTCATCTTCGCGCTCTCGCGCTCGGGCATGCCGTTCCCCGCGGTCCTGGACACGCTCACGCGAAACCAGCGGGTCTACGGCGAGGCCGCCCGCGAGATCGGGATCGCCGTCCGCGAGATGAACGCCTTCGGCACCGACGTCCTGACGTCGCTCCAGCGGATGGCCGCCCGGACGCCCAGCGGGAACCTCGAGGAGTTCGGCGAGAACCTCGCCTCCGTGCTGGGGTCGGGCCGGAGCCTCTCGGAGTTCCTCCAGGAGCAGTACGACCAGTACCAGAAGGCCGCGGAGGCCCAGCAGGAACAGTACCTGAACCTGCTGTCGACGTTCGCGGAGGTGTACGTGACCGTCTTCGTCGCCGGCCCGCTGTTTTTCATCACGGTGCTGGTCATCGTCGGGCTGGTCATCCAGAGCACCATCACGCTCACCCGGATCATCGGCTACGTGGCGATCCCGCTGGCCAGCCTCGCGTTCGCGGTCTACATCAACAGCATGACCGGCTCGCTGGAGTCGCCCGCCGACGACCACACCGGCGACGTCGACGTGACCGTCCCGACGGTCGACGCGGCGACCGACCCCCAGCGCACCGTGGCCGGGCACTCCCGCACCGACGGCGGCGTCCCGGCGTCGGGCCACCGCGCCAACCTGGAGCGGCTCGCCGCCTACGACCGGTTCAGACCGATCCGGTCGTGGATCGACCACCCGCTGGAGTCGATCACGGAGTACCCGCTGGCGACCTTCGCCGTGACGGTGCCGCTGGGACTGGTCTGGATCGCGACGCGGGTGGGCTCGCTCCCGGCGTCGCCGATGGACCTGGCGCGGGTGGCCGACGAGCCGCTGATCGAGGCGGCGATCTTCGCGCTGGGGACGTTCTCGGTGGTGCACGAGTACCGAAAGCGCCGGACCGAGGCCCTGGAGACGTCGATCCCCGACCTGCTCGACCGGATGGCCAGCGTCAACGAGGCCGGCATGACCATCGTCGAGAGCATCCACCGGATGACCCAGTCGGACCTCGGAGCGCTCACCCCGGAGATCGAACGCACCTGGCAGGACATCCGCTGGGGGGCCGACGCCAAGACCGCCCTCCGGCGACTCGACCGCCGCACCGACAGCATCGCGATCACGCGGGCGGTCACGCTGATCACCAACGCGATGCGCGCCAGCGGCAACATCGCCCCCGTCCTCCGGATCGCCGCCGACGAAGCCTACGAGATCCGCCGGCTCCGGCGCGAGCGTCGCCAGGAGATGTTCACCTACCAGATGGTGATCTACATCGCCTTCTTCGTCTTCCTGGGCATCGTCGTCGCGCTGACGGTCTCGTTCATCCCGGCGGTCGAGCAGGCCGCGGGGGCCGGCGGGGCCAGTGGCGGTTTCGACAGCAACCTCTCCTCGGGGCTATTCACCAGCATCGGCGACGTGAACACGGCCGCCTACCAGCTCGTGTTCTACCACATCGCGGTGATCCAGGCGGTCTGCTCGGGCCTGATCGCCGGCCAGCTCGGCGAGGGCGGGCTCTACGACGGCGCGAAGCACGCGACGGTCATGCTGGCGCTGGCGTACGTGACCTTCCTGTTCATCTGACCATGGCCGAGTCGCCGGAGCCGACGGACCTGCAGGCCACCTACGACCGGATCGCCGAGCACTTCGCGGCGACCCGCGAGTACCCCTGGCCGGAGGTCGAGGCGTTCCTGGCGGACCGCTCGGGCGAGTCGGCGCTGGACGTCGGCTGCGGCAACGGGCGGCACGCGGAGCTGCTGGCCGACTGCGCGGCGACGGTCGTCGGCGTGGACGTCAGCCGCGGGCTGCTCGACCGGGCGGTCGCCCGCGCCCGCGAACGGGGGTTCGTCGTGTCGTTCCTCCAGGGCGACGCCGCCCGCCTCCCGCTGGCGACCGGGCGCTTCGACCTGGCGGTCTACGTGGCCGCGCTGCACCACCTCCCCACGCGGGCGGCCCGGCTCGCCAGCCTCGACGAACTCGCGCGCGTGCTCGCCCCCGAGGGGCGGGCGCTGGTGAGCGCCTGGAGCACCGCCCACGACCGCTTCGACCGCGAGGAGGCGTTCGACACCACCGTCGACTGGACGCTCCCCGACGGGGAGACGGTCCCCCGGTTCTACCACATCTACAGCCCCGCAGCGTTCGCGGCCGACCTCGACGCCAGCGACCTCCGGGCGGTGGAGACGTTCGTCTCCAGCGGCAACTGCTACGCCGTCGTCGCGCCGGCGTAACGCCCGTCGGAGGCTGCATAGCGCCCGTCAGTGGGCGGTCGCTCCCGGGCCCGGGTCGACTGCAGTCGCTCTCGTCGGACCGACTCCGCGTTCGACCGCCAACTTGGGCTTTATCCCTGCCGGGCGACAACGGAGAGCCATGAGCGACGACAACGACTACGAGGTCGCAGTGGTCGGCGGCGGCCCCGCCGGGCTCTCGGTCGCGCTGTACACGACCCGGCTGTCCCACGACACGGTGCTGATCGACCGCGGCGGCGGTCGGGCGGCCATGATGCAGGACACCCACAACGTGGTCGGCGTCACCGAGGACGTCTCGGGCAACGAGTACCTCCAGACGGGCAAGGAGCAACTGACGGCCTACGGCGCCGACGTCGAACGGGGGTTCGTCGAGGACGTCCAGCAGCGGGACGACGGGCGGTTCGCCCTCGACGCCGGCGACGAGTCGTACGTGGCCGACAGCGTCGTCATCGCCGCGGGCTTCTCGGACGTGCGCCCGGACCCGCCGCTGCCGCGGACCGCCCGGGGACTGCACTACTGTCTGCACTGCGACGCCTACATGTTCGTCGACGAACCGGTGTTCGTGATGGGCCACGACGACTCGGCGGCCTATGTCGCGATGATCCTGCTGAACTTCACGCCCGACGTCGACCTGCTGACCCGCGGCCACGACCCAGAGTGGAGCGAGGAGACCGCGACGATGCTGGAGAACCACCCGATCGAGGTGATCGACGCCGAGGTCACCGGCGTCACCAACGGCGAGGACGGCTGGCTCGAGAGCCTCGAGTTCGAGGACGGGCAGGTCCGCGAGTACACGGGCGGCTTCCCGATGTACGGCTCGGACTACAACACCGACCTCGCGGAGGGGCTGGGCTGTGACCTCAACGACGACGGCTCCATCGCGGTCGACGACCACGGTCGGACCAGCGTCGACGGCGTCTACGCCGTCGGCGACATCACGCCCGGCCACAACCAGGTCCCGGTCGCCCTCGGCGAGGGCGCCAAGGCCGGCATCGCCATCCACATGGACCTCCGGGAGTTCCCCCGCTCGGTCGAGGAGATCGAGGCCCAGGGTCCCGTGACCGAGGCCGACGTCCCCGGCATCTCCGACCGACTGCGGCGGATCGCCCAGGAGTTCCACGAGGGCGAGCGCGGGGTCGAGGCCGCCGACGACTGAGCACTCCGGACAGAAAGGGTAACACCCTTATTCCGCCGCCGGGTAGGGGCGGATGCGCGTCGACGGCCCACCCGACGGAGGGCAGGTGCGCGGCGTGAACGACGCGAGCGCCGGTGGTCTAGTGGCATGACTTTGGCCTTCCAAGCCAACGACCCGGGTTCAAATCCCGGCCGGCGCATATTTCTGTCGCGAGCGGACGCGAGCGACGAAATCTCCACAGAGGGATTCGAATCCTGCAAGGCGCAGCGCACGAACGAAGTGAGTGCGACCGTCTTGCTCCGGTTCAAATCCCGGCCGGCGCATACTGTCTCGAAGGTCGTGAGCGACGTATGTTCTGCCGAGCGTAGTGTGGGGCGACTGCGCCCCGGATTTCGACGGAGGGCCCGGCCGATGGTCCCTCACCTGCCGGCCTCGACGACGCCGTCGGTCGTGATCCTGCCGGCGGTCAACACGCCGAGCGCCCCCGTGACCGTGTAGGCCGGCGTCTTCACTCGAACCTCGGTGTTCTGCGGTCCATCTCTCAGGTTCTCGAGGGGGGACGTCTCGTTACTATGAGTGTAGTAAGCCCGGCGGTCGTGCGGCGTCGGCTCGATCGCCCGTCGGCGGACGGTCAGGTCGCGGGCGGCCCGACACGAGTGGCCCGGCGCGGTCTCGACCGCGGCAGCGACGACGGGTCCTGGACCCCCAGTTCCGCCCCGTGGCGGGCCATAACGGGAAATTATCCGCTCCTCCCGGTCTCCTTACTGGAGCCATAATAACAAGTCCCTGTCGAGTTTGTGAGCCCATGGCACGATTCAACCGCCGCGCGTTCATCGGTCTGGCGTCCGCCGCTATCGGCGCCTCCGCGCTGACGTCGAACGCCCTCACCGTCGATGTAGAGGCCGCGGACTCCCAGGCGACGGCATGGTCCCAGTACCAGCGCGACGCGGCGAACACCGGCGTGGCGACCACCGCCGGCCCGTCGTCGAACCTGGAACCGCGGTGGGAGTTCGACGACGGCGGGAACATGGGCGCGGTCTCGGCCCCGGCGCTGGCCGACGGCACGCTCTACTTCTCCACGACGGAGGGCGAGCAGAGCAATCCGGACGACGGCGGGCCCACGACCGGACCCGTCGGCAGCTACGTCCACGCGGTCGACGCCGAGTCCGGCGCCGAGCAGTGGCGCGTGGAGACGGACGGCTACAACGCCTCGCCGGCGGTCGCGGACGGGGCGGTCCTGGTTGCCACCTACGGCGACGAACTCCTGGCGCTCGAGGCCGACACCGGTGAGGTCCGCTGGACTACCGAGACCACGCGGTGGCAGGAGAACGCCCCGACCGTCGCCGACGGCACGGTCTACAGTTTCGACAGCGACCGGGGCGGCGTCCGGGCGCTCTCGATCGCCGACGGGAGCGAACTGTGGAGCCACCAGCCGGAGATCCCGGGATCGCCCACCATGTCGACCCCGGCGGTGGCCGACGGGACGGTGTTCGTCGACTACGACGCCGACTCGGGGCTCTCGGGCGTCAGCGCGCTGGACGCCGACACCGGCGAACGGCTGTGGCAACACCTCCACGACTACGGCCACCACTTCCCGCCGACCGTCGCCGGCGACACCGTGATCGTCCGCGGGGCGGACACGCTGTTCGCCTACGACGCCGCCGACGGCACTGAGCGCTGGCGCGGCCCGGCCTCGACGAACAGCGGGGGCGCGTACTACCAGGACGTCGGCTCGGCGGCCGTCGCGGACGGGACGGTCTACGCGCCCGACGGCGACGACCTGGTGGCGCTGGACCTGGCCAGCGGCGACCTCCAGTGGCGGTTCGGGGCGGGCGAGATCGCGGTCTCGAGCGCGCCGGTGGTGGCCGACGGGACCGTCTACGTCGGGACCGTCGGCGGCGGCTTCTACGCCCTCGAGGCGGCCAGCGGGGCGGTCCGCGGCCAGTTCGTCCCCGACACCGACCTCCGGGTGTACGAGCCGCCGGCGGTCGTCGACGGGACGGCCTACGTCGGGTTCTTCCACCAGAACTCGACCGCCGACGTGGGCCAGGGCATGTACGCGCTCGAGGTCGGCGACTCCGCCGCCGCGAGCGCCAGGCCGACCGCGACGGTCTCCGTGTCGCCGGACCAGATCCTCCGGGAGATGCCGGTCACCTTCTCGGTCGACGCCGACGTGAACGGCGACCTCGAGGGGACCGGCGAGGACGGCCAGTTCCGCTGGGCGTTCGGCGACGGCACCAGCGTGACCACCAGTTCGGAGACGGTCGAACACGCCTTCGAGGAGAGCGGGTCCCACGAGGTCACGCTGACCGTGACGAACGACTACGGGTGGGCCGCCTCGACCACCCGGGAGGTCGACGTCGCGGACGAGACCTACACCCCGCCCGAGCCGAAGATTTCGACGCACCCCGCGAACGCCGAGGACCGCACGTTCGAGCAGGGCGCCACCGTCACCCTGGACGCCAGCGGCTCCGAGGGGGGCTCGCGCCCCATCGAGAGCTACGCCTGGGACGTCGACGCCGACGGCGGGTTCGAGCGCGACGGCGAGACCACCGACCTCACGCTCGAGTTCTGCGGCGAGCGGACGGTCGTGTTGCGCTTGACCGACGAGCTCGACGTCTCGGTGACCGCGGAGATCACGCTCGAAACGACCTGACGGGGGCGCTGGGTGGCGGCGTCGCGGGAGCGGCGACGGGGGCGGATAGCCGGCTCCCCGGCCGGGAGGCTCGTGGGGCCATCTGGCGGTGCCAGCTCGCGGGATCTCCGCCGCAGGCCCCGACGGACGACGCCGCTGGCGGCCGCACCCCCTCGGGCCACCGCCACGAACATATCCGGGGTGACGCATAGGCACCGAAACGCCGTCTGTGCACCCATGGGAGGATTTCCCTCACCGTTCGGCCGCGACGAGGGCCAGCTCTACGACGACTACGACGAGTTCGTCCCCGACCACATTCCGCGGCCCGGCCAGTTCCTCGAGGGCCAGGACGTGCTGACGGGCGAGGACCACGTCGCGTTCCACCGGATCACCCGGGACGTGTTCGAGGAGCGGTCGGTCTACGACATGACCTTCAACTACAACCTCGCGAAACTCAACCTCGACACCCGCCACACGGGCGCGGGCTACCGGTACGCCGAGGAGGTCGACGACCCGAACGTGCTCCGGGCCGAGTTCACGCCGACGACGCCGTTCTGCCCGCAGACCCACACGCTGACCATCGGCTCCTTCCGCGCCTGGAACGGCCTGTCCGACCGCCACGAGTCCGACCTCGTGCGCGTCCGGGCCGACGAGATGCACCACCGGAGCGAGGAGATCAACGACCAACTGGCCGACATCGAACGCACCTACCGCGAGACCGGCGACGCCGAGGAAGCGACCGAGCAACGCGAACCCCTCGGGTCGAACGCGATGGAACGCGCGATGGCGGAGGAGGCCCCGAGCCGTGGCCCGGCGCCCTCGGCGACCGGGACCGAGCGTTCTGACTCGGACTCCGGACCCCAGGCACCCTTCTGAGGCGGCACTGGGCGGCGTCCTCCCGGCGCTTGATGGTCGCACGCCTCACTCGGTGATCGATGGTCGCCGCACTTCACTCGGTGACCGAGTCGTCCGCGCCCGTCGCGGCGTCTCCCCCGGCGGCCAGTCGGGGGACCAGGAGCCCGACGAGCGAGTGCGGGCTGTGCTCGCGGATCACGCCCAGGAGGTTCCAGGCGAACAGCGCGACGCCCACCAGGAAGAGGGCCCCGCCCGCCGCGCTCACCCGCGGGTCCAGCGACGCCCAGTCGGCGGCGACGATCAGTGCGCCACCGCCGAGGAAGCAGCCGAAGTCGACCCACGCGATTCCGGCGTCGTAGAGGTCGTCGATCATCGGGATCTGCTCGTAGCCGATGCGGTCGCTGTAGCGGTGGACCCAGACGATGAACGGGACGACGTGGTAGAGGGTGCCGAGGACGACGAAGCCGACGACGCCGATCACGAGCAGGTGGACCGTCCCGGGGCCGCCGAAGAGGACACCCACCGGCAGGGGGTCGCGCAGCCACGCCGGCGCGGTGAGCAGGGCCCAGAGGGCCATCGCGGGCGGGACGACGGCGTACCGCGCGAGCATCGGCGTCCACGCGACCCGGGTCTCGACGAGTTTCCGCGCGAGGACGGCGCTGAACGCCAGGACGCCCGCCAGGACGAACGCGGCGCCGACGGTCGCGAGCGCGCCCCAGTTCAGGAGCCGACCGGTCGCGAGCAGGAGGACCCCTAGGGGGTAGACGGCCTCCTCGAGGCGCCGGAGCGGCCGGTCGACGCCGTGGAGTTCCGTCTGGGTGAACATCGTCCCGAGCTGGTAGAGCGCCCCCAGCACGGTGGTGAGCACGGCGCCGAAGACCGCCAGCGTGGCGTGCGCGCGCAGGAGGGCCACCCGGCTGACCGAGACCCGACCGAGAAACGGCACCGCGAGGTCGAGGGCGAGGAGGAACCCCAGGAGCGTCACCAGCAGGAAGAACCCGAGCGCGACGGCGAAGTGGCGCTCGGTGACGTCGGGGTCGTCCACGGCGGCGAGCGACCGCCCGACGTTGTAGACGAACGTCCAGAACCCGAGGAGCATGGCGCCCCCGAACACCGGGAGGAGCACGACCCAGCCGCCGAGCAGCGCCGTCGCGAAACCGGCCAGCCCCCCGGCGACCAGCCAGAGCTGGACCGCCGCGAGCCGGCGCGAGTGCAGCGCCACGGCGGACCAGACGGGCACGAACTGTGTCATCGCACCCATGATGGTGATGCAGACCCAGCCCGCCAGCAGGAGGTGGACGTGTGCCAGCGTCGCGAGCCCCGACGCGGCGCCGGTGGCGACGCCGACGCCGAGGAGGCCGCCCGCGGCGAGGAACGCCAGCGCGACCACGAAGTGGCGCAGCGGAATCGTCATCGGCGGTTGCCGATCCGTCTCGAGGTCGTTCGGGACGACTGCCATGGGGGATAGTGGGGCGGACCGCACAACTCCGCATACCCGAATATGTTCGCCTCGGGCGGATGCTATGTTCGCCCGCGGTCGGATGCTGTGTTCGCCTCGGGCGGACGGGGTCACTCCCGCTCGGGCGAGCGCTCGACGGCGACCTCGTGGATCTCTACCTCGTTCGGCGCGGCGAACGTCTCCTCGGCGTCGCGGCCGTCGTGGGCGCGCTCGAAGCGGTCGCCGTCCCGCCAGTTCCGGTAGTCCTCGAGGGACTCCCAGACGGTCATCGTGACGTACCCCTCGGCGTCGACGGGTTCGAGCAACCGGAGTTCGACGAACCCCGGTTGCGCCTCGATGCCGTGGCTCTCCCGGAGGCGCTCGACGAACGTCTCGGCGCGGGACTCGGGGATCTGAACCCGATTGGAGACGACGATCACGCGTCGGTCCCCTCCTCGGCCTGGCCGCCGTCGGCGCGGTGCTGGCGCCGCTCGAACCAGCGCCACTCGTTCGTCTTGAGGTCGTACTCCTCGAGGTCCCACGGGTCACCGTCGGTGACGCGGGGGCCTTCGAGCCAGGAGATCACGACGTTCCAGACGAAGATGCCGCCGCCGGCGAGCATCAGCAGCGCGCCGAGGGTGGCCACCTGGTGCATCGGGGCGAACTCCGGCAGGTAGGTCGCGTACCGCCGCGGCATGCCCTGGTAGCCCAGGATGGTCATCGCGAAGAACGTGACGTTCGAGCCGACGAGCCACAGCCAGAAGTGCCATTTCGCCAGGGTCGGCTGGTACATCCGCCCCGTGAAGATCGGGAACCAGTAGTACAGCGCCGCCATCCCGGCGAAGGTGATCGCGCCGAAGACGATGAAGTGGAAGTGCGCGACGACCTGGTAGGTGTCGTGCAGCAGGAGGTCGACCGGGATCGACGCCTCGAAGACGCCCAGGACCCCGCCGATGATGAAGTTCTGGATGAACCCGACGCAGAACAGCATCGGCGCGCGCATCCGGAGGGCGCCGTTCCACATCGTCGCGATCCAGTTGAACGTCTTCACCGCCGACGGGATCGCGATGGCGATCGAGACCGCCATGAAGCTCGCCCGGAGCCGGGGGTCGATCCCGGTCGCGAACATGTGGTGGGCCCAGACGCCGAAGCTCATCGTGCCGAGCGCGAGCGTCGAGTAGACGACGAATCGGAACCCGAACAGCCGGCGCCCCGAGAACCGCGGGAGGATGTAGCTGACCAGCCCCATCGGCGGCAGCACGAGGATGTAGACCTCGGGGTGGCCGAAGAACCAGAAGAGGTTCTGCCAGAGGATCGGCCCGCCGCCCCCGAGCGAGAAGAAGGTCGTGCCGAAGTTGCGGTCCAGCAGGAGCATCACGATCGCGCTCCCGAGCAGCGGGAACGAGAAGATGATCTGCCCGGACTGGACCAGCACGGTCCAGGAGAAGATGTCGAGGTTCGCCCAGGTGACCGCCTCATCGCGTTCGACCAGGATGGTGACGACGAAGTTGATCGCCCCCATGGTCGCCGAGACCCCCGTGAGGTGAAGTCCCAGCAGCATCAGATCGACGCCGGCGTTGGCCTGATTGCCCGCGCCCGCGCCCGCGGACAGCGGCGTGTACATCGTCCAGGCGGTCTGTGCCGGCAGGATGTCCGGGATCGGGAAGAAGCCCGCCCAGATCAGCAGCGCGCCCGGCGGCAGCAGCCAGAAGGCGATGGCGTTGATCCGCGGGAACGCCATGTCGTCGGCGCCGATCAGCAGCGGGATGAAGTAGTTCGAGAGGGCGGCCAGGAACGGCGTCCCGAACAGGAACAGCATGGTGATGCCGTGGGAGGTCATCAGCGCGTTGTACAGCCCGTTGCTCAGCAGCGTCATCTTCGGGTCGAGCAACTCGATCCGCATCGTGACGACCATCAGTCCGCCGACCGTGAACGACAGCACCGCGAAGGTGCCGTAGAGCAGCCCGATGTCCTTGTGGTCGACTGTCGTGAGCCACCTGAGCACCCCCGAGGGTTTCTCGGCGGTCGCTTCCCGGGCGTCGCCCGTGCCCGCGCCTCCCCCGCCTCCGCTGGCTGGACGGTACGTCCGCCAGTCCTCCGCGCGACTCACCCAGAGGACGACCAGCAGGAAGAGTCCCCCCATCAGTGCCGTCACTGCCAGTTGTGTCTGTATCGCCATCGTCGTCGGCTGCCTATCGCGGTAGGTCCCCCCTAACGATTCCCGCGAACGTGTTCGCGGCACCGGGCGGTCGTCGCGGGACGTCGTCGCGGGACGTCGTCGCGGGCCGACGCTCACCGGGGGGAGTCGGCACCGGTCGATCGAGGAGGGACTCGTCGTGCGGTCGAGATCGGACACGCCGTGCGGTCTGGACCGGCACCGCTCGATCCTTCGAGGACTGTACGAACATTCGACGAACGGACGCGAAACCGTATATCCGTCTGCGAGGTCGTCAATATCGTGATGAAACGGAGTGAATCCGCCCCGAC
Organism: Haloferacaceae archaeon; assembly: GCA_042216345.1. Lineage (GTDB taxonomy): Archaea > Halobacteriota > Halobacteria > Halobacteriales > Haloferacaceae > JBDGUA01. Next base: position 17,050 of record JBDGUA010000008.1, read on the forward strand.
GACGAAACGGCGTGCGTCCGCGCCGCCGACGGACCGAAGTGGGTCGACGCCGACGACGGACCGAAGCGGGTCGACGCCGCCGGCGGACCGATGCGCATCCCCGCGGACCGATCCCGGGTCCCTTCCGGGGTACCAGTCTGTGGCTGACCGCCCGCGCATCGCGATCCGGGGCGAACCCATCGAGTCGACGAACCCTCGCGCTCGCGTCGCGTTCGTCGCCCGGGGGTGACCATGCGCATCCCCGTCCCCACCAACAAACTCGTCGCGTTCACGCTCGTGGGCGCGGTCCTGACGACGCTCGTCGCCGGCGGACTCGCCTTCCCCGGCGCGCTCGACCGGATCGGACTCTCCGACGCGACGGGGGCGTCCCCGACGCCGACGTCGGACGGCGGCGCGTCGGTCGCGACCACGCCGGCGCCGAACCCGGGCTTCACGCCCGCCGTCCAGACCCGCTATCGCACCCCCGTGAGCGACCAGGGCGCGGCGACGAGCGCCCCCGCCCCGACGGCGACGCCGCCCGCGACCCCCACGCCGAACCCGAACTTCACGCCCGCCGTCCAGTCCCAGTCGACGTCCCGGGGCGAACACGAGGAGTACGAGGAGGAGGACGATGACTGAGCGCCGAGGCGGAGGCGAGGCCCCCCGGCCCGCAGGTGACAATGTCCTGGTCGCATAAGCAGCGCGTGACGGTCGTGGCGATCGTCGTCCTGCTCGCGGTGGTCCCGGCGGTCGCCCAGCTCGGCGCGGTCCGGGCCTCCCAGGCCGCCGACCACCAGTCCCAGCAGGTCGCCCAGCCGGCGACACCGACCGACTACGACGGCGACGGCGTCCCCGACTCGACCGACCGCTGTCCCACGCGCCCGGAGCGGAAGAACGGCTTCCAGGACCTCGACGGCTGCCCCGACGTGGTGAACTACGTCCAGGCGCCGGAGGCCAACCAGACGAGCCCCACGAACCAGACCGGGGGCGGGAACCGGACCGCCGCGCCGACCCGGACGCCCTCGGCGACGCCCGCCGACTACGACGGCGACGGCATCCCCGACTCGACCGACCGCTGCCCCACGCGTCCCGAGACCGTCAACGGGTATCAGGACGGGGACGGCTGTCCGGACGTGGTCGCCACGACGGGGGCCTCGTGACCCTCCGGAGCGCCTCAGCCATCCAGCACCGACCCGACGACTGGAGCCACCGCGGTTCCCTGCTTCCCCGGCCGCGTCTGACAGTTTTCGTCGTCGAGACCGAACTTTCATATCCCGGATCCGAGAGGTAGTCAGTGGATGAGCAGCCACGGAGAACGGTCACCCGAGCCGGAACTCGGCCTGCTGGACGCGACGATGATCGGGATGGGCGCGATGATCGGCGCGGGCATCTTCGTGCTGACCGGCCTCGCGGCGCAGATCGCCGGGCCGGCGGCGCTGCTCGTGTTCGTGCTCAACGGCGTCGTCACCGCGTTCACCGGCCTCTCGTACGCCGAACTCGCGAGCGCCATCCCGAAGAGCGGCGGCGGCTACGCCTTCGTCGAGGAGATCTTCACCGACCTCCCCTCGTTCATGATGGGGTGGATGCTCTGGTTCGCGTACATGATCGCCGGGGCGCTGTACGCCCTGGGGTTCGCGCCCAACTTCCTCGAGCTGCTGCACGTCTACGGGATCGTCCCGCCGCCCGAGCAGGTCGGCGCGATCGCGCTCCCCGTCGTCGGCGTCGGCGTCCCGCTGGGGCTCGGCCTCTCGTTCACCGCCGTCGCGCTGTTCGTCGCGCTGAACGCCGTCTCCACGGCGGCCAGCGGTCGCGTCGAGACCGTCTTCACCGCCACGAAGGTGACGATCCTCGTCGTGTTCGTCGCCTTCGGCGTCGCGTCGCCGATGTTCGAGACCGCCCAGTTCCACCCCTTCTTCCCGACGGGGTCGGGCGCGTTCGCCGTCCTCCCGGCGATGGGGCTGACCTTCATCGCCTTCGAGGGCTACGACCTCATCACCACCGTCACCGAGGAGGTCGAGAACCCGCGGGAGAACATCCCCAAGGCCATCTTCGTGAGCCTCACCGCGACCGTCCTCGTCTACGTCGCGGTGGTCTCGGTCGCCGTCGGGACGCTCGGGGCCCAGGGGCTGGCCGACGCCGGCGAGGCGGGCATCGCGGAGGCGGCGACGACGTTCATGCCGACGGGGCTGCCGGTCATCAAGAACGGCGGGGCGATCATCGTCTTCGGGGCCGTCTTCTCCACGCTGACGGCGCTGAACGCGGTCGTGATCGCCTCCTCGCGGGTGGCGTTCTCGATGGGCCGGGAGGGCCAACTGCTCCCCTCGTTCGGCCAGCTGCACTCCCGGTTCGGGACGCCGTTCGTCGCCATCGTCGCCAGCGCCGTCGTCATGCTGGGGGCGGTCACCCTGCCCACCGAGAGCGCCGGGAACATGGCGAGTCTCTTCTTCCTGGTCTCGTTCATCGTCGTCAACGGGGGCGTGATCAAGCTCCGCCGCGAGCGCCCCGACCTGAACCGCCCGTACGAACTGCCGTACTTTCCGATCCCGCCGATCCTCGGCATCGTCCTGAACCTGGTGCTCGCCGGCGTGCTGGTGTGGTACCTGCTCCGGACGGACCCGCTGGCGCTGCTGCTCAGCGCCACGTGGCTGGCTCTCGGCGGGGTCGCCTACCTCGCGCTCACGCGGTCCTCGATTCCGGAGGACAGCGACGTGCAAACCACCGAACCACGAACGGAGGACGACTGACACATGCCAAGCAAACTCCGCGTCGTCGTCGCGGGCGGCGGGCGCGTCGGCTTCCAGACCGCCAGGCTGCTCGCCGACCGCGACCACGACGTGACGATCATCGAACAGGACGAGGACGTCGTCGGCGACATCGCCGACGAGTGGATCGCGACCGTCGTCGGGGGCGACGCGACCGACCCCGACATCCTCGAACAGGCCCAGGTCGGTGAGGCCGACGCCGTCGCCGCGCTCACCGGCCAGACCGGACAGAACCTCGCGATCTGCATGATCGCCGCCGAACTCGCGCCGGGCGTCCGCACCGTCGCGCGGACCGACCGGTCGCCGACGGAGGGCTACACCCGGTTCGTCGACGCCGTGGTCTTCCCCGAGCGAGCGGGCGCGCGGGTCGCCGCCGACGAGATCCTCGGGAGCGACGTCCAGACTCTGGCGGACGTGACCAGCACCCTCGACATCATGCAGATCCGCGTCGGCGAGGGCGCGCCCGCCGCGGGCAAGCAGCTCTCGGCGGTCAACTTCCCGTCGGGCACGCTCGTCATCTCCGGCAGCGAGGGCGAGCGCATCGCCCGCTCGGACACCACCCTGGAGGCCGGCAAGCGCTACGTCGTCGCCGTCGAACCCGACGTCGTCGACGAGGTGATGAACCTCCTCCGCGGGTGAACGCGCGATCGCCCCCGGCTGCTCGTCCGCGTCGGTCGCGGTGACATCTCCGGCGCTGCTTCCCTCCAGCCGTCCCGCGCTGCTTCCCTACAACCGCCCGGGGCCGTCCCTCACTCCTCGAGCCGCCGTTCGATCTCCTCGCGGAGGATCGTCCGGTGGCAGCGCTTTTTGCCGGTGTTCTCGTAGCAGACCAGCGCGATAGACTCGCCCGACGCGACCGCGGCGACGACCTCGTCCAGTGCCCGCTGGGCGGACGCGGCGTCGGCGAGGTGCTCACGGTAGCGCTCGGCGAACCGGAGGTTCTCCCAGGCGGCGTTGTGCGCGCCCTCCTCGCACATCCCCCGGAGCTTCAGGTCCTCGCGGGCCTCCTCGAGGCGGTCGAGCAGGCGCTCGGGCGGCGCCAGGTCGGGTTCGTTCTCGTCGACGGCGGCGCGGAACCACGCTGTCGGGCGGCGGACCACGCCGAGCCGTCGGGCGCCGTCGAGGTCGACGAGGTCGTGCTGGACGGCGGCCACGTAGGTGTCGGTCAGCGTTCCGCGGACCATGGTGGGGCGTCTCGCGCGAGGAGGGAAAGCTGTTGGCCCGGGGGCGTCGCCTCGCTGGATGCTGACGGGGCGGCTCGTCCGGGGGGCGCTCAGAGTTCGACCCGCTCGACGAGCTGGTCGTCTCCGCTCTTGGTGTTGATGGCGACGATGCGGACCGCGTCCTGGAGCATGGAGTCCTCGAGTTTGGCCTTGAGGAGGGTGTCGACCTGGTAGACCCCCGCGGCGTTGACCATCTCGATCTCAACGAGGACGGGGCGGTCCTTGCCCTTCTTGAGGGTGACGCTCTCGATGGCCTGGCTGGAGATGGTGTTGATGCCGCGTCCGCCCTTCTCGTAGGGGATGCGCGAGCGCCCGCGCTCCATGTCGAGGGCGTCGGCGACGCGGACGACGCCGGCCTCCCGGGTCAGCGGGTCCTCCTCGGTGTGGTGACAGAGGATCGCGTGCAGCACCTCCGACTTCACCCGGACCACCTCGGCGGTGTCGTAGAACTGCGGGAGGAACCGGTCGAGCAGGTCCGCCGCGAGGGGGATCGAGTAGTAGGGGTGGTCGGTCCGGTGGACGACGTGGCCGATGTCGTGCAGCGTCGCCGCCAGGGCGACGATCACGGGTTCGTCGGCCTCCGCGAGGCCCTGTTCGCTGGCGCCGTTGAAGGTCACGCCGCCCCGCTTCAGCAGGTCGTAGAGCTTCAGCGCCCGGTTGCGGACGATCTTGATGTGCTTCGGGCCGTGGTCGTTGTAGCCCTTCCTGGTGACCGCGTTGACGTTCTGGGCCTCCAGGTAGGTCGCGGTCTCGACGTCCTCGACGATCGCGGGGAGGATCTCGTTGAGTCGCCCGTCGGGGAACGCGTGGTCGGCGTCGGGATCGTACTCCCGGTCGGCGTCGGCGTCGAGGTCGGGGTCGGCGTCGCTCATACCCGGGCTTGGGGCGGCGGCGAGAAAAGCCCCCGGGCCGCGCGCCCTTCCGTAGTTTGAAGCCCCGTCCGCTGGACGCTGGTGTATGGCACTCGCGGAACTGGTCACGTCGGCGATCCACGTACTGTTCGCAGGGCTCTGGACCGGCAGCGTCGTCCTCGTCGCGCTCACGGGGATGCCCGAGGGGGGCGTGGGCCGCTTCAAACTGCTCTCGCGGACGAGCGCGCTGCTGTTGCTGCTCACCGGGGGCCACATGGCGGGGACGAAATACACCGCAGCGTCGCTGACCGGGACGACCAGCGGGCTGGCGGTCGTCGCGATGGTCCTGCTCTGGCTGGCGCTCGGCGGCCTGGTCGAGGTCGCCGCGAGCCGCTACGAGTCGGACGGCCCCGAGGCCGCCCGGTCGCTGCTGACCGTCGCGGGCGTCGTCGCCACCCTGCTGCTGCTCGACGGCGGGCTGCTCGCCGCCGGCCTCTGAGCCGCGGCCACGACGCCCTCCCGCGCCGCGCTCACGTCGGTTCCGTATACCGGAGCCACGTCGGTTCCGTACTCGATAGCCCCGTCGGTCCCGCGCTCGGAGCCACGGAGGTGACCCGTCGCTCCCAGCTCCGCTCCCTTCGGTGCCCCAGCGGCGTCGGCGGCGGATCTGGCGGTCTGGGGGGCGGCGACCTCGTGTCTCCCGGCTGGGCAGTTGAGCAAAAAGCCTATAGTCGCCAGTTGGTTAGAAAGGGGTAGAAATGTTCGATATTGCCACCCTGCAGCTCGGCATTCCCGGCGGCCCTGAGCTGCTGATCGTGCTGGTCGTGCTGGTCCTGTTGTTCGGCGCGAACAAGATCCCGAAACTGGCCCGCTCGACCGGGCAGGCCATGGGCGAGTTCCAGCGCGGGCGACAGGAGATCGAGGAGGAGCTCCAGGAGATGAACGACGGCGCCGTGGAGTCGGCGACCGGATCGACGACCGAATCGACGACTGAGTCCACCACGACCGAGTCGACGACGGAGTCCACCGACGCCGACGCCGAGACGGAGACCGAGACCGAGGACGAGACCGAGAAGTCCTCGTAAGCGATCGGACCGAGTCGGGTTCTTTTTCCCCTGATCACGCGAGCGTAGCGGTAGGGCGTGTGGCCTAGCGGATCAGGGCGAGGGGTTCCTAACCCCTCGATCGCGGGTTCGAATCCCGCCACGCCCGTGCTATTTTTGACCCGTTAGGAATCGGAACACGGCGTAGGGATTCGGGGGTAAATCCACCCTCGGAATCACTAGATTCGAACCCGCCGTTGAGGGGGCACCGGTGCCGCATGGCGATTCGCTAGATTCGACTCCCGGGAA
>JBDGUA010000010.1:0-7824 GCA_042216345.1 Haloferacaceae archaeon
GGCGAGGGAGGCCCGAACTCAGAAGCCGCCCCAGCGGATGTAGACCATCACGGCGACGATGGCCAGCTGCATCACGCCCTGGATGCCGCTGAGCTTGGCGTTCCGCAGGCCGATCTGACCGATCAGCTCCTTGTCGGGGTTCGCCGAGACCATCTCCTTGTAGATGCGCACCTCGCCGGGCATCAGGACGCCGAAGCCCAGCACCGTGAGGACGGTGACGATCGCCAGCGCGACCGCGATGGCCGGGGCCGTCACGGCGAACGCCGAGAGCGTCGACGCGAGGTAGAGGACGTTTCCGCCGCCGAGGACGAGGAAGAAGCCCCACCAGCGCCAGTCGCGGAAGGCGTCGAACTGCCAGCCGATCAGCAACAGTGCGGGCACCATCGCGGCGGTGCCGAACAGCGCGATCCACGGCTCGGCGTGCGGGAAGATGCCCAGCCGGATCGCGAGGGTGATCCCGCCGAAGATAGTCACGAGCGCCAGCGTCGGCATCAGGAAGGTGAGCTTCGGGGTGAACCGCTCGAAGACCTCCGCCCGGGCGTCGACCGAGAGCCCCCCGAGTACCGGCCCGAGGACGATGGCCATGAACAGGTCGATGCCCGTCCAGAGGACCCCCGCCATCACGTGGACGTAGGTGTGTTGCTGGGCCGTCCCGCCGGTGAGCGCCCACGCGAGCGCCACGACCGGCACCGCCACCGCGCCGGCGGCGAACGCCGGGTTAGCCCGCCCCGCCATCCCGCGAATCGTTCCGCGTATCGTCATGGGCCACACTCTCGGCCCGGGGCTGAAAACGGTTGTGTACCGGAACTGTTCGGTCGGCGGCCCGCCCCGCTCGCGTCCCCGGAAACGAACCGACCAGCGAGCGGACGTTAGGCAGACCGGTAAGCCGACCTCACGCGGTCGCGCCGGTCAGGACGCCGCTGGTCCGGACGAAGAAGTAGACGACGAAGGCGGCGGCCAGCAGCCACTGGCCGAGGCGGACGTCGTCGGCCTCGCCGGCGGCGAGTTTCACCAGCGGGTAGGAGACGATCCCCGCGGCGATGCCGTAGGCGATCGAGTAGGCGAACGGCATCACCATGATCGTCAGCCCCGCCGGGACCGCGTGGGTGAAGTTGTCCCACTCGATGTCGGTGACGTTGCGGAGCATCAGCACCGCGACGACGACGAGCGCGATGTGGGAGGCGTACTGCGGGATGGCCGCCGCGACGGGCACGATCACCAGCGCCACCAGGAAGAGCACGCCGACGACCAGCGCCGTCATGCCGGTCCGCCCGCCCTCCTCGACGCCGGTGGCCGACTCGATGTAGGTCGTCACCGTCGAGGTGCCGAGCATCCCGCCGACGGTCGTCCCGACGGCGTCGGCCATCAGCGGCTTGTCCATGTCCGGGAAGTTGCCGTCCTCGTCGAGGAAGCCGCCGGCCTGACCGACGCCGACCAGGGTGCCCGCGGTGTCGAAGAAGTCGACGAAGAAGAACGTGAACACGACCAGCGAGAAGACGAACGCATCGAGGTTCGTGAATCCCTGGACGAACGCGCCCGCAAGCGGCGAGATGTTGTACTGGGCCGAGGGGAGGGTCTCGGGGCGGAGAACCCCGGGGTCGACGACGCCGGCGGCGGTCAGCCCCCAGCCGACCGCGGTGGTGCCCAGGATGCCGATGATGATCGAGCCGGGGACGCGGGCGGCGTAGAGCGCGAGCGTCAGGAACAGCCCGATGATCGAGAGGATGGCGACCGGGTCGCTCGCCAGTCCCCCGAGGGTGACCAGGGTGGCGGGGTCGTTGACGACGACCCCCATGGCCTGGAAGCCGATGATCGCGAGGAACAGGCCGATCCCGGCACCGACCCCGAACTTCACCGGTTCGGGGAACAGCCGGATGACGTACTCCCGCGCGCCCACCGCGGTCAGCAGGATGAAGATCACGCCCTCGGTGACGACGGCGGCGAGGGCCGTCTGCCACGGGATGCCCATGACCCCGACGACGGTGATGGCGAAGAATGCGTTCAGGCCCATGCCCGGCGCCAGGCCGAACGGCCGGTTCGCGTAGAAGGCCATCACGAAGATGGCCACCGCGGAGGCGAGGATCGTCACCACGGCGAGCATCTGGTAGACCTCGCCGGGCGAGTAGCCCGTGATCGCGATGCCGCCGGGGATGTTGTCCTCGGGGAACGCCGTCAGGATGGCGGGGTTGACGACGACGATGTAGCTCATCGTCAGGAACGTCGTGATCCCCGCGAGCACCTCCGTGCGCATGTCCGTGCCGTGCTCCTCGAATCCGAAGTAGTCAGCGAGTGTCTCGGTGAGCCCCATGATAGTCGTCCATGCATCTCTCCATGACTGACTTAAAAGTACCTACCGTTGCCGGCGATGCTACTCACGAACGTGGGTAGATATCACGGACTTACGCCGACGGAGGCGGCCCGGATGCTCACTGTCGTGCCTATCGTCGCGTGCCGCGACGCAGGGGCCGAAAGTCGCGGCGCGCTACTGGGCGTCGAACTCCGAGAGGGCGCCGACGGGGGCCTCGGTGAGTTCGCGGGCGCGGTCCATCCCCTCCTGGCCGACGGCGATCAGCGAGAAGACGCCGCCGACGTCGGCGGCGGCCTGGTGGGCGATGTCCAGCAGGAGCTCCTGGGTCTCGCCCGAGCGGATCAGGTCGTCGACGACCAGCACGGTGTCGCCGGCGCTCAGCGCCCGGGCCGGGAGGTAGTAGGTGAGTTCGATCCCGGAGGCGAGTCGCTGGCGGGACTCGATGAACTCCTCGACGGCGGTCTCCTTGGACTTCTTGGCGTAGGCGACCCGGGCGTCGAAGTACGACGCCATCGCCGCCCCGAGGGTGATGCCGTCGGTGGCGGCGGTCAGGACCACGTCCGGGCGCTCGAACGCGAACGACTCGGCGGCGACGGGCGCGACCAGGTCGAGGAACGACTGGTCGAACACCACCGCGGAGTTGTCGACGTACCCCTCCTCGTCGACGCTGATGCGGGCCTCCAGTTCGTCGGCGAGGGCGTCGCGACCGATCCCGCCGACCACCTCGCGGGCGCGCTCGACGCCCGGGAGGACGTGGCCGTTCACGTACCGGTTCAGGTCGCCCGCCGGCAGCCCGGTCACCGCGGAGAGCTCGTCGTAGGTCCGGGTCTCCTTGAGCATCCGGAGGACCTCGACGGCCTGGAGCTGGAGGGCTGCCTTCTCGGCTCGGTTCATACGAATACTCGTCTTTGTGCAAGTATGAATACTTCGGTGTCGCTGCCGGCGCGAATGCGCAACCCTGTGTGTTCGTGGCACGCGCCAGCGCGCGAAGCGGGCAGGAGGGACAGCACCGAGGATCGGGACGGAAAGCGCCAACGGAGCGAGGCAGATAGCGTCAACGGAGCCAGGTAGACGACGGCGAGGAGCGGGACAGACAGCGCCAAGGAAGCGAGACAGACAGCGCCAAGGAAGCGAGACAGACGGCGGGGGCGAAGGAGCGGGGGAACCGGTCACTGGGGCGCCATCGAGAGCCGACCCTGGCCCGACAGTCAGTCCCGGTCGGCGTCGGCCAGCAGGTCCTCGGCGGTGAGCAGCGACTCCAGGCGGACGCCGTGCTCGGCGAGCAGTTCGCTGGCGCCCTCCTGGCGGTCGACGACGACGACGACCCGCTCGACGACGGCGCCGGCCTCCCGGAGCGCCTCGACGGCGTCGGCGGCGGACTGGCCGGTCGTGGCGATGTCCTCCAGGACGACGACCTCCTCGCCCTCGGCCAGGCGCCCCTCGATGAGGTTGCCCGTGCCGTACTCTTTCTGCTGCTTCCGGGCGATCACGTAGGGGTTGCCCGTCTCGACGCTCGTCACGGCGACCAGCGGGACCGCCCCGAGGGCGACGCCGGCGAGTTTGGCGTCGCCGACGCGCTCGGCGAAGGCCTTCGCGATGAGTTCGAGACACCGGGGGTCGGTCTCGAAGAGGTACTTGTCGACGTAGTAGTCGCTCGTGCCGCCGTGGGAGAGTTCGAACTCGCCGAACTTGACGGCCTCGGCGGCGCGCAGCGCCTCGATGAGTTCCTGATCGGTCATTACTGGTGGTGGGGCGGGGTGGACGAATAAATCGCCGGGTTCCGGTCCCGACCGAGCGCGCCAGCGCCAGCCGGACCGGGACCGAGCGGGGAAACTATTACCCTGGGACGATAGCTAACGATGATGAAGGACCGGGGCGGTGACGCCCCGACACCGCACCTCGGGACGGGCGCCGACGCCCCGGGGACCGAACTGGACCGACCGCCGAGCCGAGCGCCATGGAACTCCGCCTCGACCTCTCCGCGATCCGCGAGAACGCCCGACGGGTCCGAGAGCGCGTCGACGGAACCGTGCTCGGCGTCGTGAAGGGCGCCGGTGCCCGGCGGGAGGTCGTGGACGCGTTCGTCGAGGCGGGCGTGGACGCCATCGCCGTCTCTCGGGTCGAACACCTCCGGGCGCTCCAGCACCGCGACGTCGACCTCGTCATGCTCCGGGTCCCGGCGAAGTCGGAGATCGCCGACGTGGTCGACGCCGCCGATCTCACGCTCCACGCGTCGCTCGAGGTGGTTCGGCGGGCCCAGCGCGAAGCCGTCCGACAGGGGACCGTCCACCGGATCGTTCCGCTGATCGACGCCGGGGACCACCGCGAGGGGATCGAGCTGGACCAGGCCGAGGCCCGCGTCGGCCAGTGCGAGGACCTCGCGGGCATCGACGTCGAGCGCGTGGGCGTGAACCTGGGCTGCTTCGGGGACAGGCCGGATCCGAGGGCGGTACGGCGGGTCGCGGACCGGTTCCCGGAGTACCCCCTCTCGGTCGGCGGATCGGGGATGCTGTTGATCCACGACAGCCTCCCCGACAGCGTGTCGACCTACCGAATCGGGGACGCGATCCTCACCGGCAAGTGGCTGGAGACGCCGATTCCGGGGCTCCGTCGGAACACCGTCGAACTCCGCGCGGAGGTGCTGGCGAGTCGAGCAGACGAGTCCGTCGTCGACGTCGGGAGCGTGAACTCCGACCCGCGGCACCTGCTCCCGAAAGGCGGGTTCGCGATCGACCGGTGGACCACCGAGCAGGCCGTGGTCACCGACGCGTTCGACGAGGGGGAACTGGTCCCCTTCGAGGTGGAGTACGACGCGCTCGCGACGACCCTGAATTCGACGTTCGTGTAGTGCCGCCCCCATGGGCGGTCACGTGCCCGGGCCGTCCGGAGCTTTATCGGCGCCGTTCACATAGTGGGCCGCATGCCTCCCCTCTTCGCGGCGGGCGATCGGATCGCGATCCTCGCCCACGACCACTTTCCCGACGAGGCGAAGACCGCCGTCGGCGTCCTCCGCTACGGCGACGTCCAGGTGAGCGCGATCCTGGACCGCGACAAAGCCGGCGACAGCGTCGCCGAGCACGCGCCCGACCTGCCGGACGCGCCGATCGTCGGATCGTTCGACGAGGTCCCGACCGACGTCGACGCGCTGGTGATCGGGATCGCCCCGTTCGGGGGCGGGTTCGACGAGCGCTGGCGGTCGGACGTCCGTGCAGCCCTCGAAGCCGGGTGTGACGTCGTCTCCGGACTGCACGACGTCCTCGCCGAGGACGAGGAGTTCGCGGCGCTCGCCGCCCGCCACGGCGGCACCATTCACGACGTGCGTGAGCCGCCGGCGGACGTTCCGCTCGGGAGCGGCGCCGCGGCAGCCGTCGACACGCCCGTGGTGTTGACGGTCGGAACGGACGGCGGGGTCGGGAAGATGACGACGACGGTCGAACTGGTGCGCGCCGCGCGCCGGCGGGAGATCGACGCGGGGTTCGTCCCGACGGGCCAGACCGGGATCATGATCGCCGGCCGGGGCATCGCCATCGACCGCGTCGCCGCCGACTTCGTCTCCGGGGCCGTCGAGCAGATGATCCTGGAGGCCGCCCCCGACCACGACGTGCTCTTCGTCGAGGGACAGGGCAGCATCACGCACCCGGCGTACTCGGCCGACACCTGCGGGATCCTCCACGGGGCGATGCCCGACAAGGTGGTCCTGGTCCACGACGCGGACCGGGACGCCCTCGAGGGGTTCGAGTCGTTCGCCATCCCCGACCCCGGGACGTACGTCGACCTGTACGAATCGGTCGCGGCGCCGGTCCACGAGACGGAAGTCGCCGCGGGGGCGCTCGACACGTCGGCGGCGGAGTCGGACGCCGCCGCCCGCGACCTGCTCGAGTCCTACGCCGGGGCGATAGACGCGCCCGCGACCGACGTCGTCCGCTTCTCCGCCGACGAGATCCTCGACGACGTGCTTGCGTAGCGACGAGAGGAGTCGTGCGGTTCGCGTCGCGACCGGGGCGGCGTCACCAGGGCTCGTTCTTCAGCCCGAGGAGGTAGGCGATGACGTTGGTCACCACGTGCAGCACGGGCGTCATCACCAGCACGACAACCAGCACCGCCGGCGTGAACGTCGCCGCGAACCAGCCGGGGGCGACCAGTGCCGTCGCCAGCAGGGCGACGACCACGAAGTCCAGCTGGTCGAGCCCGGGCACAGCCGACCCGCGCTGGCGACCGATCCGGCGCTTCACGAACGAGGCGGCGATGTCCCCGAGCATCGCGCCGAAGGCGAGGGCGAACGCGACCCGGAGCGGGAACGCAGGGAGGTCGACGCCCAGCGTCGCCGACGCCGCGGGGCGCACGAGATTGAGCACGACCGCCACGAGCACGCCGGCGACCGTGCCGACGGCGGTTCCGCGCCAGGTCTTGCCGTCGCCCAGCAGTCGCTTGCCGTGGCGCGTCCGCCCGCCGTCGATCGGGGCCCCGCCGCCGCCCAGGACGGCGGCGTTGTTCGGGACGTACGCGGGCAGCATCGCCCACAGCGCCTGCAGCACCAGCGCGGCCAGTCCGACCATGGGCGTCCGTCCCGCGCCGCGGAAGTAAAACCGCGTGATTCGAGCGCGCCGCCGACCGCCCCCGCGTCGGCAAGCGTCATTAGGCGGCCGGTTCTACGGTCGGGTATGCTCCCTCCCGTGGCGAGTCGATTCGTCGCTGGCGAGTCTGCCGCGGTCGCGCTGGACCACGCCCGCCGCGTCAACGACGACGGCGTCGGCGTCATCCTCAACCTGCTCGGCGAGCACTACCACGACCGCGTCGACGCCGACGAGGACGCCGCCGCCTACCGTCGGTTGCTCGCGGACATCGCGGGGTCGGACCTGCGCGCCCGGATCTCGGTCAAACCCTCCCAGCTCGGCCTGGCGATCGACCGCGAGGTCTTCGCCGAGAACTACCGGTCCCTGGTCGAGGACGCCGTCGAGCGGGACGTCTTCGTCTGGTGCGACATGGAAGACGCCTCGACCACCGACGCCACCCTCGGCGTCGTCGAATCGGTCGCCGAGGCGGTCGGCGGCGGCGTCGGCGTCTGCCTGCAGGCGAACCTCCGGCGCACGCCCGAGGACCTCCGGCGGCTCGCCGAGGTCCCCTGCGCGGTCCGGCTCGTCAAGGGCGCCTACGACGAGCCCCCGGCCGTCGCCCACCAGTCGAAGGCGGCGGTCGACGAGGCCTACCGCGAGAACCTGGAGTTCCTCTTCCGCGAGTTCGACGGCGGCATCGCCGTCGGCAGCCACGACCCGGCGATGATCGCCCACGCCGAGGGGCTCGGCCAGGAGTACGGCCGGGCGTTCGAGATCCAGATGCTGATGGGCGTCCGCGAGGCGGCCCAGCGGGAACTCGCGGCCCGCGGCCACGACGTCTGGCAGTACGCGCCCTACGGACGGCGGTGGCTCCGGTACTTCTACCGGCGCGTCCGCGAGCGGCGGCAGAACCTCGAGTTCGCCGTGCGGGCCATCTTAGGCGGCGCGTGACCGCCGCCGGGG
>JBDGUA010000010.1:7924-18562 GCA_042216345.1 Haloferacaceae archaeon
GAACCTCGAGTTCGCCGTGCGGGCCATCTTAGGCGGCGCGTGACCGCCGCCGGGGGGACCGTCTTAGGCGGCGCGTGACCGCCGCCGGAGTGTCGCCACGGGCCGCGCCGGGGGGTCGCGTTCAGGCTTCGCCGGCGTCGGTCGACCCAGCCTCGGCGGGTTCGCCCTCGACGCGCGCGATGGCGGGGTCCTGCTCGGCGAACCCGGCGCTGAGGATGCGCGTCAGCGCCTCCTCGACCTTCTCGTCGGTCTCGGTGATGTCGTCGGGGTCGACCTCGATGACGAAGCCGGTCGTGATGTTCGGCGCCGTGGGCATGAACAGCACCTCCTTGCCGTCGGGGGTCCGTTTGCCGGTCTTGAACGCCGTCATGCGGATGCCGGGCCAGGTCTCCAGGCGGACGGGTTTCTGGAGGTCCTCGGTGCCGGAGACCGCGGTCTCGACGGCCAGCTTCGAGGCGTTGTAGAGCACGCGGATCAGCGGCACCTGGTTCATCGCGGCGTCGAGGCGGTCCTCGACGATCCGGCCCGCGGTCGTGCGCATCAGGTAGCCGACGGAGAACACCAGCAGCACGAACACGACGATGGCGACGAGCACGCCGAACGGCGGCGGGATCAGCCGGACCACCGGGAGGTCCGCGATCTGGGAGTAGAGCCAGTTCAGCACGAACAGGACGACGAGGATGGGCGCGACGACGATGAGCCCGCTGGCGAAGTCGCGTTTCCACGAGGACATTCGTCACTACGTGTGCTCCGTGGGGTTATCAGCCTTTGTAGCTAGCGTGGGGCGGCGACGCGCTACGACTCCGCGGGTTCGCTGGCGCGCTCGCGGATGAGGTCCCGAATCTCGTCGGGGTCGTTTATCTCGGCGAGTTCCTCGCAGCTCACCAGCGCGGTCCCCTCGACGGAGTCGCGCTTGGGCCGCTCCTCGGTGAAGTAGACCGACCGGGTGCGGGTGATCTCCCCGAGCGAGGACATCAGGCGGGCGCGCTTCTCGGCGGTCGGGTTGAACGGCGAGTGGCCCGTCAGGACGTTCTCGCGCCGGTTCTCGTCCTCGCCGACGGCCTTGAACGGCGAGCGCAGCGTCGGGTGCATCTCGAAGCCCGCCCGGGAGAGGACGGTGACGACGTGCTCGTCGTCGGGGTCGGCCTGGGGGTCGTCGGGGGTCGGTTCGGCGTCGCGGACGTCCTCGGCGCCCTCCAGCACGTCGACGGGGTTGCTGAACGGCTGGTCGAAGATCTCCTCGAGGTGGACGGCGACCTCGATCGAGGCGTTCATGCCGTCCTCGTACTTCGAGACGGTCCGGCGGGAGACGCCGAGTTCGGAGGCGAGCCGCCCGAGGCTCCAGCCGCGGTCCTCGCGCTCGTCGGCCAGGAGGTCGCCGTCGATGCTGACGTAGAGGCCGCCGGGGGCCGCGTAGATCAGCGGCGGGACCTGCTCGACGAAGAGGTCGAACGCGGTGTCGGGGTTGAACACGGGGACGCCGTGGCGGAAGTAGACCACGCCCGGCTTGAGATCCTCGTCGCGCGTTCGCATCCCGATCACGAGCGGCGTCGCCGACAGGTAGGTGCCCAGGCGCCGCATCTCGGCGCCGGTCTCGCCGTCGAAGGCGTCGATGTTGCCGAGGATCTTCACGAGGACGAGGTCCTCTCCGCGGCGGGCCGCCAGATCGAAGCTCTTGGGCCGGATGGCACACCGGTCGCTCACCGCGAACCCGGCGTCGACGAGCATCGCGGCCACGTTCTCGACCAGAGCGCTCCGGGACATAGAGGGAGTTAAGCGATTGCTCGCATATATGCGTTGTGCCAGCGCGAACGACGCGAGCACCGTAACGTCGGGCGGTTTTCCTCGCTCGCCACCGGCGGAACTAAATACTCGTTCACGCCGGGCTACCGCGGCTGCGGCGCCAGTGGACTTACTACGGAGGGCCGCGCCACCCCTAGCGAACCACCCCCACCAATGCCCGCTTCCCGCCCGTAACCCGTGTCACGGCTCGACCGGTTCGTCGACGCGGTCCGCTCGCTCGTCCACCTCTTCCCGGCCGCCCTGGCGCGGCTGGGCCTCGTGGAGGCCCACCGCGGCGAGGAGACCACCGACCTGGCGCTCCCGCGGATCGTGACCGGGCTGGCCCGCCAGTCCCAGCGGACGGTCGACCTGATCATGATCGGGGCCGCCGTCGGCCCGGCCGGCATCGCGGGGCTCGCGCTGGCCGCGCCGTTCTGGGGCATCGCCGGCGGGCTGGGGAGCGGGATCACCAACGGTGCGGTGGGGCTGATCTCCCAGCGCTACGGCGCCGAGGAGTACGGGCGGATGAATCTCGCGATCAAGCAGACGCTGCTGTTGACGCTGCTGCTGACGCTCCCCCTCGGCGTCGGGTTCGTCGTCTTCGCCGAGCGGCTGATCGGGCTGTTCGGCGTCGACCCGGCGTCGACCCGGTACGGCGTCACCTACCTGCGGGTCGTCTCGACGGCCGTCGTGGTCACGTGCCTGAACAAGGTGGCGACCCGGACGCTGGTCAGCGCCGGCGACGCCTGGATCGAGATGGTCGTCCGCGTGACGGGCTCGCTCGTCAACATCGCCCTCAACGTCGTCTTCATCTTCGGGCTCGGGATGGGCGTGTTCGGCGCCGCCCTCGGGACCGTGCTGGCGAAGGCGTTCGTGCTGGGGATCTTCTCCGCGGGGTTCCTCCGCGGGCGCTTCCCCGGGATCGGGGCGTTCCCGACGCGGCTCTCGCCGACGCCGGAGTTCGACGCCGGGCTGTTCCGCCAGCTCGTCGAGGTGTCGGCGCCGCTGATCGTCCGCCAGCTCGCCCAGCGGTTCGCCCGCTTCCCGCTGCTGGCCATCGTCGCCAACTTCGGCACGGTCGTGGTCGCCGCCTACGGCATCAGTCGACGGATCTACTTCCTGCTGCGGACGCCCAACTGGGGGCTGTCGCTGGCGGCCTCGAGCCTGGTCGGGCAGCGCCTCGGCGCCGACGAGGAGCGCGAGGCCGCGGCCTACGGCTGGGACATCATCCGGTTCGCCGCGGTGGTCTACCTGCTCGGCGCGACCGCCGCGTTCGTCTTCGCCCACGCGCTGACCCGCCTGTTCACGACCGACCCGGCGACGGTCGCGGCGACGGTCCCGTTCGTCCGGGTGATCGCCGTCGGGACGGTCCTGATGGGCCTCGACGGCGTCGCCACGGGCATCCTCCGGGCCGGCGGCGACACGCGCTGGCCCATGTACGGCCGGTTCGTCGGGCTCTACCTGCTGACGCTGCCGGTCGCGTACCTCGCGGTCGTGACGCCCCTGGGCGTCGTGGCCCTCTACGCCGCGCTGCTCTCGGAGGCGCTGGTCCCCGCGCTGGTCTCGTGCTACCGGTTCACCACCGGCCGCTGGCTCGAGATCAGTCGGTCCTACCGGCCGAGCAGCGGGTGAGCTTCAGGGGTCGCCGCAGCCGCCGGCGACCCCGGCTCGACGCGAAAGCGGCTTTTCCCTCGACGCGCTACACCCGTCGATGACCATCGTCGGCCTCGACGACACCGACTCCCGCGACCGGGGGATGTGCACGACCTACCTCGCGGCCCGGGTCGCCGAGCGCGTCGAGGCCGCCGGGGGCGAGGTGGCGCGCTCGCTGCTGGTCCGGCTGAACCCGGCGGTCGAGCACAAGACCCGGGGCAACGCCGCGCTGGCGGTCCACACCGACCTCCCGGTCGACGAGGCCGCCGCCCTCGCCCGCGCGGAACTGACCGACCTGGCCGAGACCGCCGACGAGCGGACGAGCCCGGGCCTGGTGGTCGCGCCGGTCGATCCCGACGATCCGTCGTCGATCCCCGGGTCCGTCGCCGACTTCGCCCGCGACGCCGTCCGCGACCACCTCGCCGTCGAGGACGCCGTCGCCCGCCTCGGGGACCTCGGCTGGGTCCACGAGGGCTGGAGCGGTCACCCGGACACGCCCGCGGGCCGGGGGCGCATCGGCGCGCTCGCGGCGGTCGGCGCCTGGGCCGCCTTCGAGGAGTGGACCTACGAGGCGATCGCCTACCGCGAGTTCGACCGCTGCGGGACGCCCCGCGAGGTCGACCGGGACTCGGTGTTCGCCGCCGCCGACGCGGGCTACCCGGTCGTCTGGGACACCGTCGACCGCGTCGAGGGCCAGGCCGTCTGCGTCCCCCGCGCCCCGGGGCCGATCCTCTACGGCATCCGCGGCGACGACGCCGACGCCGTGGGCGACGTGCTGGCCCGGATCGACGCCGAACCCGTCGAGCGCCGCGCCCTGTTCGTGACCAACCAGGGGACCGACGCCCACCTCCGGGACGCCGACGCGGCGGGACTGGGCCTGGGAGACCTGGAGGCCGGGCGGGCCTACCGCGTCACGGGGACCGTCGCCTCGGCGCCCGAGACCCGCGAGGGCGGGCACGTCTTCGTCGACCTCTCAGACGACGGGGGGCGGCTGGTGTGTGCCGCCTTCGAGCCGACCAAGCGGTTCCGCGACCGGGTGCGGGCGCTCCGGCCCGGGGATCGGGTTACCGTCTGCGGCGAGGTCAATCGGCGGCAGACCGGTGACGGGGATCGGACGGTGCTCAACCTGGAGAAGTTCGCCGTGCGGGACCTCGACCGGACCGCCCTGGAGACGCCCGACTGTCCCGACTGCGGGCGCTCGATGGAGAGCGCGGGCCGCGACCAGGGCTACCGCTGTCGCGACTGCGGGAGCGCCGCGCCGGGGAAGGTCGAGGTGCGGGTGGAGCGCGACCTCGAGATTGGGTGGTACGAGGTGCCGCCGTGTGCCCGTCGGCACGTCGCCAAGCCGCTGGTCAGGGGCGGGTTCGACGCGCCGATCCACCCCGAGCGATGACGGCCGGTTGGACGCGCGAATCCGCCAGCAGCGGTAGGGGCCGGTTCGACCCCTTTCGGGAGGCTTATGGCTCGGACCGTGGCAGAACCTGTCGATGAGCGACGAGACGGTCGGCGACGAGGCCCGGTTCGCGGGGCTGTCCTACCCCACGGCGATGCTGCTGGTCACCTCGCTGGGGTGGATCGTGATCCAGACCGGGCGGTACCTCCTGCCGCCGCTGGTCTCGGCCATCCAGGAGGCGTTCGCCATCGGCAACGCGAAGTTCGGCTTCGCGCTCTCGCTGATCTGGGCGGTCTACGCCGTCTCGCAGTTCCCCGCCGGCCTGGCGAGCGACGACCTGGGCTACCGGACGACCCTGGTGGCGAGCCTGGCGGTCGTCGGCGTCGCCTTCGCCGCCTTCGCGCTCGCGCCGACCTACGGCGTGTGGCTGGTGCTGCTGGCGGTGGTGGGCGTCTGCACGGGCGTGTTCCTGATCTCCTCGCGGGCGTACCTCTCTGCGCTGTACGGCGGCGAGCGGGGACGGGCGCTTGGGATCCACTCCGCCGCGGGCGACGTCGCCGGCGTGGCCGCCCCGCTGCTCGCGACGGCGGTGCTGGCGGCGACGGTCTGGTGGCTGCCCTTCCTGGGGCTGTTCGCGCTGGCCGCCCTCGGGGCGGTAGTGTTGCACGCCGGCGTCGAGGGGTCGTACTCGTTCCGCCGGCCCGAGGTCGGTCCGACCGCCCGGGAGGCCGTCGGCGCCGTCGCCTCCTGGGACCTGCTCGTGCTGATGGTCGTCTACGGGCTCTACGTGATGGTGACCCAGGGGACCGCGGCGTTCGTCCCGAAGTACCTCACCGCGACCAAGGGACTCTCGACGGGCGTGGCGAACACGGTCTTCTCGCTGTTCTTCCTCATGGGCGTGGTGGCGAAACCCGCCGCGGGGTGGGCGAGCGACCGCGTGGGCCGGCGCCTGCTGACCGTCGGCGCGCTCCTCGGCGGCGGGGCGGCGCTCGCGGCGGCGACGGCGCTGCAGGGACTCGCCAGCGCCGCCGCCATCATCGTCTTCGCCGCCTCGGTGCGGTTCTTCCCGACCCCGACGCAGGCGTACCTCTTCGACCGGTTCGACGAGGCCACCAGCGGGTCGTCGTTCGGCCTCATCCGGTCGGGGTACATCCTCGTGGGGTCGAGCGGCCCCGCGCTGGTCGGCGTCGGCAGCGTCGAGCTCGGCTTCGGGACCACGCTGCTCGCGCTCGCGGGCGTGCTGCTGGTGGCCGCCACCGCGCTGTGGATCCTGATGCGCGGGGAGTGAGTCCCTACACCGTGTCCACGTTCGTCCCGACCGAGCAGACGTACTCGCCGGTGGCGACCTGTGGGAGCCGCCGGGCGCGCCAGAAGATGCCGTCGTTGTCGGCGGTCACCCGGGCCTTGAGGCCGCCGAAGGCGTCGGTCACCTCGAAGAGCACGTCGCCGGCGCTCACCGCGTCGCCGAGGTCGGGCCTGAAGTGGACGAGCCCGCCGGCGGGGGTGCCGTACTGGTCGAAGCCCGAGGCCCGGTTCTGGTCGTCGGGCTCGACCTCGCCCTCGAGGAAGCCGTAGTCCCGGAGGACGTTGAAGACGCCCTCGACGCCGGTCTGGATGGACGAGTCGCTCCAGCCGACGCAGCCGCCGAGTTCGGGGTCGATCGTCGGGATGCCCTCGTCGGGGCCCGCCCGGGCGAGCTGGCCGTCGGGGCCCTTCTGGTCGAGGATGTGACCGGCGCCGAAGGTGCGGGCCAGGTCGAGACACTCCGCGTGCATGCGGTGGCGCTTGCCGCAGCGGACCCGCACCTCGTCGATCATCCGGGAGGTCGACCCCTGGTGGAGGTCGACGATCAGGTCCGCCCGGGTGGCCGCCTCGAAGGTCGCGGCGGCGATGCGCTCGCTGGAGGTGCCGTTCTCGTCGCCGGGGTAGGCCCGGTTCATCTTCGTGTCGTCGATCGGGTTGCGGTGCTGGGCCACCTGGAAGGCGTGGTAGTTGACGATCCCGGTGACGAGGATCGTGCCGGCGATCTCCGCCGGGTCGAGCTGCGGGACCACCCGGGTGAGCACCCCGACCCCGTTGAGTTCGTCGCCGTCGCTGGCCGCCTGCAGATAGAGCGTCTTCCCGTCGCGGGCGCCGTTGATGACCGCGACCGGGAGCCCCACCGGGCTGCCGTCGCGGGTCTCGCCGACTTCCAGCCGCCCCGTGTCCATCTCCCCCGGGGCCGCACTGGCGCTTCCGAGCGTCGTCATTGGCCCGACTCACGACGGCCGCTCCCTTTAGGGGTTCGGTCCGCCGGCGGCGGCCCGGAGCGACGGGGCTTTGGCCCTCGCGCCCCGAGCGGTCCGCATGGCCGATCAACGACCGGATCGACCCCCGACCGCGGCCTTCCTCGCGGCGCTGCACGTCCGGCGCAACGCCGCGGTCGGGCTGGTCGTCGGGGTCGCGCTCGCGGGGCTCGCCTACCTGGTGCGCGTGCTGGAGCTGTTCGGCCCGTTCCAGGGGACCCGCGAGTTCCCGGTGCTCGGGGTCGGCGGCTGGTTCCTCATGCTGGCGTTCGTCCTCGCGACGACGACGGCGCTGCTGGTGGCGACGGTCCTGACGGTCGTCTCGGCGGTCCGGCTCGCGCGGGCCGACCCGGGGGAGTGACCCCCGGGCGACACCAACGAGCCCTGGTCCGGTGAGTTGCCGGGGCGACGCCCCCTCGATCCGGCTACCCCTCGAATCCTGGCTGGGTCCCCGCCAGTTCGCCGAGCCGGTCCGCGCCGGCCCGGGTCCCCTTCGCGATGAGGACGTCGCCGGCGCGCAGTTCCGTGTCGGGGCCGGGCGAGACGATCCACTCCTCGCCGGACGCCTCGCCGGCGGGACGGCGGACGGCGATCACGCGCATCCCGGTCTCGGTGCCGACCTGTTCCTCCTCGAGCGTCCGCCCCGCGAGCGTCGCGTCGGCGGCGACCCGGAGCTTGACGATCACCTCGTCGGACTCCTCGACGGCGGCGGCGACGACCGGGTGGGTGTCCAGCCCCCGCAGCACCCCCTCGCTGATCTCCAGGGCGGCGTCGCTGATCACCTCCGTCGCCTTCGCCAGGTGGACCAGCCCCCGGAGCTGGACCGGATCCTCGACGCGCCCGGCGGCCCGGAGGGTCCACGCCTCGAAGCGGCTCTCGAGGGCGTCGACCTCCGCCTCCAGTTCGGAGACCTCCTCGGCGACCCCCTCGCTGTCGAAGAGGACGGCGCCGTAGGCCAGGTCGACGGCGAGTTCGCTCATGTTCTTCATCAGGACGATCGAGTCGACCGCCCGCTCGAGGTCCTCGATGGTCGGCTCGGGCTCGACGGGCGGCTCGTAGCGCTCGCCCGTGGCGGCCGCGTAGACCTCTTCGATCCCCTCCTCCATGCCCCGGAGCAGGAGGACGTCGCCGCCGCGGAGGACCGTCTCGCGGTCGGGGTTGGTGATCCAGCGCCGCTTGCCGGTGGCCTGGCGCCGCCGGATGGCGATGGTGCGCACGCCCGTCTCGGTCTCCATGTTGACGTCGCCGAGCGTCCGGTCGGCGTACGGCGAGTCGGCGGCCAGTTCCGCCCGGACGACCAGCTCGGTCGCCTCCGGCAGGGCCGCCCGCATGGCGTCGGGCAGCCCCATGTCCTCGAGGACGATCTTGGCGATGTCGCCGGCGGCGTCGGAGATCTTCTCGGCGGCGCCGATCATCCCCAGCACCGGCGCCAGCTCCTCGGCGTCCTCGGGGCTCCGGGCGGCCATGAGCAGGCTCATGCGCCCCTGGAGCTGGAGGACGTCCATCCGCTCCTCCAGGGCGAGCACCTCGGCGGCGACCTCGTCGCTGCGGTGCAAGACGGCCGAGTACGACAGGTCGATCAGCAGCTCGGCGGTGTCTTTCATCTCCGACAGCACCTCCTTGACGCTGACCGGCTCGTACTCGACCTCCCCGGGTTCCATGCCGCGGGGTTCGGCGGGCGGGGGGAAAAGGGTTACCGGCCGTGCGTGCCCGGGCCACGCACACGTCGACAGCCCACCGTCCCACTGGCCGCCCCCGACGTCGCCAGGTCGCTCGGCACGACCCCCTCTCGGCACGGCCCCCTTCGCGCTGCGGGCCCGCTCGTACCCGCGCACGCTTAATGATTATTTCTTACATTCGACGCCCGTAGAATCGCCCCATCGACAACCGTACGATACCAGTCGTACAGTGACTCCCTCCTGCGTTTGACGGACGTATAGATATCGTTCCTGAAACGGCAACGCTTTTTTGAGCCGACCATTATTCACGACGTATGTCAGACGAGCTCAAACGGGGACTCGAGGGTGTGCTTGTTGCCGAGTCGGCACTCAGCTCGATCGACGGCGACGTCGGACGCCTGATCTACCGTGGCTACGACATCGAGGAGCTCGCCGAGGGGGCGAGCTACGAGGAAGTTCTCTACCTGCTCTGGGAGGGCGAGCTGCCGACCGCCGCGGAACTCGAGCCGTTCGCCGAGGAGATGGCGGCCGAGCGGGCCGTCGACGGCGCAGTCATGGACACGCTCGCGGACCTGGCCGCCGAGGACGAACGCCCGATGGCGGCGCTGCGGACCGCGACTTCGATGCTCTCGGCCTCCGAGCCGGAGGCCGACGCCGACCCCGCGGACCTGGAGGCCAGCGCTCGCATGGGCCGGCGCATCACCGCCCAGATCCCGACGGTGCTGGCGGCGTACGACCGCCTGCGCCGCGGCGAGGAGCCGGTCGAGCCGCGCGAGGACCTGGGCCACGCCGCCAACTTCCTCTACATGCTCACCGGCGAGGAGCCCGACGACGTCGCGGCCGAGACCTTCGACCAGGCGCTGATCCTCCACGCCGACCACGGCCTGAACGCCTCGACGTTCACGGCCATGACGATCTCCTCGACCCTCGCGGACATGTACAGCGCCATCACCGGGGGCATCGGCGCCCTCTCGGGCCCGCTGCACGGCGGGGCCAACCAGGACGTCATGGAGATGTTCGTCGAGATCGACGACAGCGGCCTCGACCCCGTCGAGTACGTCGTCGAGCACATGGACGGCGAGGAGAACTGGCGCGTCCCCGGCTGGGGCCACCGCGTCTACAACACCAAGGACCCCCGGGCGCGCATCCTCGAGAAGCGCTCGAAGGACCTCGGCGAGTCGACCGGCGACTCGAAGTGGTACGACTACGCCTCCGCCATCGAGCAGTACCTCACCGAGGAGCAGGGCCTCCCCGAGAAGGACATCGCCCCGAACGTCGACTTCTACTCCGGGACCGTCTACTACCAGCTCGGCATCCCGATCGACATGTACACGCCCATCTTCGCGATGTCCCGCGTCGGCGGCTGGATCGCCCACGTGCTGGAATACCAGGAGAACAACCGCCTGATCCGCCCGCGGGCCCGCTACGTCGGCCCCGAGGACCAGTCGTTCGTCCCCCTCGACGAACGATAATCGCGTTCCACCAGCACCCTCCTGTTCCGCGAGCGCCCCCGGCGCGAGCGGGCCGAGGAGCCCCCGAAGGGGGCGACGACGGATTTTGGTCGAGCTTTTGCCAGGGAGCGAACAGCGTGAGCGACCGCAGCAAAAGGTCGAGGACGACCGCCTGATCCGCCCGCGGGCCCGCTACGTCGGCCCCGAGGACCAGTCGTTCGTCCCCCTCGACGAACGATAATCGCGTTCCACAAGCGCCCTCCAGTTCCGCGACCACCAGCACTCTCCTGTTCCGCGAGCGCCCCCGGCGCGAGCGGGCCGAGGAGCCCCCAGCCGTCCGGCGTGCCAAGAAACTGGGAACACTCTCGCGGATTAACAACCCTGCGAGGCCTACC
>JBDGUA010000010.1:18662-22248 GCA_042216345.1 Haloferacaceae archaeon
GCGTGCCAAGAAACTGGGAACACTCTCGCGGATTAACAACCCTGCGAGGCCTACCCACGCGCATGTCCATCGACGAGATCAGCGAGTCGACCCCCGAAGCGATGACGGACGAGCAGATCCGGACCCTCCTGACCGAGGAGGGCGTCGGCGTCCTCGGCCTCTCTACGGAGGACGCCCCGTACATGGTGCCGATGTCGTTCGGCTACGACGGCGACGCCACGCTGTTCTTCGTCTTCCTGCTGTTCGGCACCGAGAGCCGCAAGGAGATCCTGGCCGACCGGGCCGACCGCGCGAGCTTCCTCGTCTTCGACGCCGAGTCAGCCCACGAGTGGCGCAGCGTCAGCCTCACCGGCAGCATCCGGGCCGTCGAAGACGGGGAGTGGCCCGACGTCCGCGAGGCGATGGAGAACGCCTGGCACCCCGACCTCTTCAGCGGCGCGAGTCCGATGCGCGGCGTCGAGGGCTACCGCTTCGAGATCGAGGAGTGGACCAGCATCGCCCACACGTCGCAGTAGCCGGGGGCATCAGAGTCGGATCGGCAGGTCCGGGTCGGCCAGGGCGTACGCCGGCGGGTCGAATCGCGTGGTCGCGGCGTGCAGCCCCACCCCGGCGTCCCGGGCCTCGACCAGGAGGTCGGCGAACTCGGGGTCGACCGCGCGGAACGGCTCGAGCGCGTCGGCGTCCGGGCGCTGGACGACGAACAGCAGGTGGCAGGCCGCGTCGTCGCCGTGGAGGTCGATGAGGCTGCGCAGGTGCCGGCGCCCCCGCTCGGTCTGCCGGTCGGGGAACTTCGCCACCCCGTCCTCGACGTGGGTGCAGGACTTGACCTCCAGGTAGACGTCGGTCCCGTCGGGCGCCGCGAGGAGGAAGTCGCTGCGCCCGTGGTCGGGCAGTGGCGGTTCGCGCCGGCGCTGCGTGTACCCCCCGAAGCCGGGGAGCAGGTCCCGGGCCAGCGCCGCCTCCACCAGGTCGTTGGCGAAGGCGGCCCGGAGGCTCACCCAGGTGTCGCCGTCGGCGACCGCGACGGCGTCGTAGTCGGTCTTGCGGTCGTCGTTCGCGGCGGGCGCGCAGAGCACCGTCGCCCCCGGCTGGAGGACCCGCAGCGCGCCGGGGTCGCCGAGGAACACCCGCTCGCCGTCGGAATTACTCGCACCGCCGTCGAACGCCACCCGGACCACGAAGCGGTTCGGGCGCTCGATCACCGCGCCGGCCAGGAGGTCGCGCTCGACGGTGTGCAGGGGCGTCGCCATTCGACGAGAGTGGGGCGCGGGCGCGGATAAATGTTCGACTCAGGCCGTGGCCTCCTCCTCGCGCTCGGCCATCATGCCGGCGGCCCGGGCGGCCCAGTCGCTGCGGGCGAACCCCCACCCCACGACCAGCGCCATCAGGACGTAGCTGAGCGCGACCCCCGTGTAGGCGGCGAGGGCGCCGAACCCCAGCACCGCGCCGGCGACGTAGGAGAACCCGAGCATGAGGCCGAACACCCCGGCCGCGCGGGCGACGAACGGGAGTCGAGTCTCGCCGGCGCCCTGGAGCGACCCCGACAGCGAGAGGAACAGCACCTGGGGGATCGCCGCCAGCCCGTAGGCCCGGACGAACCCGACCGAGTGCCTGACGGCGCCGGGGTCGGTGGTGAACAGCCGGACGAGGGGCTCGGCGGCGACGAACAGCCCCACGCCGACGGCGCCGACGGTGACCACGCCCAGGGCGGCGATGCCCCAGCCGCCGAAGCGGGCCGAGTCGGGGTCGTCCCGGCCGAGCGCCTGGCCGACGACGATGCTGCTGGCGACGTTGTAGCCCCGGGAGGCGGGGGCCGTGATCTGCTGGTAGATGCGCCGCCCGATCTGGAAGCCGGCGTTGACGTCGGTGCCGAAGGTCAACAGCAGGGCGTTGAACGGGAAGCGGGCCAGCGCGACCGAGAACCCCTCGGCGGTCCGGGGGACGCCCACCCGGACGAGCTGGCGGGCGATCACGGGGTTGCGCGGGCGGACGAGCCCCGCCTCGCTCCAGGGGCCCGCGAGGGCGGCGAAGAACAGCGCCGCGCTGACGACGTTGGCGCCGGCGGTCGCGAGGCCGACGCCGATCACCCGGAGCTCGGGCGCGCCGAACAGCCCCAGGCCCAGCACCAGCGAGCCGACGACGTTCAGCAGGTTCGCGAAGATGTTGACGTACATCGGCGTCCGGGTGTCGCCGGTGCCCTGGAGCGCCCGGGCGCCGATCAGCATGACGTGGCGGGCCGGCGCCGTCGCGAGCGTGATCGCCAGGTAGGTCCCGCCGAGGACGACGACCTGCTCGCTCGCGCCCAGGACGGCGATCAGGTCCTCGCCGAAGACGACCGCCACCACCGCGATGGGGATTCCGAGGAGGACCCCGAGCAAC
This sequence comes from Haloferacaceae archaeon, assembly GCA_042216345.1. Classification (GTDB taxonomy): domain Archaea; phylum Halobacteriota; class Halobacteria; order Halobacteriales; family Haloferacaceae; genus JBDGUA01. The sequence goes on from JBDGUA010000010.1 coordinate 21,042, forward strand.
AGCGCCTGGGTGATGGTCTCGTCGCGGCCGGCGTCGGTGCCGCGGCCGGTGTCCTGGCTCGAGAGGGCGATGGCGCCGCCGCCGAGGCCCAGCCCGATGCGGAGCGGGAACTGGGCGTACAGCTCCGCGAGGCCGATGGCGACGACGGCGGCGGGGTTGAACGAGGCGGTGATGAAGACGTCGACGGTCCGCATCAGCGTCCGGGTGACCTGCTCGGCCATGACCGGCCAGGACATCGAGAGCACCTGCAGCCACAGCGCCCGCAGGCGCGCCCACGTCCCGCCGTCGACCTCGGCCCACGGCTGGGGGTCCCCGGACGGGTCCTCGCCCTCGCTGCGTCCCATACGCGCCGGGTCATCGCCATCCGGTTTCACCCTGCCGGTCTCGGGGCGTCGGTCGGAGGGCTCTGGACGCGCCACCGCGCCCCCGCGTGTGCGACGCCGCGGCTGGGTTGAAGTCGCCCCGCGCCGAAGGGCGACACATGGACGTCTTCGTCTACGGGACGCTCACCTCGCCCGACCGGGTCCGCGAGGTGCTCGAGTCGTTCGTCTTCGTCGGCCCGGCAGTCCTCAGCGGTCTGCACGCCGTCGCCGGCGAGTACCCGACGCTGGCGCCCGGCGGCGAGGTCGGCAGTCGCGTCCTGCGGACTGACGAGGTCGCCGCCCTCGACGCCTACGAGGGGGTCGACCGCGGGCTGTACGTCCGGGAGACGGTTCCCGCGACGGGCGACCGCTTCGGCGACGCGGTCGCCGTCTACGTCGGCGACCCGGACGCGCTCGGGGCCGACGCCGAGTGGCCGGGCGAGGGCGACTTCGCGGGGCGCGTCCGGCGGTACCTCGATGGGCACCGCGTCGTCGTCAGCGCCCGGACGGAGGGCACGGGGATCGCGCCCTGACCGCGATCCCGCGTAGGTGCCGAGCCGGCGTCGACGGGCGCCGTGGCGAACCGACAGACGGCTCGATGACGGGCGTCAGACACCACTTTCACCACGCTCCCCTCGTGCGGTTACACTTTCACTCCGCAAGGCGGGGGTTTATGTTCATCCGGGGCCTGCGTTCAGGTGCGCATCACACGCGCACTGCATTCCCCTCGCGGCCACCGCGGCTCCCGCGGTGGCCGTTCCCCCTTACGCGGACCGCCGCTCCCCCGCGGCGGTCGTTCCCCCAGACTGCGAGCGGCGGCGCCGCTGGCGATGGGTCTGTGCGTA
>JBDGUA010000015.1:0-7068 GCA_042216345.1 Haloferacaceae archaeon
GAGCATCCCGCTGGTCGTCACGATCACGGTGTTCTGGTCGGCGATGCGCTCGCGCTGGCCGTTCCGCCCGGTGACGAACCGGGCGTGGGAGGTCGCCCGCCGAAGCGCCTCGGGGTCGCGGACGAACCCGGGGTGCTGGCGCAGCATCCGGGTCACCTCCTGGCCCATCCCGTCGACGTAGCACGGGAGGTCGTGGCGCTCGCACAGCAGCAGCATCTCCTGGGTGCGCCCGATGGCGAACGCCGGGACGACGACCGTCCCGCCCTCCCAGAGGGTGGTCCGGACGCTCTCGGCGAAGCGCTCCTCGACCGTCGCCCGGTCCTCGTGGTCGACGTCCGAGTAGGTGCTCTCACAGAGCACCACGTCGGCGTCGGGCCGGGCGGTCGTGCCCGCGACGAGCTGCTGGTCGGCGGTGTGGAAGTCCGCGGTGTAGAGCAGCCGGGTGTCGCCGTCGTCGACGAGCACGTGGGCGCTCCCCGGGATGTGGCCGGCGTCGAAGAACGTCACCTCGTGGCCGGCGGCCTCGAAGGGCTCGCCGTAGCCGTGGGGCTCGGAGACCTGGGTGACCCGCCGCACGTCGGTCTCGGTGAAGGGACACTGGAGGGTGCCGCCGTGGAGCTTCAGGGTGTCGCGCGCGAGGGTGAGTGCGAGTTCCCGCGTCGGCGGCGTCCAGTGGATCGGCGGGCGGGCGCTGCCGCTCAGCAGCGCCGGCACCGCGCCGACGTGGTCGAGGTGGCCGTGGCTCACGACGACCGCCTCGGGGTCGACGCTCCCGACCGGGTACTGCGTGGGGGTCCCGGTCTTGGCGCCGTAGTCGAGCAGGAGGCGGTCGTTGACGAGGATCGCACTCCGGCCGACCTCCCCGGCGCCCCCCAGGAACCGAAGGTCCATGGGCCCTGGGTAGTCGTCCGGGTCGTTTTACGCCGTCGGTTGCGTTCGACCGACCGGCACCGGTGGCTCCCCTGTTGGTTCCCGGCGCCACGACCCCGAGAGTTTTTGTCCCGGTCCGCGACCACCAGGGTATGCAGAACTACACGATCGGAACCGTCTGGGGGATCCCGATACGGATCAACGTCTCCCTGCTCGTCTTTCTCCCGGTCCTGGCGTGGTTGATCGGCAGCGGCGCCCAGATCGAGGCCTACGCCGGCCTCGTCACCGCGCTGGCCGGGCGACCGGTCGACCCGGCGGCGCTCGCGGGCTCGCGGTGGGCCATCGGCATCGCCGCCGCAGTCGGGCTGTTCGTCAGCGTCGCGCTCCACGAACTCGGGCACGCGTGGACGGCGATGCGCTACGAGATCCGGGTCCAGTCGATCACGCTGTGGATCCTCGGCGGCCTCGCGGCCCTCGAGACCATCCCGAAGGAGTGGGACCGCGAGCTGTGGATCGCCCTGTCGGGGCCCGCCGTCAGCGTCCTGGTCGGGCTGGCCTGCCTGGCGGCCACGGTCGCGCTCCCGGCGAGCCAGCCCGTCGCGGTGTTCGTCGTCGGCTGGCTGGCCGTGACCAACCTCACGCTCACCGTGTTCAACCTCCTGCCGGCGTTCCCGATGGACGGCGGGCGGGTGCTCCGGGCGTTGCTGGCCCGCTCGCAGCCGTACGCGACCGCGACCCGGACCGCGGCCCGGGTGGGCACCGGCTTCGCCATCGTCTTCGCGCTGGTCGGCGTGCTCTCGTTCAGCCCGATGCTGTTGCTGCTGGCGCTGTTCGTCTACGGCGCCGCCGCGACCGAGTCCCGCATGGTCACCACGGCGTCGCTGCTGGAGGGGCTCCGCGTCGGCGACGTCGCCGCCACCGGGACGACCATCGACGCCGCAGAGTCGCTGGCGGCGCTCGCCGACCGGATGTTCCACGAGCGCCGCACGGCCTACGCCGTCGTCGAGGGCGGGAGGCCCCTCGGGGTCGTCACCATGGGCGACCTCCAGGAGGTCGACCTGACCGACTACGGCACCACGACCGTGCGCGAGGTCGCGACCGCGGAGGCCCCCCGGGTCGACCGGGACGACGACGCCTTCGAGGCGCTGGCGGCGATGGGGGCCGCGCCGGTGGCGATCGTCGTCGCCGACGGGAGCGCGGTCGGCACGCTCAGCCGCGAGGACTACGGGGCCGTGATGGCGTTCCGTCGGCGCGCCGGGGACGTGGGACCGTTCTGAGCCGTCGGTCGCGTCGGTAGCTATCGGTGCCACGTCCTCCTGCCATTTCGATTCCAGCAGGGTTTCATAAGCAAACCGACAAATCTGCCGGACCGACTCGATAGTCTGACCGTCGCGCTTTCGGTCGGTAGGACGGCGTTACCGACGCGTTGAATACCGCTCGTGTCATATCGTGATCGTGATTACTCTTCTCTGGCTGGTCGTCGTCGCGTTCGTCTTCTCGCAGTCGTTGTACTTCGTGGTCAACGTGCTGGCCGCGGGGCTGCTCTACAGCCGCCCCGGACAGGTCGTGACCGCGGACGCCGCCGTGGACCCCCGACCGATCCACGTGCTGATGCCGGTCTACAACGAGCGCTACGACGTGCTCGTCGACACGCTGGCGGGGCTCTACGAGTCGGACTACCCCCTCGACCTGGTGACGGTCTACCTGATCTACGAACGTGACGACGCGATGCTGGCCGGCTACCTCGACCGGCTCAAGGAACGCGCCATGGACGAGGGGTGGAACGTGGCGTACGTCCCGGTGAACCGGACGGCGCTGGCCCACCACGTCGGCGTCGGCTGGACCCCCCTCGCCAGCAGCATGGTCCCCCGGACGAAGGCGGCGGCGCTCACCTACGCGTTCATCACCCTCTCGTTCGCCGGGGACGACGTGATTACGGTGTTCGACTCCGACACCCGCGTCCCCGCCGACCTGTTCCGGCTGGCCATCGCCGGGCTGGAGGAGTACGACGTCGTCCAGGCCAAGCAGACGGTCCGCAACCTCGACGACGGCTGGCTCCCGCGGCTGGAGGCGATGGGTATCGCCGCGTGGTCGACGCTCGTCTACACCCACACCAGCCGCGGACCCTACCAGCTCCTCGGGAAGGGGTACTTCCTGACCGCCCGGAGCCTCAACGAGCTCCACGAGTGGGACGTCGACGCCGTCACCGAGGACCTCTCGCTGGGACTGGCCGCCTCGGTCCGGGGCTTCTCGCTGGGGATCGTCGACCGCTACGTCCAGGACCTCTGTCCCGCCGACGGCGGCGACTGGATCCGCCAGAAGCGCCGCTGGGTCCGCGGCCCCTACGACCACCTGTTGAGCGAGTCGCTCGGGTGGCGCGCCCGCCTCCGCTTCTGGACCTTCACGGTCGCCAACCAGGTCGTCTCCCTGACGAACCTCGTCGGCGTCCCCGTCGGCATCGCCGTCTTCGTGCTGTCGGTGGCCGGCTACCCGTTCGGGTTCCCCTGGTGGTTCTCACTGCTGGTCGGGTTCAACCTGCTCTGCTGGGCCTACTACTCCGCGATGAGCTATCTCACGGCCCGGGAGGCCATCGTGTTCGACTCGGCGGCCCAGCGCCGCCGGTACTTCCTGCTGGTGAACCCGCTAACCCAGCTCGTCTACGCGACGGTGTGGGCGATCCCGATCCTTCTCGCGGTGTTCGACCTCGTCCGCGGGCGCCGGCGCCCCTTCGAGGTCACGCCGAAGTAGGGCCCGCTCAGGGCGAGAGGTCCTCGTCGGTCCGGTGGGCCGGGTCGCCGTCGGGGACTACCTGGACCAGGAACTCCCGGTAGCCGCCGTAGGCGACCTCCAGCGCGCCCATCCACCAGTTCCACCGCTCGGCGAGCGAGCAGTCGTCGGGGGCGTCCAGGAGGTGGTCGACGACGCCCTGGGCGGTCAGTTCGTGGCCGCGGTCGGCCTCGGGCTTCCCCGAGGACGCGAGGTCGCGTGCCTGCCTGGCGACGACGTGTCGCTCGCCCGGGGTGGAATCCGGGAACGCGGTGAGCAACGCGCGTCGCAGCCGTCGGGCCTTCACGTTCGCCTTACGCCCTCGGCACGTAAGAGTTCGCTGGGGCTCACGCCCCGGCCGGGTAGCAGTCGAACTCGGCGGTCTCGCAGAAGGCGTCGGACTCGACCTGGACGGTCGCGTGGTCGATGTCGAACTCCTCGCCGAGGAGGCGCTGGGCGCGCGCGAGAATCTCGTCCGCGTCGGCCCCGGGCGCCGTGACGAGGTGGGCCGACAGCGCCCACCGCGAGGAGTCCAGCGCCCAGACGTGGACGTCGTGGACGTCGTCGACGCCGTCCAGCCCCGCGAGCGCGTCCCGGACCCCGTCGACCGAGACGCTCCCGGGGACCCCCTGCAGGAGGATGTTGAGGCTGTCGGCGAGCAGGTCCTTCGTCGAGTAGAGGACGAGGGCGGCGATCAGCACCGCGAACAGGGGGTCGAGCACGTAGAAGTCCGTGAACGTCAGGACGATCCCGAGCGCGATGGCGGCGACGCTGCCGGCGGCGTCGGCCAGCAGGTGGAGGAACGCCCCCTCGACGTTGAGGTTCTCGCGGTGCTCGTGGAGGACGTAGGCGGCGCCCAGGTTGGCCGCGAGGCCGACGACGCCGATGACGATCACCAGCGGGGCGTCGACGGTTCGCGGGGTCTGAAACCGCTGGTAGGCCTCGAAGAGGATGTAGGCCACGACGCCCAGCAGGAACACGCCGTTGGCGAGTGCGCCCAGCACCTCCATGCGCTGGTAGCCGTACGTGCGCTTGCGGTCCGCCGGGCGACTCGCCAGGTAGGCCGCCAGCAGCGCGAGTCCGAGGCTGGCGCTGTCGGTGAGCATGTGGGCCGCGTCGGCCAGCAGCGTCAGCGAGTCGGCCAGCAGCGCGCCGCCCAGTTCGACGGCGAAGAACGCCGTGTTGATGGCGAGCGCGATCAACAACGCGCGCCTGCTCGCGCTCCGGTGGTCGTGGCTGTGGCCGTGGTCGTCATCGTGGCCGTGGCTGTCGTTGTGCTCTCCGGCGCCGTGGTCGTCGTCGTGGCCGTGGTCGTCGTCGTGGCCGTGGTCGTCGTCGTGCTCGCCGGCGCCGTGGCCGGAATCCCCGTCGTGACCGTGCTCTCCGTGGTCGTGGGCCTCCTGGTCGTGCTGCCGGTCGTCCGTCTCGGTTTCGTGTCCGGTCATTGGCTCTCCCGCCCCGGGTCCGGGGCGGCGCGTGTCCGCGTCCGTCGACCGTGGGTAGTCGAGCGGGTGGTATTAATCCCGCTGTCAGTACCCCGGTGTCTTCTAGCAAAGGTTGTTAATCAGATCGGTACGAGTTAATAGCACAGCTCGCCAGAGCGAAACTGGCTGAGAGGAGTAAGCCCCCTTCTGTTCGACCCGGCATTCGGCTGAGCGTCCACGCCTCGTTCGGACTACCAGACGGCGTGGACTTGCACCGGTGAGGATTCGCCGTTCCATCCGTTCCCGCGCGTCCCGGAGGCGCTGGCGCCTCCTGCCCTCGGTGGGTTAGCTCCCTTCCCTCGCGGGTCGGTTCGCGCACGTCATCGATCGGCGCGGGGGGTCTCGTTTCTGTTCCAGAGCCAGCCGTCTCCGACTCCGGGCTTGCGCCCGGTCACCTGTCCGAACGGTGGGGGGACTTTCCTCATGCCCCCGGGTCGGCGTCGACGGGATGAGGGTCCCTCGACCGACGGCGGGGCCACGGAGGCCGGGCTCTCTCTGCCACCCTCCCGTAGTCGACTCACGCGAATAAGGGGTTCGGTCGACCCGGGTCGCCGAGGCGTCTCGTGAGCCGGGCTCGGCCCGCGCCGAAATCGCCAGAGAGAGTGCTATAGAGTAGCACGTATTGCCCGCGTTTCATGTTGTCTGAAGGGAAGGGTTCAAGTTAGAGCGTGACATGCATAGAGGTATGTCAGAGGCGCAGGCCGTTCAACTCACGTACGAGGATGGGGCCCGGGCGGTCGAACTGGCGCGCGAATCGGTCGAATCGTATGTTTTGCACGGACAACGCGAACAGCCGGGCAGCATGCGCGACGCCTTCTACACGCGGACCGGAGCGCTGGTCCGTCTGCAGTCCACACACGGCCGGGGACGACTCCGGGGGTGCGCCGGAGCCTATCAGGGGAACGATCAACTCGGCCACGCGATCGTCGACGCGGCGATCCAGGCCGCCTCGGGCGACTCCTGTGGCTCCGAGATCGAACCCGCCGAACTGTCGAACCTGAACGTCTCTGTCTGCGTCGTCACGAACACCATTCTCACCAACGATCCCCTCGCCGACCTCGAACTCGGCACCCACGGAATCGCCGTCGACGGCCAGGGCCGCCACGGGTGGCTCTACCCGACCATCCCCGTCGAGAACGGCTGGAGCGAGGAGGAGTTCCTCACCCGTGCCTGCCGGAAGGCCAAACTCTCCCCGTTCGCCTGGCAGGACGAGGACACGATGGTGACGCTGTTCGAGGGGCGGGTCTTCCGCGAGCGCCCCGACGGCGGCAGCGTCGAGCAACTGTAACCGACCGGAGCCACGATCCTGCGTCTTTTCGCCGCCTCGCCAGCGAGCGCCAGCCCCCGCGCTCGCCGCCCCGCGTCCGCCGCCCCGCGTCCGCCGTCTTCAGCCCGTCGCGTTCCGCCCGCCGCCGACGCCACAGGACGACGCTTTTCTGCCTCCCTCGCCAACCTCCGCCCATGGGATACGCCTGCCCGGTCTGCGGCGAGCCGCAGCGCGACGGGGAGCACCTCGCCAACCACCTGGCGTTCACGGCGATGCTCGGCGACGACGACCACGAGTCCTGGCTCGACGAGCGGGCCCCCGGGTGGGACGAGTCCACGCCCGCGGCCCTGGCCGACCGCGTCGTCGAGCACGCGACCGAGACCGAGTACGAGGAGGTCTTCGAGGACACCGTCCACCCGCCGGGCCACGACCACGGCGACTCGCGAGCCGGGGGGTCGGGGCGCGCCTCCGACGGGACTGCCGTCGACGACGAGGCCGCCCGCCGGCGCGGCGGCGCCGACCTCGACGCCGAGGCCCAGCAGGTCCTCCAGGAGGCCCGGGAACTCACCCGGGAGATGCTGACCACCGACGGCGACGCCGCCGACGGCGACGATGGGACCGTCGACGGCGACGCAGAAGCCAACGGGGCGATCGACGGCGACGCAGAAGCCAACGGGGCGA
>JBDGUA010000015.1:7168-14881 GCA_042216345.1 Haloferacaceae archaeon
CGACGGCGACGCAGAAGCCAACGGGGCGATCGACGGCGACGCCCAGGGCGAGGGTGACGAGGGGGGCGACGCCGCCGAGGGGAAAGAGTCCTAACGCTCCCGCCAGACCGTCCATCCATGCACACCGAAGGCGTGTTCTCGCCCGAGACGCTCGAGGAGGCCCGGGAGGCGTTCGAGACCGTCGGCCCGGCGGCCCAGACCGCCGTCAGCGAGACCGCGCGGTCGATGTCGTTCGACCGCGAGGAGTACCGCGAGCGGGTCACCAGCGACGTCGTCGAGACCGCCCGCGACGCCATCTTCGCCTCGCTGCTGTCCGTGACCGTCGGGGACGCCGAGGCGTTCGACGCCTGGTGCGACGAGCACCCCGACTACGAGGTCCACACCATCGGCAGCGAGAACGTCTCCCGGGTCGTCTGGCACGCCGCCCCCTTCGAGGAGGCCGTCGTCGCCGCCACGTTCGAACACGAGGAGGACGCCGCGGTGGCGACGCTCCGCAGGCAGGCGTTCGGGCGGCTCTACCGCCCGCACTTCCGAGACGACTAGGCGACGGGGGCGGCCCGGATTCTCCGCCCCTGCCGGGACCAGCCCTTTCCCGCCGGCGCGCGAAGCGAACCCATGGCCGACCGTGAGCAGCCACGCGGGAGCGACCAGCCGGGCGACCGCGAACACCGCCGGGAGGCCGTCCGCACCTACTACCGGGCGCTCGACGACCACGAGTACGACCGCTTCGAGGCCATCCTCTCGCCGTCGTTCACCCACGACCGCCCGGACCGGACGCTCGACGGTCGCGACGCCTTCGTCTCGTTCATGCGCGAGGACCGCCCGAAGAAGGACACCACCCACGAACTCGACGACCTGTACGCGAACGACGCGGGCGACGAGATCGTCGCCCGCGGGCGGCTGCTCGACGCCGACGCCGCCGAGCTGTTCGCATTCGCCGACCTGCACGTCTTCGAGGGCGACCGGATCGCCCACGTGCGGACCTACGCGCGGCGGTAGGCGGGCGCGGCGGTCGTCGTCGCCGACGGCTCCGTCGGCAACGACTCATCCCTTCTCGCCGGCGCCGACGGCGGCTCTGCCGGGGACTACTCCTTCTCGCCGGCACCAACCGCCGTCTCGCCGACGGGTTCGCCGCCCTCGATGACTTCCTGGCCGCCCATGTACGGCTGGAGCGCCTCGGGCACGTCGACGGTGCCGTCCTCGTTCTGGTAGTACTCCAGGATGGCGACGACGACCCGGGGGACCGCCACCCCTGACCCGTTGAGCGTGTGGAGGTACTCGGCGGACTCGTGGCGCTCGGGGCGGTAGCGGATGCCGGCGCGGCGGGCCTGGAAGTCCTCGAAGTTCGAGACCGAGGAGACCTCGAGCCAGCGACCCCCCTCCTCGGGGCCGTCGGGCATGTCGTCGCCGGGCGCCCACACCTCGATGTCGTACTTCTTCGCCTGGGTGAACCCGAGGTCGCCCGTGCACATCTCGAGGATGCGGTACGGGAGGCCGAGCCGGCGCAGCACCTCCTCGGCCTCGTCGAGCAGCCCCTCGAGGCGGTCGTAGGAGTCGTCGGGCTCGACGAAGTTGACGAGTTCGACCTTGTTGAACTGGTGGACGCGGACGATGCCGCGGGTCTCGGTGCCGTGTTCGCCGGCCTCGCGGCGGAAGTTCGGGGTGTAGGCCTGGTGTTTCAGCGGGAGGTCGTCGTCGAGCAGGATCTCGTCGCGGTACATGTTCGTGACCGGCACCTCGGCGGTCGGGAGCAGCCAGAGGTCGTCGTCGTCGTACGGTTCCTCGTTGCTGTCGCCGACGCGGTAGGCGTCCTCGGTGAACTTCGGGAACTGGCCGGTCCCCCGCATGGAGGCGCTGTTGACCGGGATGGGCGGGAAGACATCCTCGTAGCCCTGCTCGCGGTGGACCTCGAGCATGAACTGGATCAGCGCGTGCTCGAGGCGGGCGCCCTCGCCCTTCGCGAAGTAGAAGCCGCCGCCGGCGACCTTGGCGCCGCGCTCGAAGTCGAGGATGTCCAGGTCCTCGCCGAGGTCGTAGTGGGGGACGACCTCGCCAGGGAGGTCCCGGAGGTCGTCGAAGCCCTCCCGGCGGCGCTCGACGTTGTCGGCCTCGTCTTCGCCGACGGGGACGTCCTCGTGGGGGAGCTGGGGGAGTTCGAGCAGGCGCTTCTCGAGTTCGGCTTCCAGTTCCTCGGCGCGCTCCTCGACGGCCTCGAGTTCGGCCTTCAGTTCCTGGGATTTCTCGATGGCCGCCTCGGCCTCCTCCTCCTCGCCCTCGCGCTTGAGCGTCCCGATCTGGCTGGAGATCTCGTTGCGCTCGTGCCGGAGGCCGTCGCCGGTCGCCTTCAGTTCGCGCCACTCCTCGTCGATCTCGAGGATCCGGTCGAGGTCGACGTCCTCGACGCCCTTCTTCTCGAGGGCGTCCCGGACCGCGTCGGGGTTCTCCCGGACGAACTGTCTGCTCAGCATTTGCCTGGGGTTCTCCCGGTCGGCGGAAAACCGTATCGCATCACCGGTCCCTCGCCTGGCGCGTCCGTCCCGGCGGGCACCGGTGTCACTCGCTCCGGTCGAACGGGTCGAAGCCGACGAGGTCGGCGTCGTTCGCGGCCCGCCGGGTCGCCTCGTCGAGGTCGAACTCCCGGACGATCTCGCCGTCGCGCAACAGCGGTTCCAGGAGCGCCTCGCCGTCGGTCGGCCCCGGTCGGGAGGCGAGGCCGACGTGGTGGCCGCCGTCGGGCGTCCGGTAGACCTCCTTGGCGCCGGAGAGCTTCCCGCGCTTGGCCGCCAGCTCGCCGTCGACCTCGACGATGTCCAGCGCGAAGTCCACGGGGTCGGCGTTGGAGATGTGCCCCCCGACGCCGAAGCCGTCGGCAACGTCGCGCAGCTCGCGGAGCTGGTCGGGGCCGAGCCCCCCGCTGAGGAAGATGTCGACGTCCTCGTACCCGCGGGCGTCCAGTTCCCAGCGCACCTCGCGGACGATGTGGCGGAAGTCGCCGCGCCGCGAGCCGGTGGTGTCCAGGCGGACGCTGTCGAGGCGGTCGCCGAGCGCCTCGGCGGCGCGGATGGCCTCGTCCTTCTCGTCGGAGTAGGTGTCGACCAGCGCGACCCGGGGGACGTCTTCGGGGACGGCCTCGTCGAAGGCGCGCCAGGCGTCCTCCTGGTGGCCCTTGCCGAAACAGATCAGCAGGGCGTGGGGCATCGTCCCGCCGGCCTCCCGCCCGAGGACCTCGCCGCCGGCGACGTGGCTGAAGCCGTCCAGGCCGGCAAGCAGCGCGCCCCGTTCGACGACGGCGGCGATCGAGGGGTGGACGTGGCGCGCGCCGAACGAGAGCACGAGCGAGTCGGGGGCGGCGACCCGGGCCTGCAGCGCCGCCGTGGCGATGCCGCTGGCGTGGCTCAGAAAGCCCAGCAGCGAGGTCTCCAGGCGCGCGATCTCCAGGTACGGCCCCTCGATGCGCATCACGGGACCGCCGTCGAACAGCCGGCCCTCGCGGACGGCGTCGACGTCGACGGCGTGGCCCTCGAGGAGGCGCGCGGCGTCTTTCACCCCCGCCAGCAGTTCGAACTCGCCGGTCGGGAACTGGTCGGCGGTGACCTCGACGACGACGTCGGGGTTCTTGCCCGCGTGGCGCAGCGTCGTCTCGGTCCGGTCGAAGTAGGCGTCGGTGGCCCTGCCCGCCAGGATGGCCTCGGGCGAGACGATGTCGAAGCCGTGGTCCGAATCGGTCATCGGTGGCGCTTCGGACGCAGGGGGCAAAAAAGGGGCCGGGCCGGCTGCGGGGGGCGTGGACCGACCGCGGGCGGTCGACACGCGGCGGGGCCGCGTGATCGCGTTATCCCGCGGGCTGGGCCCGCACCTCTTTCAGCGCCCCCACCGTCGGCGCGTTCGTGATCACGATGGTGTCCCCGCGCTGAGTCACGCGGAAGGCGTCGGAGAAGCCGTTGCGGTCGCCCTCGGGGATGCGGTAGACCGTCGTCCCGCTCGAGGAGTCGACCGCGGTGGCGTTGTGGTACGCCAGCAGGCGCTCGTAGCCGCGACGGAACTCCGTGGCCTCGGTCCGGTCGTCGAAGACGAGCTTCCAGACGTAGCCCGTCCGGTTGTCGGCGTCGCGGTAGGGGACCAGCCGGTCGCCCCGGATGCCCTCGGTGTAGTAGTGGTCGTAGTTGAGCGGGTCGAACCGGGAGAGCTGGCCGTTCTCGGTGTTGAGGAAGTGCCGGAGGGGGACGATCTGCGTCGCCCCGCCGCTGTCGTAGCCGGGGAAGACCAGCATGACGTTGGTGCCGGCTTCCCCGAAGGCGTCGTAGTCCGGGCGGTTCTCGAGGGGGATGCGTGCCCAGGAGCCACGCGTCCGGTCGGTCACGGTCGGGCGCGCGGGGCCGTCCGCGGGGTAGCGCGCGGGGTGGATCACCTGCTCGGTGCTCTCCGGCGGGGCGTCGTAGGCGTCGTTGACCGCCGACCAGCCGCCCCGGCGGTAGAGCTGTCGCACGAACGTCGGCCCGTCGCTGTAGGGCTGGTAGGTCAGCAGGTACGGGCCGATGTTGGCCAGGCCGCCGCCGGAGCCGCCGGCGCCTCCGGCGGGCGCCTGCAGGCAGTCCCACGCGTCGCCGCAGCGGTCGCGGTAGAGGTGGCCGACGTAGCTGGCGTCGCCCTCGATCAGCCCGGAGAGGGCGTTGTGCCCCTCCCGCGTCTCGCGGTCGTACCGCGTCAGGTCGAAGTGCTGGTCCTGGAGGGCGTGGGTGAGTTCGTGGGCCAGCGTCTGCTCTTTCAGGAGGAAGCCGGCGGCCCCGTCGCCGACGATGACGATCTGGTCGTTCGCCGGGGTGTAGTAGCCCGCGACGCTGCTGCCGGTGTTGGTGTTCTGCACCGCGACCGAGTCGGTGGACTCGTTGATGAGGAACAGCGCCTCGAACTTGACGTTGTCAAACTGCCGTCGGGCCGCCGGGATCGAGCGGTTGCTCGCGCGCTGTCTGAACTCCTCGCGGCTCGTCACCGTCACGGGCACGTCGGCGGTGAACTCCAGGCCGCGGAGGTACTCCACGCGGGCCATCGTCCGGCTCACGACGGCGTCGCGCTCGGTCTGGTTTAGCCCGTCGCCGGGGGTGATCGAGAGGGGCTCGTCGTACCAGTAGCCGCCCTCCCAGCCGAGGGTGTCGGTCGGCGGATCGGCCAGGTCGGCGGGTGCCTCGACCGCGCCCACGCGGTCCGCGGAGGCGCTCCCGCGGTCGATGGGCGGCGAGACGCTCAGGCCGGCGCAGCCGGACAACACCACCAGCAGCGCGAGCGCGAGGGGGGCCGTTCTGTTCACACCGACCGTTCGGGCCGAGTCGGCAAAAGTCGTCAGGATTCCCCCCGGCTCGGTGACACTCCGGGGGCGGCGAGTCGCGACGCCGGGGAGTCAGTATTTTGTGGTCGCTCCCGCGAGGGTCCGCTATGGCACCCGACCCAGACGGCCAGGGAATCGTCTGCGACCCGACCGCCACTGCGGTGGTCGTCGTCGACATGCAGAACGGCTTCTGCCACCCCGACGGCAGCCTCTACGCGCCGCCGAGCGAGGCCGCGATCGAGGACTGCGCCGCCCTCGTCGAGCGGGCCCGCGAGGCGGGCGCCCGGATCGTCTACACCCGCGACGTCCACCCGCCCGGGCAGTTCGACGGCAATCACTACTACGACGAGTTCGAGCGCTGGGGCGAGCACGTCGTCGAGGGCTCCTGGGAGGCCGAGCTCGTCGACGGCCTCGACGTGCGCGAGTCCGACTACGTCGTCGAGAAACACACCTACGACGCCTTCTACCAGACCGAACTGGAGGGCTGGCTCGACGCCCGCGGCGTCACCGACCTCCTGCTCTGTGGCACCCTCGCGAACGTCTGCGTCCTCCACACCGCCGGTAGCGCCGGCCTCCGGGACTTCCGCCCGGTCCTCGTGACCGACGCGCTGGGCTACCTCGAGGCCGAGGACCGCGAGTACGCCGTCGACCACGCCGACTGGCTCTTCGGCGAGACGACCACGCTCGGCGGCGTCGACTTCGCCTGACGTCGCCCACCCAATCTCGCTCCCGCTGCACTCACCCAATCTCGCCCACGCCGCGCTCGCCTGGCCTCGCTCACGTCGAGTCCGTCGACACCAGCGAGTCGGCGTCGACGACCGAAACCGCGTCGGCGGCGTCGCCGAAGGCGTCTTCGATCGCTCGCGCGACCGCCACGGGGTCGCCGTCGCCGCCCGCGCCCTCGACGCTCCCGACCGAGGCCGGGTCGAACGGGACGTCGAGCGCCGCGTAGACCGTTCCGAGCACCTCGGCGATCTCCCGTTCGTCCGCCGCGCGGACGGTCACGCACCCGCCGACGAGGGCGGCCTCCCGGCGGACGCGCTGGGCGAGTCCGGCGAGCTTGCCGCCGTTCTGGAGCGAGTGCTGGCCGGGGCAGAACGACCCGTCGGGTTCGCCCCGCCGGGCGCGCACGCCGACCGCGTCCAGCGCCCGCCGCAGGAGCGCCGTCGCCTCCCGGTAGCGCGACTGGATGCCCGACCGGGGGTCGTCGCAGCCGACGGCGTAGCCGAACACCAGCGTCTCGCCCGTGTGGGCGACCGCGCGCCCGCCCACGGCGCGCTCGACGGGGGCGAACCCGGCCGCGCGGGCGGTCTCGCGCGCTCGCTCGTACCCGTCGGCGGCGGCGTCCCGGCGCCCGAAGGCGACCTGCCGGTGGGGTCGCCAGACGCGCAGTCCGGCCTCGCCAGTCTCGGCGGCTCGCCGCAGCAGCGCCGCCGTCACGTCCTGGTCGGCGGCGGGCGTTCTCCCCCGCCCGCGAACGACGCGCATACGCGACCCTGGGGCCGGGAGGGCCTAAGCGCTGTCGTCGCTCGACGGCACACCCGTTTGCACCAGCATCTGCCCCCGTGGGAACGCTTACCCGCCTCGGCGTCCCAGGGGGGCCATGCGACTCGAAGACACAACTGCGCTGGTCACGGGTGCGGCGGCGGGGATCGGCCGGGAGATCGCCGCCGCCTTCGTCGCGGAGGGAGCCGACGTGGTCGCGGTCGACCACGCCGCGGACCGACTGCAGGACGCCGTCGAGACGTTCGAGGGGCCGGGGAGCGTCCGCCCGGTCGTCGCCGACGTGCGCGAGCAGGCCGACGTCGAGCGCGCGGTCGCCGAGGCGGAGGACGCCTTCGGCCGGCTGGACCTGCTGGTCAACAACGCCGGCGTCAAACAGCTCACCCTGGTCGAGGAGGAACACCCCGTCCACGAGGTCCCGGTCGAGCTGTGGGACACCGTCCTCGACACGAACCTCCGGGGGACGTTCCTGTTCACGCGCACGGCGCTGCCGGGGATGCTCGAGCGCGGGGAGGGGCGGATCCTCCACATCACCTCCGGCCACGGGAAACACGGGCGGGTGAACCGGGCGCCCTACGTCGCCTCAAAGCACGGCGCCGAGGGGCTGCACAAGTCCCTCTCGCTGGAACTGGAGGGCACCGGCGTCGCGTCGATGGTGTTCACCCCGCCCGGCGGCGGCCTCCGCACGCGCGAGGCGGAGATCACCGGCCCCGAGAACATGGCCCACGACGCCGACGTCGTGCGCGAACCGGTGGTCAGGCTCGTCGCCGGCGAGGGCGAGAACGGCGGGCGCTACAAGGGCGCGCCCGACGGTGAGAACTTCGCGCTGACCGACCACGTGTTCGACTGAGGCTGCCCGGGCGTCTCAGATCTCACTCCGGGCGTCT
>JBDGUA010000015.1:14981-16682 GCA_042216345.1 Haloferacaceae archaeon
CCGGGCGTCTCAGATCTCACTCCGGGCGTCTTAGACCTCACTCCGGGTGCCCGCGGCCGCTACTCCAGGCGCCCGCGGACGTGCGTCTGCGTGTGGTTCGGGAAGACCTCGGCGATGGCCTGCCTGCCGTGTTCGGCGGCCAGCAGCGCCCGGAGCTCCGACTCGTAGTCCGCCTTCGGGATCTCCTCGCTCGGGCCGCTCTCGACGTCCAGAGTCGCCTCGACCATGCGGTCGACCGCGCGTCGACCGAACCCCGAGAGCGGCGCCAGGTAGTCGACGCCGTGGCGGTCCTCGAGGCTCTGGGCCTGCGCCCGCGAGACCGAGGGGACCCGGTCGTCGCGCCGGGTGCCGTCGGCGATCGCCGACACGTCGAGTTCGGCGACCCGTTCGAGGGCGTGCTCGTGGACCTGCTGGATGCCGTTGCGGGGGAAGCCGTCGTCGAACATCCGGTCGACGGCGTCCTCGGCGACCGCGCGGTCGAGCACGAGCGTCTCGAACTCGTAGTCCAGCGCCTCGGCGGCGGCCCGGGCGTGGTGCCAGTCGTCGGTCACGTCGAAGTGGGCGGTCACGAGGGTCACCTCGTAGAAGGAGTCGAGCGCGAGCGCGGCCAGCGAGGAGTCCTTCCCGCCGCTGTAGAGGAGCGCGAGCTCCATGCCCTCCGGCATCGACGGCTTATCGGCGACGGACGTTGAACCCGCCGTCGTCGGGCTTGAGCTCCTGGAGGATCTCCTTCATCTGGTCCTCGTCGATGCGCCCCTGCACGCGGCCGCTCTGGGCGAGCGCGAGCACCTGTCGTTTCACCTGCTGGGCGAACTCGGGCTTGCTCATCTCCACGGCGTTGAGCCGCTGGCGGGCCCCGTCGGTGAGGTGCTGCTTGAGCATCGCCTCCTGCTGGGCCTCCTGCTGCTCGCGGGCGGCCTGCTGGGCCTCGGCGTCGCCGCCCTGCTGGGCCTCGGCCTGCTCCTGTAGCTCCTGCATCTTCTTCTCTCGAAGCTCCTGAAGTCGCTCGTCGTCGGGGTTTCCGGACATGCCTGTATCTCGGGTTTTCGGGTGGAAAACGATTACGGAGATTCGGGGTCGGTCCAGTCGGTCGTCGGCCGGACGGGAGTGCGCGCCAAAACCGGGAGCGAGGGTCGCGTCCGACGCGTCGCGTCGGACCGCTCGGTCGGCTTACGCGTACCGCTCGAGTTCCGGCCGGTCGAGCTCCTCGAGGACGTCCGTGGCGACCTCGTCCAGGAGGGCGCGGCCGTCGGCGGTGATGCGGCGGCCCTCGCCCTTCGCGGTCTCGACGAGGTCCTCCTCCTCGAGCTGCTGGAGGGCGGTGCGGATGATCTTCTTCGAGCCGTCGGTCTGGGTCGCGGGGGCGACGCGGTAGCGGTTCGAGCCGGACTTGGCGCCGCCGTAGCCCGTCGAGAGCCGCTCGACGCCGATGGGGCCCTGCGTGGCCACCTTGCGGAGCAGGCTCGCCGCGCGGACGAACCAGAAGTCCTCCTGCTGGGGCGGCAGGTCGCGGTCGACGCTGGTCTTCGTGAACTCCACCCAGTCGGGTTCCTCGATCCGTTCCTCGAGTCGGTCGGCGAGCTCCGCGATGAGCTCGTCCGCCGGGACGTCGTAGAGGGTTGCCATGAGAACGGATTCAGCCGCGCCGCCCTTAAGCGAATCGCATTCGGGACGCTCGCGGGCCCTCCTGGCCGTCGGCGG
>JBDGUA010000015.1:16782-21606 GCA_042216345.1 Haloferacaceae archaeon
CCGCCCGCGACGCCCCGCGCGGTCACACCGACAGCACGGGCTGACTCGCGTAGAGCAGCACGTACTCCGCGGCGCGCTCCAGCACGTCCCCGGAGACGGGCTCGCGCGGGACAACCAGGAAGTCGGCGTCGATGGCCTCCCCGAGGTCGAGGATGACGCTGCCGGGGTGGCGGGTGAGCCGGTTCCGCGAGAAGCCGTGGGCGGTCGAGGTCGTCACCTCGACGCCGTACTCGCCGGCCAGTTCCTCGGCGGTCTCGATGAAGGTCTCGCCGCGGGCGGCGACCTCATCGCCCTCGATCGACCCCTCCTCCAGCGCCTGGAAGACGTCGTTCTCCAGGACGTACACCGCGTGCACGTCGGCGCCGTACTCGGCGGCGATGGCCATCGCGTACCGGAGCGCCTCGGTCGACTCCTCGCTCCCGTCGACCGGGATCAGGACCCGGTTGAGGGAGAGTTCCTCCGTCATACCCCTGTCTCCACGGCCATCCGGCAAAAGCGCTCCCCTCGTCGGCGGCCCTCGGCCCCGGTCGGGCCGCGACGTTCCACCCGGCTCTGGCGTCCCGCGGCGCCCTGGGTGGTTTTATTGCTCACCGGGGGGAAGGCGGGTGCATGTTCGACACCGTCGTGATCGCGACCGACGGCTCCGACAGCGTCACCCGGGCCGTCACCGTCGCGCTCGACCTCGCGCGGCGATTCGACGCCGAGGTCCACGCGCTGTCCGTCGTCGACACCTCGGAGGTGGCGTCCTCGCCCGAAGAGCTCCGCGAGGACATGCGCGCGGCCCTGGAGGAGCGCGCCGACGAGGCCCTCGCGGCCGTCCGGGGCCACGCCGACCGCGGGGTGACGACCGCGGTCGCCGAGGGCCGCCCCGCCGCCGAGATCAGCGCCTACGCCCGCAAACACGACGCCGACGTGGTCGCACTCGGGACCCGCGGGCGCCACGGCGAGGACCGCTTTCTCATCGGCAGCGTCGCCGAGCGGGTCGTCCGCACCTGCCCCGTGCCGGTGCTGACCGTCCGCCAGCTCGAGGGCGACGACTGAACGGCGCCCGGCCCGGGTCCGAACTGCGGCCCGGCGACGTCCAACCACGACCGTTTTCACGCCGCCGCCCGACCGTCGCGTATGGACGACGACCTCATCGACAGCTCGCAGCTCTCGCTCACCCGGCGGTCGCTGCTGCCCGGGACCGGCTTCTTCTACCCCGACTCCCTCGACGAAGAGCGCGCCGAGGAGCGCGTCGCCGAGGCCGTCGAGGGCGCCGAAGCCGTCGTGATCGCCGACGGCGACGCCGACGGGCTCGGCTGCGTCGCGCTCATCCGCGAGGCGTACGACGCCGCCCTCGAGGTCGGGGCCTTCGAGACGGCCATCGCCGAGCGCCTGGCCGAGGCCGGCGTCGACGGCTACGAGGTCGCCGAACCCGACGCCGAAGCCGCCGCTCTCGACGGCAAAGGGGAAGCGGAGGGCGCGGCGGCGGACGAGGACCGCCCTGTCCCGGAGGACGTGGCGGACGAGGAGTCGCCGGTCGCGCTGGTCCGATCCGGCCCGTACGACCTCGACCGGTCGCTCGAACGGGTCGCCGAGCACCTCGAGCCCGACGCCGACGTGTTCGTCTGCGACCTCTGCCCCGACGACTACGACGAGATCGCCGAGGCGCTGGAGGCGCTGGTCGGTCGGGCCAGCCGGGTCCGCTGGTTCGACCACCACCAGTGGGACGACGACGTCGCCACGGCGGTCCGGGCCGCGGGCGTCGACCTGGTCGTCGGCGACTCCGAGGAGGAGTGCACCACCGACGTGGCGCTGCGCTCGCTCGACCACGAGTTCTCCGGGCGCCTCGCCGAACTGGCCGTGGTCACCCGCGACCACGACCTCTGGATCAAGGCCGACTCCCGAAGCGACGACCTCGCGGACTACTCCCACTGGAGCGGCGCCGAGGAGTACGTCACCGTCGTCGGGGCCTACGGTCCGGACCTGCCTCCGGCGGTGCTCGACTACGTCGCCCACCGCCGGGAGGAGAAACAGCGCCTCATCGAGAAGGCCGTCGACCGCGCCGAGACCAAGACGGTCGGCCCCTGGACCGTCGCCGTCACCTACGGTCGCTGCTCGCAGAACGAGGTCGCCGAGCGACTCCGGGAGCAGGGCGCCGACGCCGCCGTGATCGTCAAGCCCTCCGGCAGCGCCAGCATCCGCGGCTCGGAGAACTTCGAACTCGCCCACCGGGTCGCCCGGCAGGTCGACGGCGGCGGCCACCCGAAGGCCGCGGGCTGCAAGCCCGACATCTACGACGACATGATGGACTACGCCGCCCACTGGACCTCCCGCGGGGAGACCACCAAGCGGGTCATCCTCCAGGCCTTCGAGCGCGTCGCCGAGGCCGTCGCCGACGAGGACGAGGGCGTGGAGACGGACCTGTAGGGCCCTGGCCCCGCCTCAGTCCTCGCCGAGCAGCCAGCGGTCCGAGTAGGCGGTGCCGCACTCGCAGTGGGCGTAGGCGTGGAGCACGTCGCCCTCGGCGTAGAGCCCGCCGACCTCCTCGTTCTGCGCCTCCGCGAAGGCGAAGACGAACTCCGTCCGGTGGTTCTCCGGGTCGTCCGCGGGGTTGGCGGTCGGGCACTCGCCGCCGCCCAGGTCCCGGTCGATCTCGCCCTCGGTGTCCATCGCGGTCTGGGCGAACTCCATCGCGCCCATGCTGGTCCCGGCGGCGAACGCCTGCCGGCCCTTCTCGCCGTCGACGACGACCACGACGCCGTCGTCGACTTCTTCGCCGATCTTCCGCAGGCGGCTGTCCGCGTCCAGGAACGCCTCCGAGAGGAACAGCGCCACGTCCTCGAGGCGCTCGCCCGCGAGGAACTCGTCGAGTTTGCTCATGCCCCTCGGTCGGGGCTCGGGCCCTAAAAGCGGGTTGAAGCGCGGTCGACCGGCGCCCGTCCGCGAGTCGGTCGGGGCGGGCTGGATCCACCCGGCGTCGTTCGCCGCCGCCCCGAACCCGCCACAGTTACGGCCCGCGGCGCCGTCGAGTCGACAATGCTCATTCAGGACGCGACGCTGGCGGACGGGCGCCGGCGGGACGTGCGAGTCGACGGCGAGCGCATCGCCGCGGTCGACCGGGATCTGGTCCCGGCTGCGACCGAGCAGGTCGTCGACGCGGCGGGCAAGCGGCTGCTCCCCGGCGCTATCGACGTGCACGTCCACTTTCGCCAGCCCGGGTTCGCGCACAAGGAGACCTGGGCCACGGGCTCGCGCTCGGCCGCCGCGGGCGGCGTGACGACCGTGGTCGACCAGCCGAACACGGACCCCCCCACGACGACGGGGGCGGCCTTCGACGAGAAGGCCCGCCTGGCCGCCGAGGGGTCGCTGGTCGACTTCGGCATCAACGGCGGCGTCACGCCCGACTGGGACCCCGACTCGCTGCTCGAGCGGCCCCTGTTCGCGCTCGGGGAGGTGTTCCTCGCGGACTCGACGGGCGACATGGGGATCGACGCCGACCGCTTCGAGGACGCCCTCGCCCGCGCGAGCGAGGCCGACGTGCCCGTGACCGTCCACGCCGAGGACGCCGACTACTTCGACGAGTCCGCGCGCGAGCGCGACGACCCGGACGCCTGGAGCGCCTTCCGGACCTCGGAGGCCGAGGCCGTCGCGGTCGAGCGCGCGGTCGACGTCGCCCGCGAGAGCGGCGCCGCCGTCCACATCGCCCACACGTCGACGCCCGCCGGCATCGACGCGGCCGCCGCCGCGGGCGCGACCTGCGAGGTCACGCCGCACCACCTGCTGCTCTCCCGCGACGACCTGCCCGACCTGGGCACCTTCGGGCGGATGAACCCGCCGCTGCGGACCGAAGCCGAGCGCGAGGCGGTCTTCGAGCGCGTCGCCGACGGCACCGTCGACGTGATCGCCACCGACCACGCCCCCCACACCCGCGCCGAGAAGGAGGCCAGCATCTGGGAGGCTCCCTCGGGCGTCCCGGGCGTCGAGACCATGCTCCCGCTCCTGCTCGCCCAGGTCCGCCGGGGCGCCCTCGGCTGGGAGCGGGTCCGGGACCTGACCGCGGCGAACCCGGCGGAGATCTTCGGGCTGGCCGAGAAGGGCCGGATCGCGGTCGACGCCGACGCCGACCTCGTCCTCGTCGACCCCGACGACGTGCGCGAGATCCGCGGGGCGGACCTCCACTCGAAGTGCGGCTGGACGCCCTTCGAGGGGTGGGACGGCGTCTTCCCCGAACTGACGATCCGCCGCGGGACGCCCGTCTACGACCGCGAGCACCACTTGCTCGACGAGCCCTTCGGCGACGGCGGCGGGGAGAACGTTTGCGAGTGAGCCCCCGGTTTCGGATCGAGTCCGCCCGGACCGACCGCGAGACCGTACCACTTTCCCCTCCGCCCTCGTCGTGGTCGGTATGAGCGACCCGAAGGACGCAGAGACTTCGATCCGCCGGCGGACCGAGCGCCGGGCCGCCGACGTCGCCGCCGAGTACCGCGACCAGGGGTGGGACGCGCTGGCGCTCCAGCCGGCCAACCTGGTCCCGATCCCCGTCGGCCCCGACACCGGGGAGTCCCGGCCCGCCGACGCCGACGTGGGCCTGAGCTTCCTGCTCCCGGAGGCGGAGTTCGACCTCCTGGCGGAACTCTCCGCGGCCGGCCCCGAGCGGGAGGTCTACCGCGCCGACGTCGACTCCCACGTCGCCGCCGTCGTCGTGCTCCGGGACGACGACCTCGGGCACGCGCTGGTACTCCCGGTGGTCTTCCGGGAACCCACTGCGGGCGCGATGGCGCGGGAGGCCCGCGAGCGCGGCCAGCTGGAGCTGATCGCCCGGCCCGCCGACACCGACCG
>JBDGUA010000011.1:0-16249 GCA_042216345.1 Haloferacaceae archaeon
CACCGCAGCCAGAGGAGTTTCTGTATCGCGGCTATTAGTTTATCAGCACGAGTCAGCCTGGGGGCCGACGGCTGTGAGACGACGGAAAACCGGGGGCTGGCTACCGGTCGGTGACGAACCGCTCAATCCGGTTCATCGCCTCGCGGAGGTCGTCCATCCCGGTCGCGTAGGAGACCCGGAGGTGGCCCGCGCCGCCGTCGCCGAAGACCCGACCGGGGACGACGGCCACGTTCTGTTCGCGTAGCAGCTCCTCGGCGAACCGCTCGTCGTCGCCGCCCGGGCACTCGGGGAACGCGTAGAACGCCCCCTCGGCCTCGAAGCAGTCCATACCCATCTCGCGGAACCGCGAGAGGACGAACCGGCGACGGCGGTCGTACTGCTGGTTCATCGCCTCGACGTCGTCGTCGCACGAATCCAGCGCCTCGATGGCGGCGTACTGGGCGGTCGTCGGCGCCGAGAGCATCGTGTACTGGTGGATGCGGTTCATCGCGTCGATCACCTCCGCGGGGCCGAGCGCGTACCCGAGTCGCAGCCCGGTCATCGCGTAGGCCTTCGAGAAGCCGTTGAACACGACGGTCCGCTCGCGCATCCCGGGGAGCGTCGCGATCGAAGTGTGTTCGCCCTCGTAGGTGAGGGCGGCGTAGATCTCGTCGGCCAGGACGGTCAGGTCGTGTTCGCGGGCGAAGGTCGCGACCTCCTGGAGGTCCCCCTCGTCCATGATCGCCCCCGTGGGGTTGTTGGGGTAGCAGTAGATCAGCACCTCGGCCTCCTCTGCGCCCGCGCGGGCGAGGTCGTCGTAGGTGAGTTTGAAGTCGTTCTCGACGCGGGTCGGCACCGCCAGGGGCTCGCCGCCGGCGAACTCGGCGGTCGGCGCGTAGGAGATGTACGAGGGCTGGGGAACGGCCACCCTGTCGCCGGGGTCGACCACCGCCCGCATCGCCAGGTCGACGGCCTCGCTGGCGCCCGTGGTGACGAGAATCTCCTCGTCGGGGTCGTACGCGAGGTCGTACCGGGTGACGTGGGCGGCGATCCGCTCGCGGAGGTCCGCCATCCCGCGGTTGGCCGTGTAGGACGTCCGGCCGCGCTCGAGGGAGTCGATCGCGGCGTTGCGGGCGGCCCACGGCGCCGAGAAGTCGGGTTCGCCCACGCCGAGGGAGATGACATCGTCCATCTCCTCGGCGAGTTCGAAGAACCGCCGAATGCCCGACGGCGGGACGTTCGCGGCGCGCTCGGAGATCTTCACGCCCGACACCTCCCTCGGGTACGGGGTCGACCGCGGGGGGGCTGACTCCCGGTCGTCATGGCGAGACCGACAGGCGTTCGTCGTCGTCGTGGTCGCCGAACTCGATGCCGCGGTCCTTGTAGGTGTCCATGATGAAGTGGGTCACCGTCTGTGTGACCTCCGGGATCGGGGCGATCTGGTCGGAGACGAACATGGAGACGTCGTGCATCGACTCGCCGGTCACCACGATTGCGAAGTCGTAGTTGCCCGAGACGAGTCGCAGGGTCTCGACCTCCGGGAACTTCGCGATCCGGCCGGCGATGTCCTCGTACTTCGTCTCTCGGTCGAGCTCCACGTTCAGCTCCACGTGGGCCTCGACGTGTTCCTCCGCGACGTTGTTCCAGTCGACGACCGCCTGGTAGCCCCGGACTGCGCCGTCGTCCTCCAGTTCAGTGATGAGCGCGTCGACCTCGGCCTCCTCGAGACCGAGTTGGCGCGCGAGGTCCATCGTGCTCTGGCGGGCGTTCTCCAGCAGTAGATCGAGCAGTTCCCGCTTCTCGTCCATACTCGTTCGTTGTCGCCCCCGGTGAAAGGGTTTGCTCAACAGTGGGACCGGGGCCCACGCCGCTCGCCCTTCGCCGCTCCGGCGAGACGGGTGGAACGCGTCCCTCGACAGCTAGATGAATCGCATTTCGCTATATCAAATCTTCCGCCCAGCCGTGACGGCGTCGACAACGCTCCGCAGCGGCTTCTGTCCCATCGAGGCGAGCGCGTTCGACCAGTCGCTCCACCGCTGGGACGGCCACGCGTGTGGCTCGCACATCCGGAACCGAGTCGACTGCCGCCGCGACGTGGGTCGACGATCACGGGGGAGGACGCGAAGGAGAGGGGGACGGTCAGACAACGTGACGTAACGCCAGGCCGAGGAGGTACAGCGCCAGGAGCAGGAGTGCGAGCAGCAGAAGGACTGTCTGGCGTGGCGTCTTCCCCGCCGACGCCACGACTAGCACCGGAGCCACCCAGAGGTTCGCGGTGGCGGGCGCGGACGGGATCACAGCCACCGCGGGCGCCTCAGGGCCAGTCCGAGCACTCCCAGGGTCGCGACAGCGGTATCGGTCGTCTGGGTCGGGTCCCCGGTGGCGCCGGACTGGTCGGTCGACGAGGTGCTCGCGTCAGACCCTCCGGAGGAGGTGCCGACGGTCGCCGTGCTGTCCGTGGCCGTGCCATCCGTGGTCGTGCTGTCCGTGGCGGTTCCGTCGGTCGCCGTACCGTCAGTCGTCGTGCCGTCGGTGGTCGTTCCGTCGGTCGTGGTTCCGTCGGTGTTCGTACCGTCCGTGGTCGTTCCATCGGTCGTCGTTCCATCGGTCGTCGTGCCGTCCGTGGCCGTACCGTCGTCGACGGTGCCGGCCCCGGTGGTAGTGTCACTCCCGGTCGACGTCCCCGAGTCGACCGTCGAATCCGTACTCGTGGTCGTGCTCTGGTCGGGGGACGGGTCCGACGAAGTCGACGACGTCTCGTTGCCTCCCGAACCGGTGGAGGAGTCCGTCGAGTCGGCGACCACCGGGTCGGTGCCGGACGGCGCAGTGTCGTTGGCCGTCGGGTCGACGGGCTGGCTGTCGACGGTGTCGTTCGCGGTCGCCGACCCGTCCGACGTGTCGGTCGAGTTCGACGTGTCAGTGGGGCTCGACGCGGCGGTCGAGTTCTCCGTCGCCGTCGAGTTCCCCGTGGTGTTGGCGGTCGTCGACGTCGGCTCGCTCGCCAGCGTGCTACCGCCGGCCGGACCGGACTGCAGGGAGTCGGTCGTCGCGTCAGTGCTCGCGACGCTAAAGGTCGGCTCGCTAGCCAGGGTGGGCCCGACCGACGGGCCGGACTCCTGCCACACGACCGTCGAGGGCGACGGCGTGACCTGGGCGTCGAGGACGACGGGCGCCCGTTCGACGTCGTTGAACGCGGCGAGGGTGCCCACCGACGAGAGGCTGACGAGGAGCACCACCAGCACGGTGGCGAGGAGGTGGACGGCGCTACGCGGCATCGTCGCCCTCCGTGTCGTCGCCGGCGGCGTTCGGCTCCCGATCGGGCGTGCCCTCGCCGCCGGGGGTATCGTGGGCCCCGGTGGGACGGTCGTCGCCGGCGGGACGGTCGTCCCCCCCGGGACGGTCCTCGCTGGCGGCTCCGGAGTCGTCACCGGTCGGATCCGGACCGACGCCCCCGTCCGGTATCGGCGCCGCGTAGACGACGCCGCTCGCGACGTGGGCCACGAGCCCGGCCGCCTCGTCGACGACGACCGTCCCGCCGTTGGCGGACGCGAGTTCGTACACCGCGTCGGCGTCGGCCAGTTCGATCCGGGGTGAGTCGTCGGTGACGAGGCGACCCGACACGACGGTGGGCTCGGCGTATCCCGTGGCCGCATCCGTCGGGTCGGCGGCGTCCACACCTTCCACGGCGGAGACCCCGCCGTCGGTCGTCGGGACCGAGGCGGCCTCACCCGAGGAGAACCACCCCTCCCGCAGCGCCAACGTCAGCAGGGCCGACCCCACCGCGGCGGTGGTGAGCGCCACCGCCCAGGCCGCCCGGGTCTGGGAGGCGACGTAGCCGCCGGCCAGCGCGACCGCAGCGGCGACAGCAATCACCGCCAGCAGTACGCCATCCGAGAGCTCGTACTCGGGCGAGCCCGAACCGGTCGCGCCGGTCGACATCGGCGCGTCGTCGCGGGCGTCAGCGTGCTCGCGTTCCGCGTCGGGGACACGGGACTGCCGGTCGCGGTAGTAGTCCCACAGCTCCATGGCCGCCAGGAGGCCGATCGGGAGGGCGACCAGCAGGGCGAACCCCAGCGTGGTGCCGACGAACTCGATGACGTAGCCGATCAGCGGGATCGTCAGCGCGACCCTGCCGACCAGGTTGTTCGCGTCGACGAGCGCCGGGTCGGGATCCTCGTTGGCGTCGCCCTTCGTCTGGAAGGCGAGGCCGGCCTCGCCGTCGACGACGCGGACCACGCGGTGGGTCGTCGGGATCTCCCCGTTGCCGACGGCGAACGTGATCACGTCGCCGACCACGACGTCACGCGGCGAGACGCGCTCGACCAGGACAACGTCGCCCACGCCGATCGCCGGCTCCATGCTCCCGCTGAGGACCACGTAGCTGTGGTCGGCGCCGACGACCTGCGGCACCGCGAAGACGGCGAACGGCGAGACCACCAGCAGGAGGACCACCAGCGGCGCCAGCTGACGGAGGTCGCCGGCGGTCGGGCGCGGGAGTCGCGAGACGGAGTTCATCAGCTCACCCCTCCGTCAGCCGTGGTCGTAGGTATGGGCCCCGTACCCGCCGACAGGACGTCCGTACCCAGCGACCGGCGCGGCCCGCCGCCGTTGTTGCCGCTGCCGTTGTTGCCGCCGCCGTTGTTGCCCCCGCCCTGCTCGCGGAGGCGCGGCTCCTTGACCAGGTCCGCCGGGCACTCGCCGTCCTCTTCGCCCATGCAGATCGAGACCGTGATGTGGCTGATGCCGTAGTAGTCGTTTGGCTCGACCGGGTCGGTCGCCCGCGGCGGGGCGTACAGGTACGGCGTCGCGCCGAACGGGGCGCCCAGGGTGGGGCGATCGTAGGTCGCGAGCCCCGTGCTGGCGGCGATCTCGACGCGGCACAGCTGTGCCGCGGGCGCGCCGTTCTGCGGGACCAGCTCGAGCTCGACGGCGACGGCCTCGTCACCGCCCTTCGTGATCGGGTCCGAGGGCACCCGGAGCATGTAGTCGCTCGTCCCCTCGGTGAAGGCGTAGGTGCCCGCCGGGAGCGCGTTGTCGTCGTTCGTCTCCAGCTTGCCGATGCGCACGCAGCACGTACACGGCGGCAGGCCGGGGCAGGGTTCGGGCTCGGCCTCGCCGAACGGGTTGGTCGTCCCGTCGGTGTGGCGACACTGGACCGCGAGGAACTCGAACTCGAGCGCGAGCTGCTCCGCGCCGCCGTACTCGGCGTCGAGCTCCCAGTCGACGCGGAGGCAGACGTGCTCGTCCGGCTGGATGCAGGGCTGCTCGCCCGGCGACGCCACGCCCGTCGGCGAGAGCGCCACGCCGGCCTGGAGGTCGGTGGGGACGTCGTTGGCGGGCCAGCTCGCGATGGGCGTCCCCGGGGCGTCGCTCTCGCAGTCGATCGGCGTGAGCGTCACCGTCAGGTGCTGGGCGAGCATCGATCCCGCGGGCGACGGGCAGGAGACGCGGCCCCAGAGGTACGCGGGGTTGCTCGGGGCCGGCTCCGTCGACAGTCCGAGGGTCAGCGTCACGCCGCCCGTCCGGTCCTCGTTCGTGAGGGACTCGACCGGGATCTGGACCGTCCCGTCGGTCGTCCACTCGCCGCTCTCGGACTCGACGTCCACCACGAGGTCGAGGGCGCCGGCCCGCAGTCCGGAGCCGGCGAAGCCCTCGGTGTCCCGGAGGAACCCGTGGGTCCCCCGGCCGAGGCCGATGCCGCCGAGCGCGCCCGCCGCGCCCAGCCCGCCGAGGCTGGCGAGCAGGCGGCGGCGATCGATGCCGGGCGACGTGGCTCGCTGCGAGCCGCCATCGTCCCGGTCGGGTGTCCCGTCGAGCCCGCGCCGGTCGGTCATTGTCCACCCCCGCCGGTCGACGCCGTCGAGGTCGTGGCGAACGGGTTCGCCCCCTCGGACCCGCACTCGACGGCGGCGAACCGGAGGTCGAACGTGGCGCTGTCGCTCTGGATGGCGTTGCCGACGCCCTCGTCGATGGACCACTCCAGCCCGATGCAGAACTGCTCGCCCGAGCCGACGCAGTCGGTGCCGGCGGTCCGGGGCGTGGTGTCCAGGCGGACGCCGCCAGCGAGGGCCTCGCTGACCTCGCGGAGCGTGCCGCTGGCGATCAGGGGCTCGTTGAACGTGTCGCCCGCGACGGGGACGTCGAGGTCGTAGACGCCGTTGCAGGCGCCGACGCCGCCGACGCCGACGTCGGACCAGAGCCGGAGATCGATCGCGTCGCCGAGTTCCCCCTCGGGGGTGGCGTCGACGACCGACTCGGGTTCGGTCAGGCCGTTCTCGAGGAACTCGCCCGCCTCGAGCTGGAGCCAGACGTCGGTCGCGATGCCCTCGTTGAACAGCCCGACGACCAGGGTCCCCCGATCGCCCGGGAGGACGTTCGTGACGCTGATGGCCGGCCCGTGGTCCGAATCCGTCGTGCCGTCGGCGTCGGCGTAGGTCCCGCTCTGGGCGGCGTCGGTCCAGGTCGTCTCGTTGCCGAGGACGAGCGTCCCCGGCGTCCGCTCGACGACCGAGCCGTTGTAGGTCTCGTACCAGGCGACCCGGAGGTCGACCTGTTCGCTCGTCGTCTGCGCGTACGTGTAGTGGTTGTACGGGGCCCGGCCCCCGGTCGCGGCCGCGACGTAGCGGCTGCCGGCGGTCGCGGCGCCCAGCGCGCCCAGGCCGGCCAGGACGCTGCGGCGTGTGAGTTGGAGTTGGTGATCGTCGGTCATGGTGTCTGGCCCCCGGTCGGGAGTTCGTGGACGCTCCCCGCGTTCGGGAAGCGGTCGCTCGACGACAGGGAGGGCCCGTTTCGGGTTAGGTATGGGTCGCCTGCCCACCGGGCAGTCCCTGCCTGCCGGCGGCACCCGCTATCGATTCGAGTGCCGGTTCGGCGAGCGCCCCTCGGGGTGGCTCGGGCACGCGTCGCGGCGTGCGCGGGATGAGTGTGGATCATGGTGATGGCCGCACCCGGAGCGGCGATGGCCCACCGACGGAGTCGAACCGCAGAACGCGACCGAACGAAACGGATCGCGTCGCACCGGCGTGGGTCGGGGGTGGACAGATCGTGTGAGAGGGTGGACAGCTCGGGTGGCCGCCACGTGGTTACGCGGCGAAGGGGTTGACCGTGCCCTCGTTGTGGCGGCACTGCTGGGCCGCGAACTTGACGTCGAACTGCACGGCGTCGGTCTGGATCTCGTTGCCGGCCTCCTCGGAGAGCTCCCAGTAGAACCCGATACACTGGGTGTAGTCGGGGCTGAAACACTGGGTCCCCTCCATCCCGCGGTTGCCGTCGAGGGCGACGCCGCTCTCGATGAAGTCCATGACCTCTCTGAGCGAGCCCTCGACGATGATCTCCTCGCCGGTCAGCACCGCGACGATGGTGCTGTAGACGTCGGGCAGTTGGGCCGCGTTGGCGACGTCGTAGTAGTTCGACGACGGGTCGGTGGCCATGTTCTGCAGCAGGGTGACCGCCGAGGACCCGCTGCTGAGTTCGAGGCCGATGGTGATGATGGTCGCACCCAGGTCGTCGTGAGCGTTGTCCGCCCAGGTGATCGGGTCGTAGGGGTCGCCCGAACTCCTGACGCCGTCGGTCAGGACGATGACCGCACGCTTGGAGGTGGGGCGGGCGTTCGCGGCCAGCTCGTCGTAGGCGACCTTCATGCCCTCGCCGATGTACGTCGATCCGCCGGCGCCCGAGATGTCGGGATCGCCGCCGGTGTTGGCGTTCGCGTCGATAGCGACGTCGCCGAGCAGGTCAGTGGTGTCGCCGGTCAGTCCCTGGACGAGGGTGGCGTCGCTGTCGAAATCGACGATAGCGACCTGGTCGTTCGGACCGATGGCGTTGATGAAGTTCTCGGCGCCCTGCACCGCGTTCTGGTACTTGGTGCCGTCCATCGAGCCTGAGGTGTCGATCACCAGGACGGCGTCGAGGAAGTCCCCGCCGGTCTCGGAGCCGGCGTGGATGTTGTCGCAGTCCTCGTCGTACCAGAGCTTCGCGTAGATGGCCTCGTCCAGTTCGCCGTCCGTGCCGGGCGACTCGACGGTGCCGTCCTCGGCGACGGTCATGTCGTTGAGGACGCTGCTCGCGCCCTCCTCGTTCTCGAGGACGCCGTTCTCAGTGTCGGCGGTGATGCCGCCGCCCATCCAGACGTACGCGGGGTTGTCACAGATGTGGAACGACATCGTCATCTCGCCAGCGTCGCCGGGCTTGACGTCCTTCAGGTCGAACACGAGCCCGTCGGTGCCGTCGATGAGCTCGTCGCCGTCGTCGCCCCAGCAGCCGTTGAAGCTGTCGTTGGCGCGGGTCGCCCAGTCGAGTTCCTCCTCGCGGGTGTCGGGGACCTGGTCGAGCAGGTAGGTGCCGTCACCGATCTCCTCGGCGTTGGGGTAGCCCATCGCCTGGATCTCGGACAGCCGCCCCGGGCCGCCATCGTAGGTCGCGCGGTAGTCGAGCTTGAGGTTCAGTTCGCCCGCCTCCAGGCGGTTGTTGTTGAACGATTCGGTGTCGTTGAAGAACGCGGTCGTCCCCAGGCCGGTGCCGGCGGAGGCGAGGCCGACGGCTCCGAGGCCGCCGAGGACTTGTCGCCGCGAGAGTGTGTGGTTTGACTTACTCATGGGTGATCACGCCGGGGTGTTGTCGGGTCCGAAGGGGACCTCGTTGTGGCGCATCTGTTCGGCCTCGAAGCCGAGGTCGAACATCACGGAGTCGGTCTGGATCCAGTTGCCGACCGTGGCCGGCACCCAGAACTTGAAGCAGTACACGATGTCGTTGGCGTCGGCGTTGGCGTGGAGCGTGGTGTTGCCGACGGCGGTGGCGTTGGCGGTTCCGTTGCCGTGGCCGTCGGGACCGCGCAGGGTGACGCCGGTCGAGAGGAGGTCCATCATGTCGCGCAGCGACATGCCCGCGGAGCCGCCCAGGCCGGGCTCGTAGCTGTCGAAGGTGCCGGTGGGGCCGCCGGAGTAGCTGCCGTAGCCGACCGCGACCATGAGCTCCTCGGCGAGTTCGCCGGAGCCGGACGGGTAGGAGGCTTGGTTCGGGATGTCGTCCTCCATGTTGTTGACGCCCGTCGCGTTGTAGCTGTGGTTGAACTCGGGTTCGGGCACCGAGTTCTCGGCGTCCTCCGTCAGTTCACCGGTCACGCGCACGTACGCGGGGTTGTCGTCCACGGTGACGGTCAGGCAGAGCACGCCCCAGTCGCCGGGCTTGACGTCGTCGACCACCAGGCGGACGTCCTCCTGGCCGTCGAGCACGCCGCCCGCGGGGAGGTCGCCACCGTTCTGCGTGAGGTGGAAGGTATCCATGGCCTCCCACTCGTAGCCGATCTTGAGGTTGAGCTTCCCGGCCTCGAGGCTGTTGTTGTTGAACGCCTCCGTGTCGTTGAAGAAGGCTGTCGTTCCGAGCCCCGCACCCGCGGAGGCGATGCCGATCGCGCCGAGCCCACCGAGGACGCGGCGACGCGAGAAACTGTGGTTCTTGTCGTCGTCGTTCATTTTGGGTTTTCTCCCCCGACCGCTCTGGAGCGATCGTCGCTCCCGTGTCGGGACAGCCTACCCTCGGATCGGTACGGTGTTAGGTATAGGCGAGCTGACAGGTCTCGAAGCCCGTGTTGGAACCGTCGATTCCGGCGTTCACCTCGCCGAATCGGTCGTTCGATCGGGCGAACGAGACCCATCGAGTGGGTAGGTAAGGGCTACCTAGGGCGGGCAGTGGATCCGGTCTCATCCCGCTCCCTGCTATCGGTATGATCCGCCTGTCGGTCGGGGAGTCGTCGCCAGCGGCTCCATACTTAATCCCCCCGCAAGCCATCTGTCTGACAGCCCCATGTCCCTCACCCTACGCCAGCGGAAGTCTATTCCGGAGGCGAGAATCTATCAGATACTCGGCAACCCGCGCCGGCGACACGCGCTGTCCGTCCTCTCCGACCTGTCCCGGACCATCTCCGTGCGGGAGCTGGCCGAGGAGATCGCGGCGGCCGAGGCCGGTGGCGCGCCGGCGCCGTCCGACTTACGCAACTCCGTGTACGCCTCGCTCCGGCAGACCCACCTGCCGTACCTCGAGAGCCACGGCGTCGTCTCGTTCAACCCCGAGACGAACCGCGTGAAGCCGCTGCCGCGCGTCCGGGAGATCGACCGCTACCAGGACCTGGTGACGTACTACGGCCTCACGTGGGCGGAGATCTACCGCTACCTCGGGCTCTGTAGCCTGCTGGCCGTCCTCGGGTCGCTGACCGCGGTCCCCGTGTTCGGCGCCGTCGACGCGCTGGTGTGGGTCACGCTCTCGCTGACCAGCTTCGCGATCGTCTCGACCGTCCAGCTGTGGCGCGACCGCGGCCACTACCTCCGGTGGGTGCGCCGATGACCGCCTCGCGCACGCTCCCGCGGCGAGCGTACGACTGGCTGCGCCAGCCGGAGTACACCGGGCCGAACCGGTGTCTCGCCTGCACCGCCGTCAACCTCGTCATCGCGCTGGCGCTGGCGGCGGCGGTGGCGACCGTCTCGCTGGGAACCGCGATCGTCGCCCTCGCGGTCGCCGTCGGTCTGATCGCGCTCCGGGGCTACCTGATCCCCGGGACGCCCACGTTGACCCGGCGGTACCTGCCCGATTCCGTGCTCGCGCTGTTCGACAAGGCGCCCCGCCGGCGCGACGGGGCGGTCGCTGAGGTCGACGTCGAGGCGTACCTGCTGTCGGCGGGCGTCCTCGTCGACGACCCCGACGACCTGACGGTCGATCCCGCCTTCGAACGCGCCTGGATCGACCGCATCGCGGCGGTGGACGTGACCGCGCCGAACCTCGTCGCGCTCGGGGAGCTCCTGGAGGTCGACCCGGACCGGCTGGCCGCCTCCTACTTCGACGACGGCGCCTGCACGGTCTACCTCGACGGCGAGTGGCTCGGCCAGTGGGAGTCCGCCGCGGCCTTCGCCGCCGACGTCGCGGCGTCAACGCTGCTCGAGGAGCGGGAGCCGACCTGGGCCTCACTCTCGATGGCCGCACGGAGCGAGGTGCTCGCGGGCCTCCGGCTCTGCCTGGAACGCTGCCCCGCCTGCGCCGGCGTCGTGTCACTGCGACAGGACGTCGTCGAGTCGTGCTGTCGGAGTACGGACGTCGTGGTCGCCGCCTGCGGTGACTGCGAGACCGTGCTGTTCGAAGTCGAGTACGCACCGGCGCTCGCTCATCCCCACGAGGGTTGATTTCCGCCCCGTCGTGACGGATGAGTGACGATATATAGAAGTTGGTAGAGACCAGTGGTAGGTACAGATATCCCCGTGTCCCAAACAGCCCCAATCCCGCCTGTCGCGTCGGAGACAGCGGCCGCGACGGACCTGTCACAGGACGAGATATTCGGGGTCCTGAGCAACCAGCGCCGGCGGTACGTCCTCCACTACCTGAAGGGAAACGGCGGCGAGGCCACGGTCCGCGAGCTGACCGAACAGATCGCCGCCTGGGAGAACGACGTCGACGTCGCAGAGACGACCCGGCAGGAGCGCAAGCGCGTCTACACGTCGCTGGTCCAGAACCACCTGAACAAGATGGCCGATCTCGGCGTGATCAGCTACGAGCGCGACCGGGTCTCGCTGTCGGACAGCCTCGAGACCGTCGACATCTACCTCGAGGTCACCTCGTCCTCGGAACTCCCCTGGAGCGACTACTACGTCGGCCTGGCTGCGCTCTCGCTCGCGTTCACCGTCGCAGTCGGACTGGATGTGTTCCCCTTCTCGCTGGTGCCCGGGATCGGCGCCGCGCTCGCAGTGACGGTCGCGCTGCTGGTCTCCGCGGTGGTCCACGCCCTCTACTCCAGGCGCAAGCGGATCGGCGGCCGGGGCTTCCTCGACCAGGAAGCCGAGCTGCCGCGGTGAGGGCAGCCCCGGTCGGTCGGTTTTAAGTCCGATACCGGTGCAGGGAAGGCCATGACGACAGAGCGGTGGTCTTCCCGGCTCGGCTTCCTCCTGGCGACGATCGGCGCCGCAGTCGGCCTGGGGAACATCTGGCGGTTCTCGGCTGTCCTGGGATCGAACGGTGGGGGCGCGTACCTGGTGCCGTACCTGCTGGCGGCGTTCGTCTGCGCGGTCCCGTTGCTGGTCCTCGAGCTGGCGGTCGGGCGCAGACTCCGGACCGACGTCGTGTCGGCGTTCCGGTCCGTCGGCCTCGGCTACGCGGCGCTCGGGTGGCTCGTCACCGGCGGCGTCCTCCTGATCCTGAGCTACTACCTGGTGCTCACCGGCTGGGTGCTGGGCTTTCTGGTCTCGTGGCTCGTCGGCTCGAAGACGACCTTCGCGACGTTCACCGCGGGGTGGCTCCCGGTGGGCTACTTCGTCGTCGCCAGCGTAGTCACGGGCGGGATCGTCTCGCTGGGCGTTCGCGAGGGGATCGAGCGCATGTCCCGGATCGTGATGCCGACGGTGTTTCTCGTCCTGGTGGGACTGGCGGTCTACGCGACCACGTTGCCGGCGTGGGGCCGGGCGACGGCGTTCCTCTTCACGCCCGACCTCTCGGTGCTGGGCGACCCCGGCCTCTGGAGCGCGGCGTTCGGCCAGGTGTTCTTCTCGCTGTCGGTGGGTCAGGGGATCATGCTCACCTACGGCAGCTACGTCGAGGCCGACACCGACCTCCTGCAGTCGTCGCTGTTGATCACGGTCGCGGACGTCGGCGCGGCGCTGCTGGCGGGGCTGGTGATCTTCCCCATCGTGTTCAGCTTCGGCCTCCAGCCCACCCTCGGGACCGAACTGGCGTTCACGACCCTCCCGACCGCGTTCGCGACGATGCCGTTCGGCCGCGTCGTCGCCATCGCGTTCTTCGGACTGCTGTTCTTCGCGGCGCTCTCCTCGGCGGTGTCGCTGCTGGAGGTGGGCGTCGCCTCGGCGACGAGCGTCACCCGGCTGGACCGCCCGCGGGCGACCCGGTACCTCCTCGGGGGCGTGTTCCTCCTGGGCGTGCCCTCGGCGCTGAGTTACGCGCCGACCCGGCTCGCCGTCGCCGGGACGCCGTTTCTCGACCTCGTCGACGAGTCGGTCGGGACCTACGCCCTCCCGATCTCGGCGCTGCTCATCACCTACGTCTTCGTCTGGGTCGCCGACCTCGACGCGGTCCGCGAGGAACTGGGCCGGCTCTACCCGCTGGTGCGGTACGTGACGCCGGCGGTCCTGCTGGCGGTGACGCTCTCGAAGGTCGTCGGCGTCGCCCGGCCAGCCTGGCGGCTGCTGGTCGACCGCGCTGGCCACGGGGCGACCGACTTCTTCCTCGCTGTCGCGGTGCTGCTGGCGCTGGCGGCCGTCGGGTGGCGCCTCCGGGACCGCATCCGGTATCGGTCCGGACGACGGTGACGCCGTGGGGTGACGCCGTCGGTGACGCCGTGGGGTGGCGACTGCGGTGACGCCGTCGGTGGCCTCGCCTGCGGTGAGGTCGTCGGTGACGCCGTCGGTGGCCTTGTCGGCGGTGAGGTCGTCGATGACCACGCCGGCGGTCCACGGGCACGACGCCCCCGGTGAACTTTTCCTGCCCTGCCCCGTCGGTACGGGGTATGTTCGACCGGGTACTCTTCCCGACAGACGGGAGCGAGGCTGCCACCGCCGCACTCGAGTACGTCGCAACGCTCGCGCGCGCCGAGGACGCGACGCTGCACGTCCTCAACGTCGCAAACACGAACCGATACAGCACCGTCCGCATCCAGGGGTCGATCCTCGACACCCTCGTGGAGGACGGCGAACAGATCGTCGACGAGGCCGTGGAAGAGCTCCCGACCCGCGAGCTCTCGGTCGTCACGGACGTCCTCCAGGGGGTCCCCGACGAGGTCGTCCTCGAGTACGCCGACCACCACGATGTCGACCTGATCGTCATGCCGACCAACGGGCGACGGGGCCTCGAGCGGTTCCTGCTGGGGAGCGTCACCGAGCGCGTGCTCAGGCAGAGCGAGGTGCCGGTGCTCACCCTCCGGCCCGGCGACGGGACCACGCGCGCGTACCCGCCGGAGCGGGTGCTCGTGCCCACCGACGGGAGCACGGGCGCCGACGCCGCCCTCGACCTGGGGATCGACGTCGTCGGCTCGCACGGGGGCGGCCTGCGCGTCCTCTCGGTCGTCGACACGGAGACCCTGGGCCTGGACGTCCGCTCGGAGGTGCAGATCGACGAGTTGGAAGGGAACGCCGACGAGGTCGTCTCGGCGGCGGTCGAGCGGGCCGAAGGCGCCGGCGTCGAGGACGTCAGCGGCGAGGTGCGAGCGGGGCCGTCGGTCGCCGACGAGATCCTCGAGTTCGTGGCCGACGCCGAGGTCGAGCTGGTCGTCGTCGGCACCCACGGCCGGACGGGAGTGGAGCGACACCTCCTCGGGAGCGTCGCCGAGAAGCTGGTGCGCCGCTCGCCCGTCCCGGTCGTGACCGTCCGCGAGACGGAGTGACTGTGGGCGGTATGTCGTGACTGGGCGCGCGACGGAGCAGGAGACATTATTGGGACGTCCGTCCTATCCCCGTCCATGTCGACCGTCCGCCGGATCGTCATCGACGTCCTGAAGCCCCACGACCCGCCCCTCGTCGAGTTCTCCCGGGAGCTCTCCGGGATCGAGAGCGTCGAGAGCGTCACGACCACGCTCGTCGAACTCGACCAGGAGGTGCAGAACGTGGAACTCGCCCTGGAGGGCGAGGCCGTCGACTACGGGGCCGTCGAGGCGGCCATCGAGGAACTCGGCGGCACCGTCCACTCCGTCGACCAGGTCGCCTGCGGGAGCCACGTCATCGACGACCCCCGCGCCCACCGGCGCACCTGAGGACCCGTGGCCCCGCTCACCGACCGGCTCCGGCGGCTGCTCGCGAAGGAGGACGTCCGGTCGATCTCCCGTCGGTACTTCATCTCCAACGGCTTCGACGGGACGCTCACCAGCATCGGCATCGTCGTCGGCGCGCTCGTCTCGGGCATCTCCGACGGGGGGACCGTCGTCCAGATCGGCCTCGGCGCGGCGGTCGGGCTCGGCACCTCCGCGGTCTGGAGCGTCTGGGAGATCGAGCGGGCCGAGACCCGCGCGGAGATCCGGCGGATCGAGCGGGCGATGCTGGTCGACCTCGACGACACCCGGATCCAGCGCCAGCAGAGCGGCGCCCGGGTGCTCCACGCCACGATGAGCGGCCTCGGCCCGCTGGTGGGCATCCTCGTCCCGCTGGTCCCGTTCCTCTTCGAGGGGAGTCTGCTCACGATGGCCGAGGCCGCCCTCGCGGCCGTCGCGCTCGGCATCGCCGTCCTCTCGGTGTTCGGCGCCTACATGGGGTCGATCTCTGGCCAGCGGTGGTACGTCGCCGCCGCGCGCATGGGCCTGGCCGGCGTCGTCGTCGCCGCGATCAACTTCCTGCTCCCCGGGTAGTGCACCCGTCCGGTCAGTCTGCACCTGTCCGGGTAGCCTGCACCCGTCCGGGCGGTCTGCACTCGCCCGGCCAGGTCCCCTCCGGTCGGGGAGCCTACGCGTACCGAACGACCCGCGCCATCCCGGACGCGAGGTGGTAGAGGTTGTGGCAGTGGAACAGCCAGTTGCCCGGGTTGTCCGCGCGGAAGTCGATGCTCACCTGGCCCATGTGGCCCGGGACGCGGACGGTGTCCATCAGCGCGTCGCCGACGCGGAAGAAGTGGCCGTGCAGGTGCATCGGGTGGGTCACGGGGCTGTGGTTGGTCATCCGGAAGCGGACGTGTTCGCCCTCGCGGACGTCCAGCGGGTCGGCGTTCGGATACGCCTGCCCGTCGATGAGCCAGGCGTAGGAGCCGCTCGCCCGCGAGAGCGTCAGGTCGTAGATCCGGTCGGGCGACCCGGAGACGGGCATCGGTTCGCGCGCCCGGAGCCAGCCGTACTGGAGTCGCCGACCGCTTCCCCAGTCGGGGGTGCGCGGCTCCCCCTCGTGCCCGGCGTAGCGGACGACGACCCGCGCCGGCGGTTCGGCCCCGCCGACCGCGCCGGCGAGCAGCGCCCACGTCCCCGGGGCGTCCATCTCGACGACGGCGTCGTAGCGCTCGCCCGGGCCGAAGACGAACTCGTCGACTTCGACGGGCTCGACGGGCCTGCCGTCGACGTGGGAGACGTGCAGGCGGTGGCCCGCGAGCCGGGTTCGGAACTCCGTGGCGCTCGCGGCGTTGAGGAAGCGGAACCTGACGCGCTCGCCGGCCTCGACGTCCAGGGTCGGCGGCGACGAGGGGAGCCGACCGTTCGCGGTCAGCCCGGCGTAGGGCGGTCTGACGTCGCCGCCGCCCATCGGACCCGGCCCCCCACCGCCCATCCCGCCGGCACCGCCGCCCATCCGACCGCCGCCGCCCATCCCGCCGG
>JBDGUA010000011.1:16349-21395 GCA_042216345.1 Haloferacaceae archaeon
CCGCCCATCCCGCCGGCACCGCCGCCCATCCGACCGCCGCCGCCCATCCCGCCGGGGCTGTCGCCCAGCTGACCCCCGCCGCCCGCTCCGCCGCCGCTGGCCCCGGAGAGCGGTTCCGGCGCCCGCCCGAGGTAGTCGTCGAAGACGACGACGAACTCGCGGTCGTAGTCGACGTGGGGGTCGGCCTCCTCGACGATCAGCGGGCCGAACAGCCCGCGGTCGAGCTGGAGCCCGACGTGACTGTGATAGAAGTACGTCCCGGCGGGCTCTGCCCTGAAGGCGTAGGTGAACGAGTCGCCGCGACCGACCGGCTCCTGTGTGACGTGGGGCACGCCGTCCATCGCGTTCTGGAGCGGGAGCCCGTGCCAGTGAGTGGTCGTCTCCCCGGGGAGGGCATTCTCAAGCGTCACCTCGACCACGTCGCCCTCGGCGACGCGGAGTTCCGGGCCCGGGTAGCGCCCGTCGTAGGTCCAGGTAGATCGGGACTGGTCGGGCGCGGGCGAGACCGCGGCCTCGCCGGCGCGCAGGGTCCGTCGCGCGTCGGGCTCGGGGAGCGGGTCCGGTTCGGGCGGTTCGTAGGCGGGCGGGTCGGTCGACGCGTCCGGGGCCGTCCCGCCGCGGCCGGAGACGGGACCGTCGACGCCGGGGAAGCCGGTGCACCCGGCGAGGGCGGACCCGCCGGTGGCTGCGAGGGCGGCGAGGAAGCGGCGGCGGGAGGTGGAATTCACGGGATGGAGGGGAGGGTGTAGGGAATCGGCGACCGAGCGGGCGGCGCTCGGCGGGCGGTACCCGATTCGGGGCTCAGTTCGCGGCGGCGCCCTCGATGAGGGCGGCCAGCGCGCTCTTGTCGCGGACGCCGACGACCCGCTCGGCGGGCTCGCCGCCGGCGAAGACGATCATCGTCGGGATGCCCTGGACGCCGAAGCGGCCCGCGAGCTGCTGGTTGCGGTCGACGTCGACCTTCGCCACCGCGGCGTCGGTCTCGGCGGCGAGGTCCTCGACGATCGGCTCGAGCATCTTGCACGGGCCGCACCAGTCCGCGTAGAAGTCCACGAAGACGGTGTCGTACTCGGCCAGGAGGTCCTCGAACTCCGCGGTCCCGTTCACGTAGACCGGTTCGTCCGGGGTACCGGCGGTTTCGGCGGTCGAACCACCCTCGAGCTGGTCGGTCAGCTCCTGGCGTCGTTTCTCGCGCAGTTCGTCGATCTCGTCGGTTGCGTCTGACATTACGACCAGATTAGCGCCGGACCGACTTAATGGTTTTGCAGAGTGGGCACAATACTATTCGTTCGCGGTGTCGAGGGTCGACCGCCGGAGCGGAACCGCCGGAACGTGGGCGCCTGAACGGGACGGGACCCCTCAGGACGCCGCCGGCGACCGATCGGTCCCCGAACCGAGCGTGGGGTGGGTCTCCTCGAGCCACCGGAGCGTCACCGCCCCGGAGAGCAGCATCGCCAGGCCGACGCCGACGATGGCGGCCTCCATGGAGGCGAGGTCGGCCAGGAGGCCGACGAAGAGGGCGCCGAAGCCGTAGCCGGCGTCGCGCCACATCCGGTAGACCCCCAGGCCGCGGGCGCGCCAGCGCGGGTGGGCCGCGTCGCCGACGACCGTGATCAGGTTCGGGTACAGCAGCGCCATCCCGGCGCCCGTCACGGCGGCGGCCCCGATCCAGGCGGGGTAGCCCGCGACCAGGACCGTCAGCAGCGTCCCCGCGCCCGCGAGGAACATGCCGCCGACCACCGGCGGGCGTCGGCCGATCCGGTCGGCGAGCCGCCCCGTGAACACCTGGCCGACGCCCCAGACGGCGCCGTAGACGCCGACGACGACGCCGACCTGCTCGACCGAGAGGCCCATGGACGTGAAGTAGAGCGGGTAGCCGATCCAGACCAGCGCGTCGACGAACTTCTCGACGCTGCCGGCCTGGGCCGCCGCGAACAGCGTGCGGTCGCCGTAGGTCGCCCGCTTGACCACCGCGAGGAACGGGAGGTCGCCGTCGGCCGAATCGTCGGTCGCCGGGTCGCCCGCCTCGTCGGTCGCGTACCCGCCGGGGGAACCATCCGCCGTGGCGTCGGCAGCCTCCTCGGCCGCCACCTCGGCGTCGGCGTAGGGCTTGGTCTCCTCGACCAGCAGCAGCGACGCGACCAGCCCGGCGACGACGACGCCGGCCAGGAGGTAGAACGGCTCGGGACGGTAGCCGAAGGCGGTGGCGACGGCCCCGGTGACCCAGCCGCCGACCGCCACGCCCGTGTAGCCGAACGCCTCGTCGAGGCCGACCGCGAGGCCGCGGGCACCGCTCCCCGCGAGGTCGATCTTCGCGTTCACGCTCATGCTCCAGGCCAGGCCCTGGTTGACCCCGAGGAGGACGTTGCCGACGGTGATCCACCACCAGTTCGGCGCGACGACCAGGATCACGGGGATCGGCAGCGCGACCAGCCAGCCGAGCGCGAGGATGGGCTTGCGGCCGTACTCGTCGGCCCACTTCCCGCCGTAGAGGTTGAGGATCGCCTTGACGAAGCCGAAGCTCAGGACGAACGAGCCGATCACCAGGACCGACTCGATGCCGAAGGCCTCCCGCCCGAGGACCGGCACCACGGTCCGTTCGCTCCCGATCGTCAGCCCGACGGAAAACACCATCAGCAGCTGCAGGAGGAACTGCTTCCAGTTGCGGCGAATGCCTTGCGCGTCCGTCATCGTGCTCCCGACGGCACCGCCATCAGTTCGCGGCGCAGTTGTTCGGCCCGAGTTCGAGCGACTCGACGTCGGAGCCGGGCTGTTCCTCGCCCCAGTTGATCTGCTTGATCTGGTTGTAGTTGGCCGGCTCGTCCGCGAGGCTCTCGACGATGGTCTCGACGAAGGCCGACTGGTCGCCGGCGTCGACGTAGCTCAGCAGTTCGTTGGTCGTCTCCTCGGCGAGTTCGCCGAGTTCGGTCGCCAGCGGGCGCACGGTCTCGTCGCTGAAGTGGCCCGGCAGTACCAGCGTGTCGTCGTCGAGGTCGGTCAGCCGGTCGAGGCTGTCGAACAGCTGTCCGGAGGCCTCCCGGACGGCGGCCTCGGAACTGTCCTCGAGGTCGGGCCGACCGACGCTCCGGAGGAACAGCGTGTCACCCGAGAGGAGGACGTCGCCGAACCGGAACGAGACGCTCCCGGGGGTGTGGCCGGGGGTGAACAGCACCTCGAGTTCGCGCTCGCCGACCGGGATCGCGTCGCCGTCGGAGACCTCGCTCACGCCGTCGAGGGCCCCGGCGTCGCCCCCGTGGAGGTAGTACGGGACGTCGAGTTCGCCGGCGAGTTTCCGGGCGCCCGAGACGTGGTCGGCGTGGGCGTGGGTGTCGGCGACGCCGACGATCTCGAGGTCGCGCCGGTCGGCGGCGCCGAGGTACTGGTCGACGTACTGGCTCGGGTCGACCACGACCGCCTTCGAGCCGTCGTGGACCAGGTAGGAGAGACAGCCCGTGCCGGGCCGCACGATCTGGACCACGCCGTCGCGGTCGAGTTCGTACTCCCGGTGGACGCGCCCCCAGCCGTTCATCCCGTCGTCCACCGAGCCGGCGTCGAACCCCCGCTCGCGGAGGAACTCCGCCGCCCGGGCGGACGTGACGCCGCCGACGCAGACGACCGCGATCTCTTCCGACTCCGGGAGGTCGTCGAGGCGCTCCTCGAGCGTCGAGAAGTCGTACTCCAGCAGTTCGTCGTAGACGGGGAGGTTCACGCTGCCGGGGATCCGCCACTCCTCGTAGGCGTCCTCGTTGCGGACGTCGAGCACGTAGAGGTCCGCCGCCTCCTCGTCGGCGACGCGCCGAGCGACCGTCGCGGGATCGTAGTCGGTATTGCTCATTACAGACAATACTACCGTGGTCGACCACTTAACTTCGTCGGCGTTCGAGGCGGCCGTCCCGACCACGACCCGTCTGAACCACCGATCGGGTGCGGGCCCCGGGATCGCGCCGACCGGAGCCTATTTCACGATCGTGGAACGATCGGACACACATGGGGTTCCACACGTTCGACGCCGCCAAGGCCGAGAAGCTCGAGGACGACGCCGCCCGGTACCGCAACCTCTCCGCAGAGGAACTGCTCTGGGCGATCGAGCCCGCCCCCACGGACGTCGTCGCGGACCTCGGCAGCGGGACCGGCTTCTACACCGACGACGTCGCGCCCCACGTCGACACCGTCTACGGCGTCGACGTGCAGGCCGAGATGCACGAGTTCTACCGCGAGAAGGGCGTTCCGGAGAACGTCGATCTGATCACCACCGAGGTCGGCGACCTGCCGTTCGACGACGACGAACTCGACGCCGCCTTCTCGACGATGACCTACCACGAGTTCGCCAGCGACGCGGCCCTCGCCGAACTCGCCCGCGTCGTCGTCCCGGGCGGGCGGGTGGTCGTCGCCGACTGGTCCGGCGACGGGGCGGGCGCGCACGGCCCCTCGGTCGAGGAGCGCTACACGCCAGACGAGGCGACCGCGGCCTTCGAGGCCGCCGGCTTCGCGGTCGAGTTCGTGGCGAGTCGTCCCGACACCTTCCTGCTGGTCGCCGTAGCGCCGTAGCGGCGGAGTCGGGTCGAACCGTAGCGGCGGCGGGGTCGGGTCAGCGGGATCCGAGGAGATAGGACGCGGAAATGCGGGCAGAACAGTCGATTCAGGCCGTCGCGGACGTGGGTTCGTCGGCGTACTTCTCGCTGAACTCGCCGATGAGCTGGCCCATCTTGGCGTACCAGTCGTTGAGCGTCCGCTGCATCTCCTGGGCGATCTCGTCGGCGGCGCGCGGGCGGTAGACGTGGTAGTAGCCGCCCTGCTCGTAGTTCACCTGCTCTTTCTGCAGGAAGCCGGCCTGCATCAGCCGCTTGACCGAGCGGTAGGCCGTCGAGCGTTCCCGATCGACGGCCTCGGCGATCTCGTCGACGGTGAGCGGCTCGTCGCCCTCGTTCAGGAGCTTGAACACCTCCCGGTCGATCTCCTTCAGGTCGTGGAAGCACTCCAGCAGGCCCTCGCACTCCATGTCCCGCCGGAGCATCTCGCTCATCGATTCAGCCATAATTTGCTCGA
>JBDGUA010000021.1:0-20845 GCA_042216345.1 Haloferacaceae archaeon
TCTCGATGCCGCCCATCGCGTAGTGCTGGCCGGGCTTGACCGGCATCGGCTCCTCGAGGGCGTCGACGCCCTCGAAGTCCTCGGCCAGGTGGACGATGTTCTCCAGGCGGTCGAGGATGCGCTCCTCGCCCAGGTGGCGCATGTCCAGGTGGACGTACTCGTCCTCGATGCCGCGGCCCGCGTTGACCTCGGTCAGCTCCGCGCGGGCGACGACGTCGCGGGAGGCGAGTTCGCCGTCGTTGTTCGCGTAGCCGTGTTCGAACATGAACC
Organism: Haloferacaceae archaeon; assembly: GCA_042216345.1. GTDB lineage: Archaea > Halobacteriota > Halobacteria > Halobacteriales > Haloferacaceae > JBDGUA01. Next base: position 271 of record JBDGUA010000021.1, read on the forward strand.
GCTCGCCCTCGGCGTTGTAGAGGATGCCCCCCTCGCCGCGGACGCCCTCGGAGATGAGCACACCCGTCGACGGCAGCGACGTCGGGTGGAACTGGATCATCTCCATGTCCTCGACCGGGACGCCGGCGCGGTAGGCCATGGCGACGCCGTCGCCGGTGTTGGCGACCGCGTTGGTCGTGTGCTCGTAGGCCTGGCCGAGGCCGCCGGTCGCGAGGATCACGCCCTCGCGGGCCGCGAAGGCCTCGACGTTGCCGGACTTGATGTCGTAGGCGACGATGCCGTGGCAGGAGCGGTCGGCGGGGTCGTCCTCGTCGGTGACCGCCAGTCGCGTGACGTACCACTCGTCGTAGACCTCGATGCCGCGCTTGACCAGCTGCTCGTACATCGTGTGCAGCAGCTGGTGGCCGGTCTCGGCGCCCGCGTACGTCGTCCGCGGGAACGAGAGGCCGCCGAACGGCCGCTGGGAGACCCGACCGTCCTCCTCGCGGGAGAAGGCCATCCCCCAGTGTTCCATCTGGATCGTCTCCTCGGGGCTGCCCTTGCAGAGCGCCTCGACCGCCGGGGCGTCGCCGAGGTAGTCCGACCCCTTCATCGTGTCGTAGGCGTGGTCCTGCCAGGAGTCGCCCTCTCGAAGCGCGGCGTTGATGCCGCCCTCGGCCGCGCCCGTGTGCGAGCGGACCGGGTGGAGCTTCGAGACGATGGCGACGTCAGCGCCCTCTTCCTGTGCCGCGATCGCGGCCCGGAGGCCAGCGCCGCCGGCGCCGACCACAATTACGTCGTGTTCGTGCATAGTTGGTTACCAGAATTTCAGGTTGCTCTTGACCGCCTCGCGCTTGAGCTCCTGGATGTGCTCGGTCAGCGGGATGTCCTTCGGGCAGACGTTCGTGCAGGAGAACTGGGTCTGACACCGCCAGACGCCGTGCTCCTGCTCGATGATCTGCATGCGCTTTTCCTTCATCTGCTCGCCCTCGCGCTCGTCCATCGCGAACCGGTAGGCCTTGTTGATCGCCGCGGGGCCCAGGTACTCGTTGTCGCCGGCCGCGATGTTGCAGGAGGACATGCAGGCGCCGCACCAGATGCACCGCGTGGACATCTTGATCTTCTCGCGGTTCTCCCGGCTCTGTCGCTGCTCCTCGAGTTCGCCCTCGGGCAGCTCGTCGGTCTGGAAGTACGGCTCGACGGCGCGCATCTGGTCGTAGAAGTGCTCCATGTCGACGACCAGGTCCTTGACGACCTCGCGGTGGGGGAGCGGTTCGACGCGGACGACCTCGGCGTCGAGGTCGGCGATCTGGGTCTGACAGCCCAGCCGCTGGCTCCCGTTGACGAACAGCGCGTCCGAGCCACAGACCGCCTGCCGGCAGGAGTGGCGGAACGTCAGCGACGGGTCGTAGGTGTCGCGCGCGTAGATCAGCGCGTCGAGGACGGTCATCCCCTTCTCGAAGGGGACGTGGAAGTCGTCGAAGCGGGGCTCTTGCTTGCCCTCGACCTCGGGGTCGTAGCGGAAGACCTTCAGGTGGACCGTCTCCTCGTCGCTGGCCGCCAGATCCGCCGACTCCTCGGCGGCCTGCTCGGCGGCGCGCGCTCGCTTCTCGGCCCGGCGTTCGGCGCCGGGGGACGATTCCTCGGTCTCGGTGTCTGGTGTTTGCGTGCTCATGTTAGAAGAGTCCGATCCCGGCCCACGCGTTCGCGGTGCGGATCCCCTGGACGATCAGGATGACGCTGGCGACGACGAGCGTCCACTTGACGGCCTGCTTTCGCGTGCCCGACAGGCCCTGGTTGATCAGGGCGTTGTAGACGCCGTTGACGCCGTGGAACGTCGCGGTGAGCAGGAACAGGACCATCAGCGAGTAGTAGGTCAACTGCTCCATGCGCGCCTGGCTGAGCGCGAAGGTGACTTCGGCGGCGTGGTTGACGAAGTGCAGCAGGAAGAAGTGGAACGCGAGCACCACGATCAGGAACGCCGCGGTGATGCGCTGCCACAGCCAGCGTCGGCCCCCGGTCTCGAAGGAGGAGTAGCGCTCGGCCATCTCAGAACACCCCCGCCAGGAACGTCGGGACGCTGGCGACGGCGATGGCGCCGGTCAGCACCAGCGACGCGTAGAAGCTCTTGTCCTGGGACTCCAGGCCGATGCCGAGGTCGACCAGCAGCAGGCGGAGTCCGTTCAGGATGTGGAACACCGCGACTGCGAGGAGGCCGACCTCCATGATGCGGACGACGAGCAGACTCTCGAGCGTCCGGATCGTCGTCGTGTACGCTTCGGGTGACTGTTGGGCCGTGGAGAGCACCGCGATGTGGGTGAACAGGTAGCCGATGAGTACCCACCCGGTGAACTTGTGGAAGATCCAGGCCCACATGCCCGCCGAGAACTCCCGCCACCGGCCGAAGTCCTCGACCAGCCCCCGGTTGTAAGACTGACTCATGCTCTCGTGATGCTGCGGACCGGTGGGGTATAGAAGTTACCTTCTTGCCCGCACGCGGTCGGTGGCGACCCGTGACGCACTCACGCGGTCGCCGCTGTGCGTGGGGTCAGGTCCCGCCGTCGGCGGTCGGCGACTGTTCGCGTTCGAGGATGCGCCGGGTGTTCTCGTCGAGTTCCACGAGGTGGCACAGCGGGTTCCCCGGGTAGACGACGGGGTTCTCCAGGACGCCCACGAGCAGCCCCGTGAACGGCGACTCCACGCGCACGTTGTCGTCCTTGAACGGGTTGGTGATCGTGCAGATGCAGTCGCCCTCGTGGACCAGGGCGCCGCGCTCGAAGTGCATGTCGACGATGCCGCCGGCGTCGGCGCGGATCCAGGTCTTCTCGGTGCTGCCGGCGATGACCGTCCGCCAGCCGGGCCAGCGCACCTGTTCGGCCTGCAGGAGGCCGTACTCGGCGAAGACGCTCCGGACGCCCGCCAGCGCCTCGTCGATGAGCCCGCGCTGGAAGCGGTGGGCCTCGCCCATCTCCAGGGTGATCGTCGGCACGCCGGATTCGGTGGCCTCGCCCCGGAGCGTCCCCGAGGGGCCCTCGCTGTCGATGACGACGTTGGTCCCGAAGGCCATCGCCAGGCGGGCCACCTCCTCGCTGCCCATGTCCGCGCGCACGTGGAGCATGTTGGTCCGCCCCCGCGTCGACGTGTGGAAGTCCAGCCCGTAGTCGCACGGCTCGATGAAGTTCGTGAAGATGCGGTGGGCCATCCGCTTGGCGCTGGTCGAGCCCTCCTGGCCCGGGAACGACCGGTTCAGGTCCCGGTCGTAGATCGGCAGGTAGCGCTGCTGGGTGAGAAACCCCTGGACGTTCAGGACCGGCATGCAGACGAGCGTCCCGTGGAGCTCCGAGAGGTCCCACTCGAAGGCCACCTCGCGCACCACCTCGATCCCGTTGAGTTCGTCGCCGTGGGCCGCCGCCGAGAGGAACACCGTCGGCCCGTCGTGCTCGCCGTTGACGATGGTGACCGGGACGCGCACCGGGTCGCCCAGGTACGTCTCGCTGATGCCGTAGCGGATGTTCTGGGTCTCCCCCGGTTCGACCTTCCCGCCGTTGTACGTGAAGGCCGGGTCGTCGCTCATAGGTGCCACCAGTCAGCGTGGCGCTTTAGATGTGCCGGAGGCGGCTGTCGCCGTCGCGGGCTCGGCTGCCTGGAGTCGACAGATGGCGGCCGCACTGGTGCCGTACGGGTGCGTCGCGAGCGAAGGCCGGATGTTTTTAGCGTTCCCCGTCAGAGCTACTACCGATGACTGACGACCCCGTCCGCGTCGGCGTTCTCTCGCTGCACAACTCCAAGGAGACGAAAGCGATACTGAACGCCGTGGAAGATCTCGGACACGAGCCGGAGTGGCTGCGCCGGGAGAACACCGTCGTCAACATCGAGGACGGCACGGTGTCGCTGGAGCCCGATGTCGACGTGATCGCCAACCGGCTGCTGCTGTCGAACACCGAGGAACCCGCCGAGGGGCTCGGGCTGGCCCAGACGTTCAACCGCATCCGACCGATGCTGAACGAGCCGGACGCGGTCCTGACGGCCATCCACAAGTTCGCGACCGCGGCCACGCTGGCCGACTGGAACATCAAGGTCCCCGACGCCCTGCTGGCGCTGTCGAACGACCGGCTCAACAAGGGCCGGGACCGCTTCGGCGAGGAGGGGGTCTACAAGACCGCCATCGGCACCCACGGCGGGGGCACCTGGAAGGTCGACCTCACCGAACCGGTCAACCCCCGGGTCGGGAACCGGCAGGCGTTCCTCCAGAAGATGATCGAGCGCGACGAGACCGTCCACCGCGACCTCCGGGTCTACGTCGTCGGCGACCACATCATCGGCGCCATGTACCGCTACGCGCCCGAGGGCGAGTGGCGGACCAACGTCCACTTCGGCGGCGAGGTCGAGGACGCCACCGGCGACATGCCCGAGGAGGCCCGCGAGACGGCCCTCTACGCCGCCGACGTCATGGGACTGGACTACGCCGGCGTCGACCTGATCGAGGGCGAGGACGGCTGGTTCGTCCTCGAAGTCAACCCGACGGCGGGCTTCCGCGGGCTGTTCAAAGCCACCGGCACGAGCCCGGCGCCGTACATCGCCAGGGAGGCCATCGAGTCCGTCGGCGGGACCGTCGACGCCGAGCGCGTCCGGGAACTGGCCGCCACCCTGGACGACTCCGAACCGGCCTGTAAACCCCGGACGGTCCCCCCCGAGACGGAGGACGTGCCGACCATCGGCTACATCGAGGAGGTCCACGTCAGCGGGACCAGCGGCTCGAAGCCGGTCATGGCCAAGTCCGACACCGGGGCGACCCGGACCAGCATCGACACGTCGCTGGCGGCGGAGATCGGCGCCGGCCCGATCAAGAGCATGACCCGGATCAAGTCCGGCAGCGCCCGCTCGAGCAAGTCCCGGCCCATCGTCGACCTCGTCATCGGCATCGGCGGCACCCAGCACACCGTCACCGCCAGCGTCGAGGACCGCAGCCACATGGACTACCCGCTGCTGCTCGGGCGCGACATCCTGGAGCACTACCGCGTCGACGTCCGCCGGCGGGCCGACTCCAGCACGGCGGCCGGCTCGGGCGAATCCGAAGGCGAGTTCCTGGAGGAGTAGGCCCGCGGGTCACCACCGGTCCGGCGACGAGGCTGGTCCCCTCCTCGATTCACCGGGAGCGCCGGGGACCGGGACCCGTTCGTCCGGGGGGTCGAGCAGCGCGGCCACCAGTTCCAGCAGCGCCGACCGGTCGACGGGCTTCGTCAGGTACGCGTCGTACTGGACGCCGGACCGGACCGTGGGGTCGGCCTCGCTGGAGACGAACGCGATCGCCGTCTCCGGGGCGATCTGGACGATCCGCTCGGCCACCTCTTCGCCCGAGCGACCGGGCATACGTCTGTCGAGGAGGGCCACGTCGACCGCCTGGTCCAGCTCGTCCAGCGCCTGCTGGCCGCCGTAGGCCGTCCGCACGTCGTACTGAGGGGAGAGCCAGATCTCGTAGAGATCCGCCAGGTCGGGTTCGTCGTCGACCACGAGGACCGTCCCCGACCGGTCAGTGTCCTGCATCGTACCCTCGACTGTACGCACGGAGAGGGACATATACCCCGCCGAGCGTTTTCTACAAGCGAAAATCGTGTGAAATACCCTCACTCTCCGACAGATCGGCAGGGCTCCCTCGGTATCTTCCCAGTGCGCGGGACGACGGAGTTCCCGGTCGAGACTGGGGGAGACGGATGCGAGGGGTGGCCGGTGGCGAGACGGATGCGAGGGGTGGCCGATCGGCGCACCGGCGGTTCGACGGTCGGGGCCTTCGCCGACAAAACCCTTATTCGCCACAGTCCCCGAGGTGGGGCCATGGACGAAGCGGCCGTTCGGGACCGCCTGTCGGCGGTGCAGGACCCCGACCTGGACGACGACATCGTTTCGCTGAACCTCGTGAACGCCGTCGAGGTCGACGGCGACGCCGTGAAGGTGTCGCTGGCGCTCGGCGCCCCCTACGCCCCCCACGAGACGGACATCGCTTCTCGCGTGCGCGAGGCGCTCGTCGAGGAGGGCCTCGAGCCCGAGGTCTCCGCCTCGGTGCCCTCGGCGGTCGCCCCGCAGGATCAGGTGCTCCCGGGCGTGAAGAACGTCGTCGCCGTCGCCTCCGGCAAGGGCGGGGTCGGCAAGTCGACCATGGCGGTCAACGTCGCCGCCGGCCTCTCGAAGCTCGGGGCCCGCGTCGGCCTGTTCGACGCCGACGTCTACGGGCCGAACGTCCCGCGGATGGTCTCGGCGGACGAGCGCCCCCGGGCGACCGAGTCGGAGACGATCATCCCGCCCGAACGCTACGGGATGAAGCTGATGAGCATGGCGTTCATGGTCGGCGAGGACGACCCGGTCATCTGGCGCGGCCCGATGGTCCACAAGATCCTCACCCAGCTCATCGAGGACGTCGAGTGGGGGGACCTGGACTACCTGGTCGTGGACCTCCCGCCGGGCACCGGCGACCCGCAGCTCACGCTCCTGCAGACGCTGCCGATCACCGGTGCGGCCATCGTCACGACCCCCCAGGACGTCGCCCTCGACGACGCCCGCAAGGGGCTGCGCATGTTCGGCAAGCACGACACGAACGTCCTCGGCGTCGTCGAGAACATGTCCAGCTTCCGCTGTCCAGACTGCGGGAACACCCACGACATCTTCGGCTCCGGCGGCGGCCAGCAGCTGGCCCAGGAGAACGACCTCCCCTACCTCGGCGGCATCCCCATCGACCCCGACGTCCGCTCCGGCGGCGACGGCGGCGAGCCGATCGTCCTCCGGGAGGACTCCGACACCGCCGACGCCTTCCGCGTGCTGACCGAGAACGTCGCCAACAACGTCGGCATCGTCAACCGCCGGCGGGTCAGTCGGCTGAACCGGTAGGGACCGGACCAGCGACCCCCCGGGAATCCGCCCCGGCGACGCCCAGGATATCCGCCCGCCGACGCCCGGGAGATCCGCCTCGCCACCGTCCCTGGGAATCCGCCCCGCCGATGCCCGGGAGATCCGCCCCGCCCCGGAGCCCACACCGTTTTACCCCCTGGCCGGCAACCCCCGCCGTGGACGCCCACCAGGACGAGTTCGCGAACCCGTTCGACATGGACGAGGACTGCCAGAACTGCGAGGCCCTCTGTGAGACCCGGGAGCGCGTCGTCCACGGCTACGGCGACGTGGGCGCCGAGTTCATCTTCATCGGCGAGTCCCCGACCACCGGCGCCGACGAGCACGGCGTCCCCTTCGTCGGCGACGAGCCGGGCCGGCGACTCCAGGGAATCCTCGGCGACCTCGGCTTCTCGCGGTCGCCGCCGGAGGCCACGGAGCCGGACGTCCAGAACGTCTTTCTCACCTACCTGACGCGCTGTCGCCACCCGGAGCGCCCGGCCAGCGACGACGAGGAGCGCAACTGCGAGCCGTTCCTCAACGCCGAGGTGCGGATGATCAACCCCGAGATCATCGTCCCGATCGGCCAGCGAGCGCTGGAGGCGCTCGCCATCGAGTACACCACCCGCCGGCCCGACAGCTTCGACGTCGACGCCGAGCACGCGACGACGATCCGCGGGCGGGGCTTCGAACTCGTGCCCATGGTCGAACTGGAGCGACAGACCGACGCCGAGACCGCGGCGTTCGTCGAGCACGTCCGCGAGACCGTCTTCGGTCGGGACTACCGGCAGACGAAGGGTCGGCGGGGGCGGTGAGCCCCCACGGGTCGATCGGGCCCCGCGCTGACCGCCTCTCCGCCGAAGCGGCGCCTTCTTGGGGCTGCCGGCCCCTCTCCCGGACATGACCGTCGTCGCCGTGCTCGCCGACCCGCCGCGACCCGGACTCGCGCTCCCGGAACTCGCCGCGTCCGGCCCCCTGACCGAGGGCGAGGCCGCCGACCTCGCCGCCGCGATGCTGCAGGACACCCTCCAGGCAGTCCGCCAGTCGGGCGGGGACCTGCTGGTGAACTTCCGTCCCGACGACGCGCTCCCCGAGCAGCACCGGACCGACACCGCCCCCGAGGCGGAGGTCCGGGCGCTGGCCGCGGAGGCGCTCCCCGACCTCGACGGCGTCCGGTTCGAGCCACAGGTCGGCTCGACCGCCGACGCCCGCGCGGGCAACACCGTCACCCACCTGCTGCGCGAGGAGGGCGCCGACACCGTCGCGCTCGTCCGGCCCACGGCGCCCCTTTTGGCCCGGACTACCATCGACAACGCGGCGATGAAGCTCCGCCGTGCCCCGGTCGTTCTCGGGGCCGCGCCCGACGGGCGGGTCCACTACGTCGCCTTCGCCGAGCCGATCGACTTCGCCGGGGCCTTCGCCACGCCCGAACTCGCGACGCTGGCCGACCGCGGCGCGGACGCCGGCCTCGACGTCGCCTTCCTCGAACTGCTGCCCGTGCTCGAGCGCCCCGACGACCTGTTGACGGTGCTACCGCTGCTCGAGGCGCGCCGGACCGCGGGGCGGGCCGTTCCCGAACGCACCGTCGCGGTCCTCGACGACCTCGGACTGGCCGTGGTCGAGGGCGATAGCGGGCCGGAGCTGGTCCGGGCCTGAGGAGGTCGCTCCCGTGACCGACGCGCGCCGCATCACCCTCGAGGGCCGCCCCGTCGAGTACGTCGTCCGCGAGAGCGACCGCGCCACCCGGGCCAAGATCCAGGTCGGCGTCGCCGGCGTGTCGGTGGTCATCCCCTCGGGCGTCGACGCCGACCCAGAGGGGTTGCTGCGGGCGAACGCCGAGTGGGTGCGCGAGCGCGACGCCGAGTACGAGGCGACGCGGGCGCGGGTCCCCGACCGGACGTTCGCGGCGGGGGCGCGGTTCCCCTACCTCGGCGGCGAGCGCGAGGTCGCCGTCGAACAGCGCTCGCGGTCGGTCGTCACCGACGAGGCCTTCGTCCTCGCCCGCTGGGAGGTCGAGCGCACGTCCGTCAAGAACGCCCTGGAGTCGCTCTACCGCCGCCTGGCCCGGGAGCACTTCGAGTCGCGGCTCGACCACTACGCCGACGCGATGGACGTCACGTACGACGCCGTCCACGTGCGGAACCAGCGGACGCGCTGGGGGAGCTGCTCGACGTCGGGAACGATCAGCCTGAACTGGCGGCTGTTGCTGGCGCCGCCCCGGATCGCCGACTACGTCGTCGTTCACGAGTTGGCCCACGTGATCGAGCCGAACCACTCCGAGCGGTTCTGGCGCGTCGTCGGGGCCCACGACCCCGACTACGCCGTCCACCGGGAGTGGCTGGCCGACAACGGCGTGACGCTGGTCTTCGACGAGAGCGACCTGTAGTCCCGGAGGCGTAACGGATTTAGCGGGGGCGCGACAAGCGGGGCGCGTGGTGGGATGGCGGAGCGGCCTAACGCGCCTGCCTTGAAAGCAGGTGGCCTCCCGGCCTCCTGGGTTCAAATCCCAGTCCCACCGCATTCTGTCGCGAACCCACCGACGAGCGCCTCGTGCGCTCGTCGCCCGTGAGCGAGTGTTCCCGTGGCGGGATTTGAACCCTGCCAGTCGCAGCCGTCGACTGAGCGCAGCGAGGGAGACGGACCGTCTGGCTCCGGTTCAAATCCCAGTCCCACCGCATACTGTCGCGAACCCACCGACGAGCGCCTCGTGCGCTCGTCGCCCGTGAGCGGCTGTTGCCGTGGCGGGATTTGAATGAGACGAGTCGCGGCCTTGGACCGAGCGTAGCGAGGGAGATGACGGGGGCGGCCCGACCCGATACAGGTAACCCTCTCCGCTATCTCTCGAACCTACGAACCCGTCGAAACGTAACTCCCGGCGGTTACATATCGCCCCTCGCTTCCCGCGAGTTTAAGGACGCTCGGGCGAAGGTACGAACAAGATGCTGGAGGACGACTTCGGGCGGGAGGTCTCCGGTGTGCGTGTCTCTCTCACGGACCGGTGCAACTTCGACTGCGTCTACTGTCACAACGAGGGGCTGGGTGACACGCGCGGTCCGATGGACCCGCAGGACAACGAGATGTCGACCGACGACGTGGTGCGTTTCCTCGAGGTCGCCGCCGAGTTCGACGTGGACTCGGTCAAGTTCACCGGCGGGGAGCCCATGCTCCGCGGGGACCTCGAGGAGATCATCCGCCGGACGCCCGACTCGATGGAGGTGTCGATGACGACCAACGGCACCTTCCTCCCCGGCCGGGCCGAGGAGCTGAAGGCGGCCGGCCTGGAGCGGGTCAACGTCTCCCAGGACGCGCTGGACCCCGACGCGTTCGCCGAGATCACCAAGTCCGGCGCCTACGACCGGGTGCTGGAGGGCGTCGACGCCGCCCTCGACGCGGGGCTCGATCCGGTGAAGCTGAACATGGTCGTCTTCGAGCGGACCGCCGGCTACGTCGAGGAGATGGTCCACCACGTCGCCGAGAACGAGGGGCTCCAGCTCCAGCTCATCGAGTACATGCCCGAACTCACCGGCCGCCCCGAGTGGAACATCGACATCCAGCGCGTCCACGACTGGCTCGCCGACATCGCCGACCGCGTCGAGCACCGCGATATGCACGACCGGAAGCGCTACTGGATCGACGGCGGCATGGTCGAGATCGTCGACCCCGTCGAGAACGAGACCTTCTGCGCCAACTGCGGGCGCGTCCGGGTGACCCACGAGGGCTACCTCAAGGGCTGTCTCAACCGCAACGACGACCTGAAGTCGATGGGCGAGATGAGCCGCGACGAGATCCGCGAGGCGTTCCGCGAGGTCGTCGCCGACCGGGTCCCCTACTACGGCGAGTACCTCGTCCGCAACGACGACGGCGAGTACGAACTCAACGAGGAGTACGTCGGCGCCTGATTCTGCGGATTCTGGATCGCCGCGAACGACCGTTCTCCGGGCGACGCAGGGGCAGCCGTCCCCCTGCCGTTTCGTGATGTTTAAGTAGCGCCCACGGGTTGTTCAGGTTGCAGTCACTGCAGGGGAGCCGGTCCCCGAGTCCCGACGACGGGGCGGAGATAACACGCACGCAGGTTGCGGTAGCCAAGCTGGCCCAAGGCGCTGGGTTGCTAACTCAGTGGCGCAAGCCTCCGGGGTTCGAATCCCCGCCGCAACGCTGACACAGAAACCCCAGACATGAGTGCAGAAGAACCAGAGGAGAACTCGCCGGAGGAGGAAGATGATAACCTCCGTTACTTCGTCCGCATCGGGCAGACCGACCTCGACGGGACGAAGACGGTCGAGCGAAGCCTCACAGACATGAAAGGTATCGGCGAGCGCCTGGCGCGAATCGTCGCCGACACCGCGGACGTGGACCGGACGGCGACGTTCGGTCGACTCGAGGACGACGAGATCGAATCCGTCGTCGACGTCGTCGAGAACCTCGAGAGCCACGTCCCGGCGTGGATGGTCAACCGACAGAAGGACTTCTTCAGCGGCGAGACCAGCCACAAGGTCGGTTCCGACCTCGAGGAGAAGCGCCGGCACGACATCAACCGGATGAAGATGATCGACTCCTACAAGGGCATCCGCCACAAGCGGGGCCAGAAGGTCCGCGGTCAGCGGACCAAGTCCACGGGCCGTACCGAGGGCACCATCGGGGTCAACATCGAGGAGATCCGCGAAATGCAGGCCGAAGAGGAAGCGGAGGGTGGTGAAGAATGACGACCGGGAGCAACACGAAGTTCTACGAGACGCCGAATCACCCCTACCAGGGCGAGCGCATCGCCCGCGAGAGCGACCTCCTGGGTCGCTACGGCCTGAAGAACAAAGAAGAGCTCTGGCGCGCCCAGTCGCGCCTGCGCGAGATGCGCCGCGAGGCCCGCCGGCTGCTCGGCGAGGCCCAGGGCGATCCGGAGGTCGCCGCCGAACTCGGCGCCGACTTCCTCGCCCGCCTGCGACGCATCGGCATCCTCTCCGAGCAGGACGACATCAGTCAGGTCCTGTCGCTGGACGTCTCCGACGTCCTCGAGCGGCGGTTCCAGACCGTCGCCTACCGGAAGGGGCTGGCCAACACGCCCCAGCAGGCCCGGCAGTTCATCTCCCACGGGCACGTCCGCGTGGACGGCGCCCGCGTGACGGTCCCCTCCCGACTGGTCGAGGTCGACGAGGAGCCGACCATCGAGTTCGACGACCGGAGCCCGCTGGCCGACGAACTACATCCCGAACGCGCTGAGGGTCAACAATGAGTGAAGCACCGCAGGACCGGTGGGGCATCGCCCACGTACACGCATCGTTCAACAACACGCTGATCACGATCACGGACCTGACCGGCGCCGAGACGATCGCGAAGTCCTCCGGCGGCTCCGTCGTGAAGCAGAACCGCGACGAGGCCTCGCCGTACGCGGCCATGCAGATGGCCGAGAAGGTCGCCGAGGAGGTCCAGGCCGCGGGCATCGAGGGCGTGCACGTCCGCGTGCGCGGCCCCGGTGGGAACAAGAACAAGTCGCCGGGCCCCGGCGCCCAGGCGACGATCCGTGCGCTGGCCCGTGCCGGCCTCGAGATCGGCCGGATCGAGGACGTCACCCCGATCCCGCACGACGGCACGCGCGCGCCCAAGAACAAGCGAGTCTAGACCATGAGTCAGGAATTCGAGGTCGAGTTCATCGAGCGCGGTGACCGCGAGGCGCGGTTCCTCGTCCGCGGGCTCACCCCCGCGTTCGCCAACGGGATCCGCCGCGCGATGATCACGGACGTGCCGACGTTCTCGATCGACACCGTCCGGTTCATCGAGAACTCGTCGGTGATGTTCGACGAGCAGATCGCGCTCCGGCTCGGTCTCGTGCCGCTGACGACCGACCTCGACGAGTTCGAGCAGGGTGACGAGGTCACCCTCGCGCTGGACGTCGAGGGCGAGACGGCCTACTCGGGGGACATCGAGACCTCCGACGAGTACGTCCGGCCCGCCGACGACCACATCCCGATCATGGACCTCAAGGAGGACCAGCGCCTCGAACTCGAGGCCGAAGCCGTGCTCGACGTCGGCCGCGAACACGCCAAACACCAGGGCGGGGTCGCGGTCGGCTACCGGCACCTCCAGCACGTCGAGGTCGTCGGCGAGGCCGGCGAGTTCGACGACGGGGAGCCACAGATCCTCCGCGGCGTCATCGAGACCGAGGACGGCGAACTCGTCGCCACCGACGAGTTCGACAACGACCTCACGCAGTACGAGCCCTTCCAGGGCAAGGAACTGCACGTCGAGGACGTCCCCGGGGCGTTCGTCTTCCACGTGGAGACGGACGGCTCAATGACCGTCGCGGAGCTCGTGAGCCGCGCCGTCGAGTCGATCGACGACCGCGCCGCGGAACTCCAGGAGAAAGTCGCAGTCTAGAACCGAACGATGCACTCTACCCCCTCACCCACGACGCGCACGCCCGTCGCCACAGCGACGGCGCCGGCCCTGACCGGCACGCGTCCGCGCGCCGCCGCAACCGCGGCGACGCGTCACCACACCCCGGAGCCGGCTGTCGAAAGTCGGCCTCGGATCGAAAGGGGTTTGAAGGGGTATGCAGTAAGTGGTAGTGCGAGCAGGGATAGCCAAGTCAGGCCAACGGCGCAGCGTTCAGGGCGCTGTCTCGTAGGAGTCCGCAGGTTCAAATCCTGCTCCCTGCACTCCACTTCTCTCGACACCCGACCGCAGAGCGTCGGGCGTCTCTTCGTCGGCTTCCACTCCGGGGGCCGGCGCTCCGGTTCCCGCCCCTTCGGGGCGGCGGGCCACGTTACAGGAGGACAACTATGAGCAAGACCAACCCGAGACTGCAGAGTCTCATTGCCGAGCTGAAGGCGGTCGCCCGCGACTCCGGTGCCGGCGTCTGGCAGGACGTCGCAGACCGTCTGGAAAAGCCACGGCGCACCCACGCGGAGGTCAACCTCGGGCGGATCGAACGATACGCCCGGGAGGACGAGACCGTCGTCGTACCCGGTAAGGTACTGGGTAGCGGTGCGCTCGAGAAATCCGTCACCGTCGCCGCCGTCGACTTCTCCTCGACCGCGAGGAAGAAGATCGACCAGGTCGGCGAACCGGTGACGCTGGAACAGGTCGTACAGAACAACCCCGACGGCACGAACGTGCGGGTGATTCGATGAATCTCTCGGAGTTCGACGCGGACGTCGTCGTCGACGCCCGCGACTGCATCATGGGCCGCGTCGCCAGCGAGGTGAGCCAGCGGGCCCTCGACGGCGAGACGGTCGCCGTCGTCAACGCCGAACGGGCCGTCATCACCGGCAGCGAGGAGGACGTGATGGGCCGCTACGAGACGCGCGCCGAGCTCGGCTCGGACCGCGGCCCCTACTACCCCAAGCGCCCGGACCGCATCTTCAAGCGCGCGATCCGCGGCATGCTGCCGTACAAGAGCCAGCGCGGCCGCGAGGCCTTCGAGAACGTCCGCGTCTACGTGGGCGACCCCTTCGACGAGGAGGGCGAGGTCCTCGACGGCACCTCGCTGGATCGGCTCTCGAACATCAAGTTCGTCACCCTCGGTGACGTCTCCGAGACCCTGGGTGCTAACGTCACATGGTAACCAACACGAGCGGAAAGAAGAAGACGGCCATCGCCCGCGCCACCGTGCGCGACGGCGAGGGTCGCGTCCGAATCAACTCCCAGCCCGTCGAGCTGGTCGAGCCGGAGACGGCTCGCCTGAAGATGCTCGAACCGTTCCGCATCGCTGGCGAAGAGCTGCGCGACGGCGTCGACATCGACATCGACGTCTCGGGCGGCGGCTTCAGCGGCCAGGCCGACGCGGCCCGGACCGCGATCGCCCGCGGGCTGGTGCAACACCACAGCGACGCCGAGCTCCGCGACGCCTACATGGAGTTCGACCGCACCCTGCTGGTCAACGACATCCGGCAGAAAGAACCCAAGAAGTGGGGCGGTCCCGGCGCTCGTGCCCGCTACCAGAAGTCCTACCGCTGAGGTGATCCACCCATGATGATTCCCGTCCGGTGTTTCACGTGTGGCAAAGTGGTCGGCGAACACTGGGAGGAGTTCAAAGCGCGCGCCCGCGAGGGCGACGAGGACCCCGCCGAGGTGCTCGACGACCTCGGCGTCGATCGCCACTGCTGCCGGCGGATGATGGTGTCGCACAAGGACCTCGTGGACGTCGTCTCCCCCTACCAATGAGCCAGCGCTACAACCGCTACGAGAAGGCACGCATCCTCGGCGCGCGGGCGCTGCAGCTGTCGTACGGCGCGCCCACCCTGGTCGACACCGACCAGTCCGAACCGATCCTGATCGCCGCGGAGGAGTACGACGCGGGCGTGCTGCCGTTCACGGTCAAGCGCGAGAAGGGTGGGTCATGACGCTGATCACGGCGGTCTCGCTCCGCCGCATCCTCGACTCGCGGGGCAACCCGACCGTCGAGGCGGACGTGCTCACCGAGTCCGGCGGCTTCGGTCGCGCGGCGGCGCCCTCGGGCGCCAGCACGGGCGAGTACGAGGCCATCGAACTCCCCTCGAACGAGGCGATCGCGGCGGCGCGCAAGCACGCGATCCCCCGCCTCGTCGACGAGGTGTACGCCGGCAACCAGCGCGACGTCGACGCCGCGCTGCACGCCGCCGACGGCACCGACGACTTCAGCGAGATCGGCGCCAACAGCGCCGTGGCCATCTCGATGGCCGCCGCGAAGGCCGGCGCCGACGTGCTGGGCGCGCCGCTGTACCAGCACCTCGGGGGCGCCTTCCGCGGCGACAACTTCCCCATCCCGCTGGGCAACGTCGTCGGCGGCGGCGAGCACGCCAAGGAGGCGACCCACATCCAGGAGTTCCTCGCCGCGCCCGTCGGGGCGCCGAGCGTCCAGGAGGCCGTCTTCGCGAACGCGCGGGTCCACGGGAAGGTCTCGGAGATCCTCGACGAGCGGGGGATCCCCGCCGCCCTCGGCGACGAGGGCGCGTGGGCGCCCCCCGTTGACGACGCCGAGGCCTTCGAGATCGTGGACCGGGCGGTCGGCGAAGTCTCCGACGAGCTCGGCTTCGAGATCACCTTCGGACTCGACGTGGCCGGCGCGGAACTGTACGCCGACGGCGCGTACCACTACGGCGACGAGGAGAAGTCCACCGCCGAGCAGATCGACTACGTGGCCGGTCTGGTCGAGGACTACGACCTCGCCTACGTCGAGGACCCCCTCGACGAGGACGACTACGAGGGCTTCGCCGAGCTGACCGACCGGGTCGGCGACCGGACGCTGATCTGTGGGGACGACCTGTTCGTCACCAACGTCGAGCGCCTGGAGGCCGGCATCGAGACCGGCGCGGCCAACAGCATCCTGATCAAGCCGAACCAGATCGGGACGCTGACCGACGCCTTCGACGCCGTGGAACTGGCGACGCGGAACGGCTACGACGCGGTCATCTCCCACCGTTCGGGCGAGACCGAGGACGCGACCATCGCACACCTCGCCGTCGCGACCGACGCCCCGTTCATCAAGACCGGGACCGTCGGGGGCGAGCGAACTGCCAAACTCAACGAACTCATCCGCATCGCGGACGACGCAGTATGACCGACAACGACACCGACGCCGAGACAGTCGAGGCCGAAGAGGCCGACGCGGCCGAAGAGGCCGAGGCTGCAGAGGAGTCGCCCGCCGAGGGGGCCGCCGAGGCCGCCGAGGCCGAACAGACAGACGCGGCCGCCGAGGAGGCGGCCGAGGAGGAGGCGTCCCCGTTCGACGAGGACGTCATGCCCGAGGGCGAGGAGGCCGACCTCCTCATCCCCGTCGAGGACTACCTGGGTGCCGGCGTCCACATCGGGACCCAGCAGAAGACCAAGGACATGGAGCGGTTCATCCACCGCGTCCGCGACGACGGGCTCTACGTGCTCGACGTCTCCCGGACCGACGGTCGGATCCGCACCGCCGCGGACTTCCTGGCCAACTACAGCCCCGAGCAGATCCTCGTGACCTCCTCGCGGCAGTACGGTCGCTTCCCGGCCGAGAAGTTCGCCGACGCCATCGGCGCCCGCGCCCGCACGGGCCGGTTCATCCCCGGGACGCTGACCAACCCCAAGTACGACGGGTACATCGAACCCGACGTCGTGGTCGTCACCGACCCGATCGGCGACGCCCAGGCCGTCAAGGAGGCGATCACGGTCGGCATCCCCGTGATCGCGATGTGCGACTCGAACAACTCGACGAGCAACGTCGACCTCGTCATCCCGACGAACAACAAGGGTCGCCGCGCGCTCTCGGTCGTCTACTGGCTGCTGGCCAACGAGACGATCGACCGCCGCGGCGGCGAGCCGACGTACTCCCTCGAGGACTTCGAGGCCGAGATCTAGTCGGCAGTTTTCGCTTCCGTACCCCTTTCGTCACGTCCGCCAGCGGCGCCGCCGGGTTCGGTCCTCCCCCAGCCATCAGCGATCTGACACCCCGACTGCCACAACTCTTTTGGCTTGGTACCACGTACCACGGAACGGAGCGTAGGAGCGCGTCGGCGGCGGCCGGTACGGTGAAGCAAACCCCGGCAGCAGGCACCACGAAAAAGCGTCGCACCGGACAAATACGAACGCCCCGGACAGGCGCGGAAAAGCGGTGCTGGACGCCGGACGAGAAAGCCGTATCGCCCGCACGTGGCGGCTCATGCGCTCGAAGCGATTCGACGACCGCGGTCGACGCGGACTCAGCGGACGCCTCCGAGCGGAACGCGGCCCGAACGAAACAGAGCGCAGACAGATCACACACCGAACCGATCGAACGTCGACGGCACCGCCAGCCAACCGAGGGCGCCCCGGTTTTGCGGGGTCGTCCTTCCCTTCCCTTCGCCCGTCCACACCAGCGCCTTCTCCGCCCGTTTCAGGTCGGTCCAGTCGCACGCTCCCAGGTCGGTCCAGTCGCACGCTCCCCGGCTGATCCAGTCGCGCGGCCGACAGCTATTGGTCGCGGTCGACCGTCACTGCCTCACGTGCCCAGCCCAGTCGACGAGTCGACGATCGGACGAACGCCGCTGGTCGAACTCGACGTCGGCGTCGCCCCGACCGTCTACGCCAAGGTCGAGTGGTGCAACCTGCACGACCAGCCCCACGGCGGCGGGTCGATCAAGTCCCGGATCGTCCCGCGCATGCTCGACCGGGCCGAGCGGCGAGGCGACCTCCCCGGGCAAACGGTCGTAGAAGCCTCCAGCGGCAACACCGCCAGCGAACTCGCCCGGATCGGGGGCGCCAGGGGGTACGACGTGGCCGTCGTCGTCCCGGCGGACGCCGCCCGCGGCAAGCGCGACGCCGTCCGCGACGCCGGCGGGCGGATCGTCACCGTCCCGGCGGGCAGCGACTACGCCGCGAAGTTCGACCGACTGGCCGACTTCCGGGAGTCGACCGCCGCGGCGACCCTCTGGATCGACCAGTACGACAATCCCGCCAATCCGGCGGCCCATCGGGAGGCGACCGGCCCGGAGCTGTGGCGGCAGAGCGCCGGCACGCTGACCCACTTCGTCGCCGGCGCGGGCTCCGGGGGCACGGTGAGCGGGGCGGGACGAGCGCTCCACGAACGCGGGGACGTGACCGTCGTGGGGGTCGAGCCCGCCGAGGCCCCCCACGGCATCGAGGGGCTCCGCCACTTCCGCGGTGAGGCCCACGCCCACCGCGACGTCTACGACGGGGCCGTGCTGGACGCCCGCCGGTACGTCGACACCGAGACGGCCTGGCAGGCCGCCCGGGACCTCCGCGAGCGCTACGTCGACCGCCGGATCGACGTCGTCGACGCGGGCCAGTACGACCGGTCGCTCGTGCGGGAGGTCCTCCGCGTCGACGACGACTTCCTGGTCGGTCCCTCTAGCGGGGCCGCCGTGGCGGCGGTGCGCCGACTCGCGGGGGAGGGGAGCCTCGACGCCGACGACGTCGTGGGCGTCCTCCTCTGTGACCGGGGGGACAAGTACCCCGAGTCGCTGTGGGTCGACGTGGTCTGAGTCCCCGCTCCGGGCGCCGGTGCCCGCCGCTCAGGCGGCCGAGGGGTCGTCCGCCCCGGCCCGCAGCGCCGCGACCAGCCGCACCACGACGACGGCGCTGACGGCGATGGCGGAGCCGAACAGGAGCACGAGCCCGAGGGTGTGTAGCGCGGGCAGGTCCACCGCCGCCGCCAGGCGTTTGCTCGCGACGGCCAGTCCACCCCCGACGAGGACCGCGGCGAACGAGCCCTTGATGTCGCCCTCGTCGACGTGGTTGGTCGCCGCCGATCCGATCCGGGCGCCGAGGGTGCTCCCGACCAGCAGCGCGAGGACGACCGGCAGCGCCACCAGCCCGTCGCTGGCGTAGGAGAAGGTGCCGTAGGCCGCCGAGACGGTCATCTGGAAGACGTTGGTCCCGACGGCGACGGGCATCGAGAGCCCGAGGCCGTAGACCAGCGACGGCACGAGCAGGAAGCCGCCCCCGATGCCGAGGGTTCCGGCGAGCACGCCGACGACCAGGCCGACGGCCAGGACCACCCACACCGAGACCGACGCTCCCTCGACGGTCGCGTGGGGCGGCAGCGAGACGGCGCGTACCCGGGCGGCCACCGCCGTCGACGACGCCCCGTCGGAGCCGGCGTCCCGGTAGACGAACGCGCCGACGCCCAGCAGGAGCACGACGTACGCCCCGCTCACGAACGCGGACGCGAGCCCCGCGGTGTCGAGCAGGCCGATGAGCCGCCGGCCGAGCTCGATCCCCGTGGTCGTCCCGACGAACAGCGCGACGCCCAGCCGGCGGTTCACCTGCCCGAACCCGCGGTGCTGGATGGTCGCGATCAGGGAGGTCCCGAAGACGAACGCCAGGCCGCTCCCGACCGCGACCCGCGTGGGGTAGCCCGAGACGAGCAGCGCGGGGGTGATCAGGAACCCGCCCATCCCGAAGAAGCCGAACAGGATCCCCACGGCGAGGCCGTAGCTCGTGAACAACGCGACCGTGAAAGCGGTGATATCTGACACTATCTGGGGAGCCGTTCGAGGAGTGCGTCGGGCGAGACGATCCGACCGAGGAGCCCGTATCCCGCGTGGAAGGCCAGCGAGCTCCCGGCGACGGAGGCGAGTGCGGCGACGCCGGAGAGCACTCCGGTCATCGGTGCTCACGCCCCGGGTGCGGTTTGCGTCGTAGATAGGGGCAATTCATTCAGGTATCTCGTACGCGCCTGCAGATGAAAACAGTTGTGGCTTCCGCCAGGCTCTCGGGGGCAGAGCCGTCGCCGGAGGTGGGGGGCGCCGGGCCCGGGCAGACCGACTCGGCCGGGCCGGAGTCGTCGGCTCAGGCCCAGACCCAGGCCGTCTCGCCGTGGCCGGCCAGCGGGATGCCCACGTCGAGGTCGACGTCGATGAACCAGATCGAGCTGTCGAGGACGACCTCGGCGGTGTTGACGACGACGTGTTCGACGGCGTGTACCGCGGGCTCGTCGTCGGTACTCACCTTCACCGTGAAGTGACGGGGCGATTCGGGGACGATCACGACCCGGACGGACTCGTAGGTCACCGTCTCGTCCCCGAGTTCGGGGGTCGTGGAGGGGAGTATCGGTGGGGACATCGTGGTCTCCGTTCGATGGACGGTCCGCGGGCGTCCATCGACCACCCGGACCTGCAGGTGCTACCCGTATTGTAAGTGCCAGCATAATCCGTCCGTGGCGCCCCGTTCGGTCCCGCGGGGTCGATCGCGTTCACCGGTCGGAGTTTCGGCACCGACGCCGGTGGGCGGTCGACCCACCGCCGGATCGTCGGACCGCCGGATCGTCGGA
>JBDGUA010000023.1:0-19701 GCA_042216345.1 Haloferacaceae archaeon
GAGAGTGAGTCGGGTGGCCCGAAGGCCGAGATCCGCCCTAGATGACGCGGTTCTGGAGGTAGTCCAGATGCTTCGCGTTGTAGACGATCTTGACCTCGTCCGCGGCGGGGCTACCGATGCACGTCAGGCGCACGTTCTTCTCCTCGACCTCCTCGTCGCTGAGGATCTGCTGCATGTCCATGTCGATCTCGCCCTCCTTGACGATGGAGGCGCAGTTCGCACAGGCACCGGCGCGGCAGGAGAAGGGCCAGTCGTAGCCCTGGGCCTCCGCGGCCTCGAGGATGTACTCGCCCTCGTTGACCTCGAGGGTCCCGTAGTCCTCGTCGTCGAGACCGGCGTCGGCAGCCTTCTCGAAGAGATCGTCGTCGTCCATGTCCCAACCCTGATCGTCGAGCACCTCGTAATTTAGGTATTCTACCGTGGGCATCAGCCGAGAATTGTGAGGCCACCCCATTAGACTTTGCTGTTCGCTTTACGGTCTCCGGGGCCGTCTCCGGCGGTTTCGGCCAGAACGCTCAGTAACGACCCGGATAGATCGGGACGCCGAGCGCCTACAGCGGGGTGTACGCGAACACCAGATACGACGCGAGCGCCGACACCGACGGCGTGAGCATCCAGAAGAAGATGACCCGCCCCGTCGTGCTCGGGTCGAAGAGGTCCCCCGCGGTCAGGTCGAGGTCGTCCTCCTCGCCGACCGAGGGGACCTCCCCCTGCGGTTCGGCGGCGAGGGCGTCCACCGAGACGTCCGGCCCCTGCCCCCGAACCGCCTCCCCGATCGTCGCGGTCCGGGTCGCCCGCCCCCACCCGAGGCCGACGATGCACATCGTCGCGCTGACCGCGAGGCTCGCCGGGATGCCCATCGCCGAGAGGCCGGTGATGATGCTCGCGCTGACGACCTCGACGATCAGCGCCGCGAGGATCGGCAGGTCCGTCAGGTCGTTGCCGACGGTGTCGAGCGTCCGCCGGGCGATGGTGAACGCCCCCAGGCCGATGGCGACGGCGGCCAGCAAGATTCCCGTCTCGATGTCGACGATGCGGCCGCCGACCAGCGGCGCGACCGCGTTGGCGGTGTTCGACGCCCCCGCGGAGAAGGCCATGTAACAGGCGATGACGATCACGACGACCGTGCCGAGGAACTCCCGTGCGGTGGTCCCCTCGCCGAGTCGGGGGCGGGGGAGCGTCCCCGACCGATCGAGTTCGAGGAGCCGTCCCGGAGTCCGGTCGATGGCGAAGCGGGCCTCCAAGTAGGGGTAGACGTACCGGCCGATCACCGCGCAGACCCAGAACGCCAGGATCGGCGCGACGATCCACCAGGAGACGATCTCGAGCATCTTCTCGGCGATCAGCGTGCCCTTCGCCATCCCGAGGCCGGCGATGGCGCCCACCGCCGTCATCGACGTGGAGGCGGGCACGCCGAAGGTGTTGGAGATCAGCAGCGCCAGGCCGACGAAGAAGAGGACGGCGACGCTCGCGGGCAGCGTGAACTGCTCGGCGACCAGCCCGGAGCCCATCGTCCGGATGACGTTGCGACCGACGGTCCACCCGCCGAGCAGCGCGAAGCCCGTCATCAGCCCCGCCGCGGCCAGTTTCGTCAGGACGTTGCTCCCGACCGCGGGACCGAACGCCACGCCCGTCGAGGAGCCGCCGATGTTGAACCCGACGAACACGGCGACGGCCAGCCCGACGACGAGTAGTATTTCGACCACGGCGACACAGACGACCCCGGACGGTTTGTGTGTGTTCCTTCGGCCGGGCGGTTCCGTCGCCGTGGTCGTCGGAGCCGATCCTCGCCGGCGGGACGACCCCCCGCCCCGGAACCCTTTTGGGCGCGACTGGCCTACCAGCACTCGACAATGGGCATCGGCGGCTCCGACATGTATCGCCAGCAGATCCTCGACCACTACAAGAACCCCCGCAACTACGGGGAGCTCGAGGACCCGACGTTCTCCCACGTGGGCGAGAACCCCTCCTGCGGCGACACGATCCAGGTCGACATCGAACTCGCAGACGACGGCGAAACCATCGAGCGGGTGGCGTTCTCGGGCGACGGCTGCGCGATCTCGCAGGCCAGCGCCTCGATGCTCACCCAGAAACTCCAGGGGACGACCCTGGAGGAACTGGAGGCGATGGACACCGACGACATCACCGAGATGCTCGGGGTCGACATCAGCCCCATGCGGATCAAGTGCGCGGTGCTGGCGCGGCAGGTCGCCCAGGACGGCGCCAAGATCTACGAGGGCGACCTCGAGGACATCGAGAAGACCAGGACCGAAGACGACGAGTAGGCTCGTTCTACCCCGCATTCAATACGCCCCGGTGGGATCGTCCAGGTGAATGGACGGCGTCCTGTGGTACCTGCTCGCGAGTTCGCGCGGCGGCCCGACGCGGGTGCGCATCGTCCGCGCGCTCGACGCGCGCCCGCGCAATGCCAACCAGTTGGCGAACGACCTCGGGCTCGACTACACGACGATCCGGCACCACCTCGACGTGCTCGCCGACAACAACGTCGTCAGGAAGAGCGCCGACGAGTACGGCGCCGTCTACCTGTTCACCGAGCGTCTGGAGGCCAACCGGGACGTCCTCGAGGAGGTCCGCGAGACCGTGGAGGGGGAGTGACGATGGACGAACGAGCGACCCGGGACGAACTTTGGACAGCACCTATTACCGAGTCGCACCAAGGGGGGACCGATGGGAATCTGGCTTGACGTCGCTCGGGGCGCCGCAGGGGCGAACGTCCTGCTGCTCCTCGGACTCGGCTGGGTCTGGCTCCGGGGCTACCGCGAGCACGGCGCCAGCCACACCCTCGGCCTCCTCGTGTTCGCCGGGTTCCTCCTCGTCGAGAACCTCGTGTGGCTCTACCTCTACTTCCTCCGGGCCGACTACGTCGGCTGGTTCGCCGGAACATCGGGGGAGCTCCAGGCCGCCATCGCGTTCCTCTGTGGGTTCGAGTTGCTCGCGCTGGTGTTCCTCGCCAGGATCACCCTGCAGTGAGGTCGGGGACCCCCCGGCGGGGATCGCACCCGACGCCGCACGAGTTCGGACGAAGTTTGGATCAACTTCGGAAAATGCTCATTCCGTCCGCTGCCGTCCGAACGGCCATGGACGCCACACGGCGGACGTTCCTGGGAACAGCCATCGGGATCAGCACGGTCGCGCTGGCGGGGTGCTCCGGTACCAGCGGCGACGGGGGAGGTGCGGACGGCGACGGCGCGGGCGGAGGGAGCGGTGGATCGACGCCGACGGCGACACCGACCGAGACGTCCTCGCCCGCGCCGACCGAACAACCCGGCGGCGGGATGGGCGCGACAGTTCGGACGAGATCGCACCCCGAATACGGGGCGATCCTCACCGACGCGGACGGGATGACGCTCTACATGTTCGAGAAGGACACGAAGGACGACCCCGCGAGCGCCTGTACGGGCGGGTGCGCGAGCAACTGGCCCCCGCTCACGGTCGACGGGGAGCCGACGAAAGACGAGTCGGTGACGGCGTCGCTGTCGACGTTCGAGCGCGAGAGCGGTGAGACCCACGTCGCCGCTGCCGGCTGGCCCCTGTACTACTACGCCCCGGACAGCCAACCGGGCGACGCGAAGGGACAGGGCGTCGGTGACGTGTGGTGGGTGCTGGCCCCCGACGGGAGTCCGATCAGGTCGACTGACTCCGGGGGCAACGGCTACTGAGTGGGGCAGGTGCCGGGCCTCGCGGCCCGACAGAAAGGGGGCCGAACGAGTGGCGGCAAGGCAGAGGTCGAACCCGATCAGCGACCCAACAGAGAGACGGACAGCCAACAGACGGAGACGCGAGCGCCACGTCGTACCGGATCGACGGGGCCACGGCTGGACGGGCGGCGCGACCCGAAAAGGAATCTCACTCGGTGCGGTCGACGTCGATCTGCTCTCGGAGGGCCTCCAGTTCGTCGGAGTCGGCGAGTTCCTCGACGCGCTCGCGGAAGTGGTCCTCGCAGAGGCCGACCTTGATGTGGTCCTTCTCGGCGGCGTAGGCGGCCTCGCGCTCGCAGTAGTGACACTGCATACACCAGTGTCGGGGCCGGACGTGGTTTAAGCCTCCGCTTCCGGCAGCGCCTCGAGGAAGCGGCGGTAGTCCTCGCGGGGGAGGCCGGCCTTCCCGAGAACCGGGTCGTGGGCGTCGCTCCCCCCCACGGCCAGCAGGCCGCGCCGCCGGATCTCGCGCTCGATCCGGCCCACGTCGACGTCCCACCCGTAGGGGTAGTAGCGCTCGACGGCGTCGAGGTCGTCGAGCAGGTCGAGCGCGCGGTCGACCCGGCGGTAGCGGAACGGGTGGGCGAGCGCGACGACCGCACAGGCCTCCCCGAGCAATTCGCGACCGCGCTCGAACGTCGGGATCTCGCGGGGGACGTAACAGGGGCACCCGCTTCCGATCAGGTGGTCGAACGCACCCTGGTAGCCGTAGTCGGCGTCGCTCTCGGCGATCGCGCGGGCGATGTGGGGGCGACCGATGCCCTCGGTCGCCTCGATCGGGAGGTCGACGTCGAGGTACGCCTCGGCGTGGTCGATGATCTCCCGGCCGCGCCGGACGCGGTCGCGCTGGATGCGCCGAACAGTCGCGGCCAGGCGGTCGGTGCGCTCGACGGCGAACCCCAGCAGGTCGACGTTGACGGGGCCGGCGTCGACCCGGAGTTCGATGCCGCGGACGATCCGGACGCCGTCGAGGCGGGTCACCGGCGCGTCGAGTTCGGGGTGGATTCGGTCGTGGTCGGTGATCGCCACGCACTCGACGCCCGCCTGCCGGGCGACAGCGGGGACCTCCGGGACGGTGAGTTCGCCGTCCGAGGCGGTCGTGTGTACGTGCAGGTCCGCGACTGGCCCCTCCATGGGGGTCTCTCGGGCGAGTAGCCGAAAAGCGCTTCCGGTCGGAGGGGTCCCGCGCTCCGGGACGGGCACGATCGACCGTGAGAGACCGACCCGTGGGTGTGAATGCCAAGTTTGCCATTATAGAACATTAAGGAGTTCAAGGTCATACATGGAAAACCATTAAGGACTCCCGTCGCCTGGCATCAGGTGATGCGACTCAACGGCACCGGAGAGGCGATCGACGCACACGAGTACCCCACCACGAGCGAGGAACTGATCGAGCGGTACGGCGACCACCAGATCGAGATCCACGACGAGACCGAAACGCTCGGCGAGGTACTCGGCCGCCTCGGTGCAGACACCACCTACGCCGACGCCGACGACGTCCGCGAGGCGCTGTTCTCGGCGGTCAGCGCCAGCGCGGTCGGCCGCCGGTTCTACAGCGACCGCGACCCGGGCACGCCCGGCGACCGGAACTCCGAACAGGTCTCCTTCTGAGGCAGGTCCCGGCCCTTCGCGGCCACGTTTCGAGAGCGCCCCGATGTGAGCGACGGCAGGGTTACGTTAGCGACGGCTCGATAGCCTGACCGACGGCTCGGTATCGGTGGCAACATACGGAACGAGCAAGTGACCGCACGGTCCCCACGCGATTTCGCGTGTCGCTCGACGCGTCAGGCCCAGTCGATGCCGTCGAGGTCGAGCGGGACCGACCCCTTGCTGTAGGCCTCGACGCGCCCGGAGGGACGGGTCCGGAAGACCACCGCGGGCCGGTGGGGGACCTCGGGCTGTTCGCCCCGGACGGCGGCCCAGTCGTCGTCGGGGAACGACGAGCAGTCGACGAACAGGGTGGCCCCGCCGCCGTGCTCGGAGAGTTGGCCGGAGCTCTTGGTCTCGGCGGTCTCGCGCACGGCGGTGATCGGCGAGCCCGCGGCCCGCTGGCTCGCGGGCTGGGGCCGGGTCACCTCGACCAGCGAGACGGTGCCGTCGCGCTCGACGCGGTAGTCCAGGGAGTGTCCGGTCGTCACCTCCGCTTCCGGGACGATGTCGTAGCCCGCCTCGTGGAGGATGCGGGCGACGTTGAACTCGCCCATCGCGGCGCTCATGCGGACCAGGTCGACGTGGTTCGACGTGCCGAGTTTCCCCGCCATGAGCTCGCGGTAGTCGTCGAGGACGCCGGTCGCGAGCAGGTCCTCGTAGTACGCCATCGCGTCGGCCCGGTCGGCGTCGGGGAACCCCGCGCTGTACTCCTCGAAGAACGACCGCGTCGACTCCCGACCGTCCTTCGAGAGGAAGACCGGCAGGAAGAACCAGGAGAGACGGGGGTAGTCGGCGAGCCAGGGCGACTCCTCGTGGAGCTGGGCGAGCAGTTCGCGCTCGGCCCAGGCCGCGACGTCGGCGGCGACCTCCTCGAAGCCGAACTTGTCGGTCCGCCAGAGGGTGCTCGGGGTCTCGGTGTTGCCGAGCCAGTACCCGCCGCGCTCGCGCTCGTGCGTGCGAGCGTCGCGCGTCCAGCAGAACAGCGCCGTGTCGCCGTTGTCCATGTCGAACCGGCGCGCTTCGAACCCCTCCGGCGGCTTGTACCAGGGAGCGCCCATCTCGGCGCCGAGGTTGCGATCGAGGTGCGTGTAGATGTCGTCGTGCACCCGCTCGGGGTGCCAGGAGCCGGGGGCGTACCGGAAACGGAGGGGACGTGCCACGGGCGAACTAGGCGTCCGACCGGTTTACGTGTTGTGTACGGCGAATCCCGCCGCGGCCGGCGCCCTGGCATTTGGTACCAATGACCGTTAGGTATTTCATGGGGTATTGCCAAGTGCATACGTAGCATGTCACTGGGTGCCTACGACGAGGACGAACACGAACGCCGGGAGAAGAAAACGAGCAGCGTCGACACGGACTTCGACGACGAACGGACGGAGTACCACGGGACGCTGGAGTACGACTCGGGGGAGTCGGCCGAGGCGCTGCTTGATCAGTACAAGAAGCTGAAGGGCCAGTAGGCGTTCGGTCGTCGTTCTCGCGTTCTTGACGGTCGGCGACGGAGAGCGACTGCGCCCGCTCGCCGCCGGGCCCCTCCGTCAGCGACACCTGCCGTCGTCACCGCCACCCCCCTCCGTGGCCGCCCGGGCGCGACCCCCGGTCCGACAGTTTAAACCAGAGCAGGCGCCAACCACGAGCAGATGAACGTCGCGGAGCTGACCGGCCTGCCCGAGGGGGTCCCCGAGCACCTGATCGAGGAGGGGATCGAGGAGCTGTACCCCCCGCAGGCCGCCGCCGTCGAGGCCGGCGTCACCGAGGGCGACAGCGTCGTCGCCGCGGTGCCGACCGCCTCGGGCAAGACCCTGATCGCCGAACTCGCGATGCTCTCGGCGGTCGAGCGCGGCGGGAAGGCGCTCTACATCGTCCCCCTGCGCGCGCTCGCGAGCGAGAAACGCGCCGAGTTCGAGCGCTGGGAGGAGTACGGCGTCTCCGTGGGCGTCTCCACGGGCAACTACGAGAGCGACGGCGAGTGGCTCGCCTCGCGGGACGTGATCGTCGCCACCAGCGAGAAGGTCGACTCGCTGGTCCGCAACAACGCCGCCTGGATCGACGAACTCTCCTGCGTCGTCGCCGACGAGGTCCACCTGGTCGACGACCGCCACCGCGGCCCCACCCTGGAGGTGACGCTGGCGAAACTCCGCCGGCTCAACCCCGGCCTGCAGACGGTGGCGCTGTCGGCGACCGTCGGCAACGCCGGCGAGATCGCCGACTGGCTCGACGCCGAACTCGTCGCCTCGGACTGGCGCCCCATCGACCTCCGGACGGGCGTCCACTACGGCAACGCCATCAACTTCGACGACGGCAGCCAGCGCGAGGTGCCCGTCGAGCGCGGCGAGAAACAGGAGGCCGCGCTCGTCGCCGACGCCCTCGACCGCGTCGAGGACGGGCAGCGCGGCTCCTCGCTGGTGTTCGTCAACTCCCGTCGCAACGCCGAGGGGGCGGCCAAGCGTCTCGCCGGCGTGGCCGAGAGCCGCCTCGACGGCGACGAGCGCGACGACCTCCGCGACCTCGCCGCGGAGATCCGCGACGTGAGCGACACCGACACCAGCGAGACCCTCGCGAGCGTGGTCGAGCGCGGCGGCGCCTTCCACCACGCGGGGCTCGCCAGCGAGCACCGCACCCTGATCGAGGACGCCTTCCGCGACCGCCTGATCAAGGTCGTCTGCGCGACGCCGACGCTCGCCGCCGGGGTCAACACCCCCGCCCGCCGGGTGATCGTCCGCGACTGGCGCCGGTACGACCCGGAGTTCGGCGGGATGAAACCGCTGGACACGCTGGAGGTCCACCAGATGATGGGCCGGGCCGGCCGGCCGGGGCTCGACCCCTACGGCGAGGCGGTCCTGCTGGCGAACGACAGCGACACGATGGACGAACTGTTCGAGCGCTACGTCTGGGGCGAGGCCGAGGACGTCCACTCGAAACTGGCCGCCGAGCCGGCCCTGCGGACCCACGTGCTCTCGACGGTCGCCTCGGGGTTCGCGACGAGCCGCGGGGACCTGCTGTCGTTCCTCGACCGGACGCTGTACGCCGCCCAGACCGACGACGCCGACCGCCTGGCCGACGTGACCGACACCGTGATCGAGTATCTCGTGACCAACGACTTCCTCGAGCGCGGCGACGGCGACGCGCTGACGGCGACGGGGATCGGCCACACGGTCTCGCGGCTCTACCTCGACCCGATGAGCGCCGCCGAGATCGTCGACGGGCTCCGGGCGGCCGCCGAGGACGTCGAGGGCGAGGACGAGGACGCGGGACCCACCCCGCTCGGGCTCTACCACCTCGTCTCCCGGACGCCGGACATGTACCAGCTCTACCTCAAGTCCGGCGACCGCGAGACCTACACCGAGGAGTGCTACGAGCGCGAGGGGGAGTTCCTCGGGCGGGTGCCCTCGGAGTTCCAGGACGTCGAGTTCGAGGAGTGGCTGGCCGCGCTCAAGACCGCGCGCCTGCTGGAGGACTGGGCCCGCGAGGTCGACGAGGACCGCATCACCGAGCGCTACGGCGTCGGCCCGGGCGACGTGCGCGGGAAGGTCGAGACCGCCGAGTGGCTGCTCGGCGCCGCCGAGCGCCTCGCGAGCGAACTCGACCTGGGCGTGAGCGTCGCCGTCCGCGAGGCCCGCAAGCGCATCGAGTACGGCGTCCGCGAGGAATTGCTCGACCTCGCGGGCGTGCGCGGGGTCGGCCGCAAGCGGGCCCGCCGGCTGTTCGAGGCCGGCGTCGAGTCCCGCGCCGACCTCCGGGAGGCCGACAAGGGCGTCGTCCTCGCGGCGCTCCGCGGCCGGCAGAAGACCGCCGAGACCATCCTCGAGAACGTCGGCCGGCGCGACCCCTCGATGGACGCGGTCGAGGCCGACGACGAGGTCGCCGGCGCGGTCGAGGCCGAGGCGAGCCGCGACGCCGGGGCCGGCGCCGACGGGGCGGACGAGTCGAGCGGCCAGGCCAGCCTGGGTGATTTCGGGTGAAACTGGTCGAGGGCGTCGCCCACGTCGCGGACCTCGAGGCGTTCCTCGCGGACCTCGACGCGGTCGCCGACGAGTACGGCTGCACGGTCCAGGCGTTCGACGCCCGCTACCTGGTCGGCCGCGAGCACCTCCGCCGGGCGGTCGAACTCGCGGACCGGGCGTTCGAGCGCGAGGAGAACGTCGCCCGCGACCGCGGCGTCGAGATCCTGCTGTACGCCGCCGGGCGCCGGCAGATCGACCAGTCCCTGGAGCTGGGCGTCGCCGAGGGCGACGGGCCGGTCGTCGTGCTGGTCGACGACCCCGACGACCGCGCCAGCGCCGAGGACGCCGCCGCCGACGCGGTCGCGGCCCTGCTCGAACCCGCCGACACCCTCGGCGCCTACGACGAGGAGCGCGTCTGCGCGTTCTTCGACGTCGACCCGGCCGAGCGGGAGGCGGTCGCGGGCGACCTCTCTGACCTGGTGCTCGAGCGGGTGGCGCTGCTGGACGTCGAGAAGTAGGGGCCACCGCGCCTGCGATGTCGGGGAGCGGGCGTCGCCGGACCAGCAGCCGCCCGGGTGGGACCGTCGCCAGCCAGATTTAACTCCACCCCCACCGATTCTCGGCGCAGTGTCGCTGCTCGACAGCATCTTCCTCGGCGTGTACGTGGGCGCCCTGACGGGCGTGTTCACCGGCTTTCTGGCCTTCCTGCTGGCGTTCGGCTTCAAGTACCTGGCCGGCGTGAAGGTCTCCGACCGCATCGGCCTGATGCTCGGCCTGGGCGTCGCTGGCCTGCAGGGCGGGCTGCTCGGCCTCCTGCGCGATCCCGCGCTGCTGCAGTCGCCGACCATCGTCGCCGCCCTCCTCGTGGTGCTGCTGACGACGCTGTACGCCCACCAGAAGGGCGCCGACCTCGGCGACCGGTTGCCGAAGGGGGCGCTCCGGCGGCGGCTCTGGCGGCGGACCCTCTCCTCGGAGGCGGTCGAGCGCATCGGTCGCTTCGGCCAGGTCCGCGTCCGGGTGGTCGGCGAGGTCGACGACGTGGAGGGGTACCCGCCGCTCCCGGAGCGGCTCCGTAGCGCCATCGCCGACCACGCGTGGACCTTCCCCGCGGACCTCCCGCTGAGCGAACTGGAGACCCGGTTCGCCGACCGTCTCCGCACCGAGTACGACCTCTCGGAGGTCCGCGTGGCCGTCGACGGGGAAGCCCGGGCGACCGTCGCCGCCGCGCCGCCCTCGGGCGGGCTCTCCCGGCGCGTCTCGAGCGACCGGCGCGCCGTCTCGGTCGACGCGCCGCTCCCGGCGGGACTGGCCCGCGGCGACGAGGTCGAACTCGCGGTCGGCGACGAGCGCATCACCGGAACCGTCGTGAGCGCCACCCCCGGACGACGCGGGGAGCGAGAGACCGGGGAGGAGGAGACCACCGACGGCGCCGACGACGGGGAGGGCCACGTGGAGGGCACCGTCGACCGCGCCGGGAGCGGTGCGACCGGCGGCGCGGGCGGGGGAGACGGGCGGGCGACCGTGGCGGTCGCGCCGGGCCAGGTCGAGCGGCTGGTGACCGGCGAGGTCCACCGGCTGCTGGCGCGCTCGCGCGGCGGCGGCCCGGAGTTCGAACTCGTCTCGCTGCTGCACCGCGGCGAGAACCGCTTCCGGCGGCTGCAGGTCCGCGCCGACGGCGAGTTCGTCGACGCGACGCTGCGCGAACTCGACCTCCGCGAGCGGTTCGGGATCGACGTGCTGGCGATCCAGCGCGCGGGCGAGTGGACGTTCGCCCCCGACGGCGACGTCCTGCTGCAGGCCGGCGACGACCTCTTCGCGGCGGGGCCGCGGGACGGCCTCGACGCGCTGGCGGAGGTGGTCGCGTGACCGGACTGCAGGGCCTCGGCGTGGCCGTGACCGGCTTCGTCGGCGTCGGCGCGGCGCGGGTGATCGGCATGGCGCTGCTGGCCGCAATCGTCGCCGCGCCCGTGGCCGCGGGCTACCGCGGGCTGCTCGGCGAGCGCGCGCCGGCGATCTACCCGCTGCTGGTCGGCCTCGGCGCCGTCGGCGTCTGGCTCAACACCGCGAGCGCGCTGATCGCGGTCGTCGGGTCGGAGCCGATGGTACTCGAGCGGGCGACGACGAACGCCCTCGCGCTCGCCGCCGGCGGCCTCGGGGCGGTCGTGGGCGCGCAGATCGGCGACGCGGCAGCCCCGAACGTGCTGGCGCTGACCGGGCGGCGCGACCTCGACCGCGAGGTGAGCCGGGTCGTCAAGACCGTCGGTCGGTTCACCACGGTTCGGCTCCCGAAACGGATCGACGACATCGAGGGCGACGAGCCGGTCCTGGCGGGGAAGAAGGAGGCGCTCGCGGGCCGGGAGCTGGTCTTCCCCCGCGGGCTGACGGTCTCGCAGTTGCGCACGCGGCTGATCGAGCGGCTGAAACGCGACTACGGCATCGGCCACGTCGACGTCGAGGTGACCGAGGCGGGGGAGGTGACCCACCTGGCGCTGGGCCGGCGGGTCGCGGGCGTCGGCGCGACGCTCCCGCCCCGGACCGCCGCCATCGCCGTCGAGGCCGACCCTGGCTTCGACGCCAGCCCGGACGACCGCGTGCAGATCTGGGAGCGCGGCGAGGAGGGGTATCGGCGCGTCGCGAC
Source organism: Haloferacaceae archaeon (assembly GCA_042216345.1). Classification (GTDB taxonomy): domain Archaea; phylum Halobacteriota; class Halobacteria; order Halobacteriales; family Haloferacaceae; genus JBDGUA01. Next base: position 11,952 of record JBDGUA010000023.1, read on the forward strand.
GGGTGACGTCCGCGCGGTCGACGGCGACGACGTCACCCTCGCGCTGGAAACCAGCCGCGCCCGGCAGCTCGACCAGACGGCCAGCCACCGGCTGGTCACGCTCCCCACGGGCGGCCGTCCGGACCGGGAGTTCGCCGCCCTCCTCCGGGCCGCCAACGAGACGATGGGCGCCGTGACGGTCCGCGGGGGCTCGGTCCTCGACGGCGCGCCCGTGGGCGCGCTTCGCCCGCCGGTGATCGCGCTCCGGGCCGACGGCGAGATCACGACCCTCCCCCATCGCGACCGGGTGCTGCGCGCGTCCGACGTCATCTACGTCATCGGGCGCCGGGACGAACTCCGTCGCGTCCGCGAGGCGGCCGGCGAGTAGTCGTCGCACCGGGGCGGAGCCGCACCGCCTCCCGTGCCCCGGACGCCGCGACACCGGCGCGATCTCGCGGCTCAGACCAGATACTGCAGCCCCAGGAACAGCGCCATTCCGACCGCGACGGTCGCCAGCAGGCTCTCGGTTCGCCAGGCGACGACCACGGCGACCAGCCCGGCCAGCAGCCGGTCGTTCCCGGGCGAGACCGCCACCGACCCGTCGAGGTAGACCAGCGACGGCAGCACCAGCGCCGCGATGGCCGCCGGCGGGACCAGTTCGAGCAGGCGCTCCAGCCAGTCGGGCACGTCGTCGAGGCGCCCGAACAGGACGATGAACGAGACCCGCAGCGCGAGCGTGCCGGCCGCGATGAGGAGGATGACCCCCCAGACGAGCGAGGGAGAGGCGTCGATCCCCGTCACGGCAGGCACCTCCAGGCGACCGCACCCGGACCGGGGGTGATCACTCCACACCCCCGCTCGACAGCACCCGGACCTGGGGTGGTCACTCCACACCCCCGGTCGACCGCAACAAGACCGGGGGTGATCATGCTCCCCACCTCCAGTCGGCGACCTGCCCCACGGCGACGCCGACGAACGCGCCCACGAGGAACCCGAGTCCCATCGGGAGGGGTTCGGCGGCGACGCCGACGACGCCCCCGACCGCCGCGGCGACGGCGGTCGGGCGGTCGTCGATGGTCGAGAACAACAGCCCGATGAACACCAGCGGGACGACGAACGTCAGCCCGGCGTGCTGGGGGACCCGGGCGCCGAGGGCGAGCCCCAGGAGCGTTCCGACCTGCCAGGCCGTCCAGAGGGAGAGGGCCGCCCCGAGGTAGTAGCTCACCTCGTCAACGCCGTCGTCGGCGGCGAACCGGGTGAGCGAGAGCACCGAGGCCGGCGTCGAGAGGACCGCCCCGAGCAGCCACCGCCAGCCCGTCGATCGCTCCCGGAAGTGCGGCGCGAGCGACGCGCTGAAGATGGCGAAGCGGGCGTTGATCAGCAGCGCCGTCAGGACGACGATTGGCGCCGCGGCGCCGCCGGTCAGCAGATCGAGCGCGGCGAACTGCGAGGCCCCGGCGAAGGTGACGCCGACCATGACGTACGTCTGCACCGCCGAGAGCCCCGCCCCCGCCGCGGCGACGCTGGCCAGCAGCGCCACCGAGAACGGCCCGGGGATCACCAGGGAGATGTCGCGGGCGCCCTGGGCGAGCGCCGACCACGAGAGATCCATCGTCCTCACGTAGAAGTCGGGCGGGCAATCAATGTGCTGTCCGGCGGTCGGCCGGGGTGGCCCGTGCCGGACGCGAAGGCGATCGGGGTGGTCCGCTGATCGCGCTCGATCCCGTCACCGCTCAGAAACCGTAGTCGTCGCGGCCCTCGTCCCGCATCGCGGGGTCCTGCTGGTCCTCGACGGCCTGGGAGAACAGTTCGTCTTCTTCGCGGGTGCGTCCGGACTGGCTGCCCGTGTCGTAGGCGGAGACGCCCATCGAGAGGAGTTCCTCGATCGCCTGTTCCCGGTTCACGAACTCTCCCTGGCTCACTAGCTGGTCGATGTCGCCGTCGATCCGGTCCGGCAGCGACACTTCGATTTTCGGCATGCGCAGGTGGGTCGGAGACTCGGCCGGGTTAAACTTGGGTTTGCGACAATGTGGACGCCCGCGCGGCCGCGGCGACCGTGCGAGCGCGCGATCCCGGGGACCGAGCGATCCCGCCCGGCCTGAGCGCGCCGCGGGCCCCGACCTCGGACAACCAGGTCGGGGGCCGACGTAACTCCGGGCGTACAACCGCAACTCGGGTTACACTCTCGGGCGAATACGCCGAGGTTCGGAAACTGCAGGAGCGATAACACAAAGCTACTTGCACAGGGCGACCCACCTCGTAGGCGATGGCAGACGACCCGGACGAGGCGAGCGTCCTCCGGAGCAAGCGCAACGCGACCCGCTATCAGATCCTGGTGCAGATCGCCGAGCGCCAGCCCGCCGTCAGCCAGCGGGAGATCGCCGAGGCCATCGGCGTCACCTCCCAGGCGGTCAGCGACTACCTGCAGGACCTGGTGGCCGACGGCTACGTCGACAAGCAGGGCCGGGGGCGCTACGAGGTGACCAAGGAGGGCGTCGACTGGCTCATCTCCCGGACGGACGACCTCCGCGAGTACGTCGAACACGTCTCGACTGACATCCTCGGCGAGGTGGAGATCGAGGCCGCGCTCGCGACCGCCGACGTCTCGGAGGGCCAACCGGTGTCGCTGTCGATGCGCGGGGGCGTGCTCCGGGCGACGCCGGGCGGGGCCGGGAAGACAACCGCGGTTGCAGTCACGACCGCCGCCCGGGGCGAGGACGTCGGTATCACCGACTTCCAGGGCGTGCTCGACTACGACCTGGGCACCGTCACGGTGCTGTCGGTCCCGCGGGTGCAAGACGGCGGGAGCCGCGCCGTCGACGCCGCCGAGCTGCGCGAGCGCGCCGACGCCCACGACCTGCTGGCCGTCGACGGCACCGAGGCCCTGGCCGCCGTCCGCGCCGCGGAGCTGACCCCGGACCTCCAGTTCGGCACGCCCCAGGGCGTCCAGGAGGCCGCGATGCGGGGGCTCGACGTGCTGCTGGTGGCGGTGACGACGCGGCGCTCCGAGCACACCGACAAGCTCCGCGAACAGAACGTCAGCTACGAGGTCGTCGAGGCCCTCGAGCGGTAGCTCCGGGGCCGGGCGGGGGCGAAGCGACGCTCAGTCCCGGTCGCTGCCTTCGAGGCCCGCCGCCTTGTACGTCGCGCGGTTCTCGAGGTAGTGCTCGCAGACCTCCTCGATCAGCGCCGCCTGTTCGGGCGTGATCGGCCGGGTCTCCGCCGGGACGCCGTAGGCCAGGTGGCCCTCGGGGACGGTCGTGTCCTCGGTGACCAGCGACCCCGCGGCGACCAGGGAGTTCGACTCGACGGTCGCGCCGGTCTGGACGGTGCTGGACATGCCGATCAGGCAGTCGTCCTCGATCGTCGCGTGGTCGATCACGACGTTGTGGCCGATGGTGACCCGGTCGCCGACGTCGGCGCCGTGGAGCATCGAGAACTCCTGGACGTTGGTCGCCTCGCCGACGGTCGTCGGGGCGCGGTCGGCCCGGAGGCAGACGAACGGCCAGACGCTCGCGCGCTCGTCGACGGCGACCTCGCCGACCAGGTACGCCATCTCCGAGACGAACGCCGAGGGCGCCACGACGGGGGACTCGCCCATGACTTCGCGTTGCATGGATCGAGGAAGGGTCAGACGGAATATAACACTCCCGGGATTCGGACCCGGGCGGGGCGACGGCGCGACGGTCCCGTCCCGGGACTGGAGCGCCGCGTCCACCGCCGCGCGGGCGCCCTCCTCCACTCAAAACCTCTTTACAGTCCGCCCGACGAGCGAGCGCATGGACGAACGCGGCGCCGAGGTCGACGAGCCGCCCGAGACGAGCGACGAGGAGACCGTCCCCTGTCCGGTCTGCGGCACCGAGTCCGAACTGATCGAGAGCGCGACCTACCGGAACCCGAACAACCTGACGGTCGACAAGATCGTCTACGAGGGCGAGGCCCGCTGGGTCGAGTTCGACGACGAACTCGTCTACCGGTCGTTCTGGTGTCCCCACTGCGAGTGCGAACTCCGCCAGGTCGAGTGGGACGGCGTGCGCGAGACGCCGATGATGGACCCGACCTGCGACCCGGCCTGAACGGGATCGGGGGCGAAGCCGTGGCTCGACGCGGCGGTCTGCGGTCGTCGACGGACCGGTGGCTCGGAACGCTGAAAACGGAGGAATAGTCCCACCAGGATTCGAACCTGGGTCGTTGCCCCCAGAAGGCAACAGGATTGGCCACTACCCCATGGGACTGCTCGCAAGCAATTCTAAAGCGACAACCGCATATGAGTGTTGCGAAGACGAGCGACGGCGTCACGGAGTCTCGCGGCCGCCGGGCGATGGCCACAACCGTTTATCGGTCGGAGAACCAACGATCACACATGCTGAAACGTGCCGCGTTCGTCCTCGCGAGGGCGGCCTTCGGCGCGAAGTTCGCCCGCGACGGCTACGACAACCTCACCGACGTCGACGACCTGGTCGCGGTCGCCGAGGAGGCCGGCGTCCCCCGTGCGGACCTCCTCGTCCCCGCCGCGAGCCTCCTGTTGCTGGTGGGCGGCGTCCTGCTCGCGCTGGGGATCGCTCCGGTCCTCGGCGTCGTCGCCATCGCGGTGTTCCTGCTGGGCGTCACCCCCGAGATGCACGACTTCTGGAACGCCTCGGGCGACGAGCGAAGCGACGAGGCCGACGCGTTCGTGCGGAACGTCGCGTTCCTCGGAGCCGCGATCGCCTTCTGGGTCGCCGTCCGCGACCGCGAGTGGGCGTAACCCGAGAGCGTCCCGGCCCGTGGTCGGTCCGTGCATAGACCGCCACCTATTTGGCCGGGAGTTGACCACGTACGTGTATGTACGTCGGTCGCTTCATCGTCGTCGCGCCCGGGATCGGCGCCTACCGGGTCTCCTCGCGCTCGTTCCCGAACCGCCAGATCCTCGACCGCGAGGGAACCCTCACGGTCGCCCCGACGCCGGACGCCCCCGAGACGGACAACCCCTACATCTCGTACAACTGCGTGCGGTCGGTCGAGGCGCCCGCGGGCGCCGCCCCGGGCGCGGGCGAGGCCGAGCGCGTGGCCGTGGTCGGCAACGGGAGCCAGGTCGACCCCGTGACCGAGAAACTGGGGCTGGGCTACCCCGCCCGCGACGCGCTGGCCGACTCGCTGCTGGCGCTGGACTTCGAGAAGGACGACTACGACACGCCGCGGATCGCCGGCGTCGTCGCCGCCGACGCCGCCTGGATCGGGACGGTGCGCCGCGACGCGCTGCTGGTCCGCCAGGTGGCGGGACCGACGCTGGTGGCGACCTACGAGACCGACGCCCCGGTAGCCTACGACGCCGCGACGGGGGGTGCCTTCGAGGCCGAGACCGCCGAGGGGGCCGCCGAGACCGTCTACGGCCTGGAGTTCGAACACGCCGTCTGTGCCGCCGGCGTCACCGTCGCCGACGGCGCGGTCGAGACCGCCATCGAGAACGGCGAGTAGGGCCGGGCGTCGCCGGTCCGACCGCGGGCCCGGACGGCGGTCCACGTCGCCGCCTCGCCCACAGGTTTTAGCCCCCTGTGGTACAACTCACCACACCGATGGCCCAGCAGCACTACTCCTCGCGAGCCGTCCGGGAATACTGGCAGTACGTCTGGGAGCGCGAGCGCGTCTTCGAACTGCCCGACGAGGCCGAGGACCCGACCTACGTCCTGGGGATGTTCCCCTACACGTCGGGGGCGCTCCACATGGGCCACGTCCGCAACTACGCGATCACCGACGCCTACGCGCGCTACCGCCGGATGCGGGGCGACGACGTCCTCCACCCGATGGGCTGGGACGCCTTCGGCCTGCCCGCCGAGAACGCCGCCCACGACCACTTCACCGACCCCGAGTCCTGGACGCGCTCGTGCATCGAGGGGATGCGCGAGGAGATGGAGGACCTGGGGCTGGGCTACGACTGGTCCCGGGAGCTGACGACCTGCGACCCCGACTACTACCGCTGGAACCAGTGGCTGTTCACCCGCTTTTTCGAGGCCGGCCTCGTCGAGTACACCGACGCGACGGTCAACTGGTGTCCCGACTGCGAGACCGTCCTCGCCGACGCCCAGGTCGAGGAGCGCGAGGGCACCGAGGTCTGCTGGCGCTGCGGGACGCCGGTCACCTGGCGGGACCTCGACCAGTGGTTCTTCACCATCACCGACTACGCCGACGAACTCGACGCCGGGCTGGACGACCTCGAGGGGTGGCCTGAAGGCGTCAGAGAGATCCAGCGCAACTGGATCGGGCGCCGGGAGGGCGCCGAGGTCTCCTTCGACCTGGACGGGGACCAGAACGCGGGGGCGGTCGACGTGTTCACCGCCCGCCTCGACACCCTCTACGGGGCGACCTACCTGGCGCTCGCGCCCGGGCACGACCTCGTGGCCGACCTGGCCCAGACGGACGACGAGGTCGCCGCCTACGTCGAGGCCGCGCGCGAGCGACCGGGTGGGCAGGGCCACGCCCGCGAGGGCCGGCGCGACCCCGCGGCCGCGCCCATGACCGGCGTCGACACGGGGCTGGAGGCCGTCCACCCGCTGACGGGCGATCGACTCCCGGTCTACGTCGCGGCCTACGTCCTCGCGGACGTGGGCACGGGCGCGGTGATGGGCGTGCCCGCGCACAACGAGCGCGACCACGCGTTCGCCCGCGAGAACGACCTCCCGATCCGCCAGGTGGTCGAACCGGTCGACGGCGACGCGACGGGACTGCCCGAGGAACCGTACACGGGCGAGGGGATGCTGACCGACAGCGGGCCCTACGACGGGCTGGCGGGCGAGGCGGCCCGCGACCGCCTGCTCGCCGAGTGCGACGCCGTCGAGTCGGCGGTCACCTACCGCCTGCGCGACTGGCTGGTCTCCCGCCAGCGCTACTGGGGCACGCCCATCCCGATCGTCCACTGCGAGGCCTGCGGGCACGTCTCCGTCCCCGACGAGGACCTGCCGGTCGAACTGCCGGAGTACGTCGAGACGACGGGCAACCCCCTGGCGGAGATCGACGAGTTCGTCGAGACCGAGTGTCCCGACTGCGGGCGGCCGGCCCGCCGGGAGACCGACACGATGGACACCTTCGTCGACTCCTCGTGGTACTTCCTGCGGTTCCTCTCGCCGGACTACGACGAGGGACCGTTCGACCCCGAGACGGCCGACGAGTGGATGCCCGTCGACGTCTACGTCGGGGGCGAGGAGCACGCCGTCCTCCACCTGCTGTACATCCGGTTTTTCGCCCGGGCGCTGGCGGATCTCGGACTGCTCTCGACGCGGGAGCCGGTCGCCGAACTCCGCAACCAGGGGACGGTCCTCCACGAGGGCGAGAAGATGTCGATGACGAAGAACAACGTCATCGCGCCCCACGAGTACGGCGCCGAGACCACCCGGCTGTTCGTGCTCTCGGCGGCCCACCCCGAGCGCGACTTCGAGTGGACCGCCCGCGACGTCGGCGCCGCCTACGACCTCATGCAGGCGCTGTACGGGCTGACAGACTGGTTCGCCGACCGGACCGACTTCCGCTACGAACGCGAGGCCCACGACGAGTACGTCGCCCGGGAGATCGGCCGGACCGTCGCCGCCGCGACCCACGACTACGAGCGCTTCCGGCTCCACCGGGTCAGCGGCGAGGTGCGCTCGCTGGTCCGGCTGCTCAGGCGCTACCGCGAGTACTGCACGCCCCACGCCCGGGTCTTCGGGCGGGGGCTCCGGGTGCTCGCGGCGCTGATCGGGCCGATCACCCCCTACCTCGGCGAGGAGCTGTGGAACCTCCTCGACGGCGACGGCCCGCT
>JBDGUA010000040.1:0-10061 GCA_042216345.1 Haloferacaceae archaeon
GGCGCGCCGTCGGCGGCGTCGCGGAAGGGGCCGTAGAAGGCCGACTCGAACTTCGCCGCGTAGGACATGATCGGCACGTGCTCGAAGCCCTCCTCGTCCAGCGCGGCCCGGATGGCGCCGACCATCCCGTCGGTCATCGACGAGGGGGCGACCATGTCGGCGCCCGCGCGGGCGTGCGAGACCGCGGTCCGGGCGAGCAGGTCGAGCGTCTCGTCGTTCTCCACCGTGAGGGTGGGGTCGGACTCGGCGTGGGGCTCGACGACGCCGCAGTGGCCGTGGCTGGTGTACTCGCAGAGGCAGACGTCGGTGATGACGTAGGCGTCGGTGTGGTCGACGATCCGCCGGACGGCCCGCTGGACGACGCCGTCCTCGGCCCAGGCGCGACTCCCCCGCTCGTCCTTCGAGTCGGGGATACCGAAGACGATGACCGCCTCGACGCCGGTCGCCAGCACCTCCTCGACGCGGTCGACCGCCGCCGCGACCGGGACGCGCTCGTGGCCCGGCATCGACTCGATGGGGCGGCGCCGCTCGGCGGTCGCGTCGACGAAGACCGGGGCGATGAGGTCGCTGGCCTGCACGCTGGTCTCGCGGACCAGCGGCCGGACGCCGTCGGTTCGGAGGCGACGTGGCCGGTTGGTGAGGTCCATACCGCGGGTTGTGGGGCGGGACAAATAGGCGCGTCGTTGAACCTCCCCCGCGGTCCTCACGACCGCGGGGATGGGAATCTGCCCCGCGGTCCCCACGACCGCGGGGCTGAGAACGCGCCCTATGGTCCCCACGACCGCGGGGCTGAGAACGTGCCCCCCACTCCCCACGACCGCGCTCCCGTGGACCGTCCACGCGCTCCTCGCCGCCCCGCCGACACAAACCATATATCGCTCACCCGGTAACAGCGCGACAATGGTCCCCCTGCAGCTCGGATCGATGCCGACCTATCTGGAGGCGTGGCTGCACTCCCGGTACGCGCTGGTCGTGCTGTTCGGGGTCTTCGTGCTCGAGGGGGCGATGCTGATGTACTTCATGCCGAGCGAGCTCATCGTCCCGGGATCGCTCGTGCTGCTCGGGAGTTCGATCGACACCGCGGTCACGGTGATCGCCGTCTCGGTCCTCGGGGCGACCGTCGGCCAGTACGCCCTGTTCAAACTGGCCGAGCGCGGCGGTCGGGAGTACCTCCTCGAGCGCCGCTGGCTCCGGCTGAGCGAGGACCGGCTCGACCGCTTCGACGGCTGGTTCCGTCGCTGGGGGCCGGCGGCGGTCCCCGTCAGCAACTCCCTGCTGTTCACCCGCGGCATGTTGACCGTCCCCGCCGGGCTGGCCGGGATGGACGACCGCCGGTTCCTCGTCGCCTCCGCGGTCGGGACGCTCTGCTTCGAGTCGATCCTCGCCGGGCTCTTCCTCGCCACCGGCACGCTGCTCTGAGGCTACTTCCAGCCGGGCGTCGCCGGCGCCCCGCGGTCGCCCTCGATCTCCGCTCCGAGGCCGTCGCCGTCCGGAGCCGGCTCGCCGACCGCGCCGGCCCGGCGCTCCCAGGCCGCGATGCTCCGACCGACCCACGAGTCCGCCGCGAGCACGCGCTCGCGCACCGTCGCCGCCCGCTCGGCGTCGACCGCGGTCGTCCCGGGACTGCTCGCGGCGGCGACGCCGACGAACCCCGCGCGGTCGGCGGGCGTCGACTCGCCGGCGGCGAGCCGCGCGACCGCGCCGTCGAGGCCCTCGGGATCGGGGTGGGCGAACAGCTTCGCGCCCAGCGCCTGCGGGCCCAGCAGCATCCCGTCCTGGTCTTCGGGCGGCTCGGCGTCGAGGAGGCGCGCGCCGCCGAAGGCGTCCTCGACGCGCTCGCACTCGGCCTCGACGCCGAGCGCGAGGTTGTGGCCTGGGTAGTCGGCGCACTCGCCGGGGTACGCGTCGTCGCCGTGGATCCGGCACTGCAGCGTCTCCGGGTCGAGAAAGGCGCAGGTCTGGAGCCACGTCCGCCGGCCGCCGAACGGCGCGACCGCCTTCGGGGGCTTGTGCAGGCCGACGAAGAAGACCGGCCTCCCGTCGACCGCCGCGAGGTCGTGGCCGCCGACCGCGACCGCCTCGTCGCCTTCGCCGGCGACCCAGAGGCGGGGGATCAGGGCGTCGCCGAGGCCCGCCTCGACGAACCCCCGGACCTCCTCGCGGGTCAGCGGGACGAGGTTGTAGACGTCGTCGATCGGGGGGCGGGGCCCGCGTCGCTCGTGGTGGGCCGCGTCCGGGGCCAGTGGACGCCAGTCCAGGCAGCAGCCCGCACAGCCCCTGCAGTTCACGTCCATGTGTGGCACTCGGTGCCACGGAACATGAATCCTCTGCGGGGCGGGGCGGAACCGGTCGGGAGGGCGGACCACCCCGTGGATAGCCCTTTCCCGGTCGGCGCCCTCGTCCCGGTGATGAGCACGAAACGTTGCGACGGCTGTGGTCGGGCCGTCCGGATCGGCGGCGGCATCGGCGACTTCTGGACGTTCGAGACCGGATCGACCGACGGGCTGGAGCTCGAACTGGCCGACGGCACCGAGGTGTTCCTCTGTTTCGACTGCATCGACCAGTTGCCGGACGACCACGACGTGACCGTGGCGGACGTGGCGGCGCTGCCGGAACGGGCGGACGGGGAGTCCTGACCGCCGGTTGATTCCGCCGTCGACCCCGCCGCAAGCGTAGGCTTTACCCTCGCACCGGCACTCCCTCCCCTGTGGACCCCGACCGGATCCCCGCCGAGTTCCCCGCCCCCTCGTTCCGCGGCGCCCAGGAGCAGGCGCTCCGGGACATCCGCGACGCGTTCGCCGCCGGCAACCGGGCCGTGCTCGTGCGCGCGCCCACCGGCAGCGGCAAGTCCCTCCTGGCCCGGGCCATCGCGGGCGCCGCCCGGACCGTCGACGAGGCCGACCCCGCCGAACCCACCGGCGCCTACTACACGACGCCGCAGGTCTCGCAACTGGACGACGTCGCCGGCGACGACCTGCTCGAGGACCTCAAGGTGATCCGCGGCAAGGGCAACTACTCCTGCATCCTCCCCGGCGAGGAGGACACGCCCGTCAACCGCGCGCCCTGCGCCCGCGAGCGCGGGTACGACTGCTCGGTGCGCCACCGCTGTCCGTACTACTCCGCGCGCGCGATCGCCTCGAGCCGGGAGATCGCCGCGATGACGCTGGCGTACTTCATGCAGACCGCCGGCAGCGACGTCTTCCGCACGCGCGACGTGGTCGTGATCGACGAGGCCCACGGCCTGGCCGAGTGGGCCGAGATGTACGCGACCATCGACCTCGAGCCCCGGACGGTCCCGGTGTGGGACGAGATCAAGGTCCCGGACGTCGAGGCCGACGGCGACCCCGTCGAGCGCACGGTCCAGTTCGCCGAGCAGCTGATGGGCGTCTGCGAGCGCGCCAAGGACGACCTCCTCGTGAAGAACGAACTGACCCCCGAGGAGGCCGCCCGCCGCGACCGCCTGCAGGAACTGCGCTCGGAGCTCGGGTGGTTCGTCGAGGACTACCGGGACCGGGAGAGCCCGACGACCTGGGTGGTCGACCAGGAGCGCAGCGGTGGCGGCGGTGGCGGCGACGGCAACCGCGGCGGCGACAGGGAAGGCCAGCCGCTGCGGATCAAGCCCCTCGACCCCGCCCGCTACCTCAGCCACACCGTCTGGGACCGGGGGACCCGCTTCGCCCTGCTCTCGGCGACGATCCTCAACAAGGAGGCGTTCTGCCGGAGCGTCGGCCTCGACCCCACCGACGTGGCGCTGGTCGACGTCGAGCACACCTTCCCCGTCGAGAACCGGCCCCTCTACGACGTGACCCGCGGGAAGATGACCTACGAGCACCGCGACGACACCCTCCCCGAGATCGCCCGCCTGCTCGTGCGCCTGCTGGCCCGCCACCCCGACGAGAAGGGGCTGGTCCACTGCCACTCCTACGGCATCCAGGACCGCCTCGCCCGGCGCCTGCGCGAGTTCGGCGTCGGCGACCGCGTCCGCACCCACGACCGCGAGGACCGCGACGCCGAACTGGAGACCTGGAAGGCGACCGACCGCCCGGAACTGTTCCTCTCGGTCAAGATGGAGGAGGCGCTGGACCTGAAGGGCGACCTGTGTCGCTGGCAGGTGCTCTGCAAGGCGCCGTACCTCAACACCGGCGACTCCCGCGTCGCGCGCCGCCTCGAGGAGGGCCAGTGGGCCTGGTACCACCGCGCGGCCCTGCGAACGGTCATCCAGGCGTGCGGGCGGGTCGTCCGTGCGCCCGACGACTACGGCGACACCTACCTCGCCGACGCCAGCCTGCTGGACCTCTTCGAGCGCGCCCGCAGCGACATGCCCGGCTGGTTCGCCGACCAGGTCGACCGGCTGTCGACGCCCGACCTCCCCGGGTTCGACCCCGAGGCGGCGCTCGCGGGCGACCCCTCGTGGACGCCCCGGCCCGATCGATCCGGCGGGAGTCAAACCGCACCCCAGCGCGGCGGGACGGCGAGCACACGCCAGAGCGGAGACGGCTCCGGCGGGACCGGCGCTGGAAGGACTGGTGGGCGAGCGAATGGGGCCGGCGGGCGTTCGAGTGGCGGGCGTTCGGGCGGCGGAGGTCACCGGAACGGCGGCGACGGCGACAGCGACGGCGACGGCGGCGGCGACAGCGACGGCGACAGCGACGACGACGCCGACGACGAGCGGGCGAACCACCCGCTCTCGGACGTCTGGGGAGAGTAGCGAGGTCGGCGACCGGTCAGAGGAACAGGACGAGGCCGTAGGTCACCGACGAGCCGACGATCAGCAGCGAGAGGACGAGCGCGAGAACCTGTCGTCGGTCCATGGTCGTCAGTCGGTCGCCCGCGGTTTAGCTGTTTTGCGCGCGTCAACTGGCGGTCGGGCGTCCGGTCTCACTCGGCGGGGAGCACGTGCAGGCCGGCGCGGCTCCGCAGTACCGGGACGGTCTCGGCGTCCGGGTCGAAGTAGTCCGGGCGGGCGATGGTCTTGGTCTCGTAGGTCTCGGGGTCGAGCACCTGCACGGCGTGCTCGTCCTCGACGGCGACGACGGTCGTCTCCTGGGCGTCCTCGCGGCTGCCCAGGAGGTGGGCGTCGGGCGTCTCGCCCTCCTCGAAGGCGGCCTCGTACTCCTCGCCACTGGTCAGGCGGACGCCCTTGAGGTTCCCCCGGACCGTGCGCACGAGCACCGGGCCGTCGCCGTCCTCGGGGTCGATGACGTCGCCGGGGGTGAACTTCGGCAGGCGGACCGCGAAGGTCACCCGGTAGACCTCGTTGCCGTCGCCGTCCTCGGTCACGAGGGTGGGGTGGCTCTCGACGCTGCCGCCGAGTTCGCGGGTGATCCGCTCGGCGACGGTCTTGCCGAGCTGGTTGGTCGAGAGCTTGACGTTCGGCCCCTCGTCGGTGTCGTCGATCTCGGAGACGAACGCGTCGCGGTCGCCGTCGGCCTCGCGGGCGGCGACGAGGTCCCGGGCGATCTCCTTGGCGCGCTCGGCCTCCTCGGGCGTGGGGTCGCGGTCGCGTCCGCGGACCTGGACGGTGCTGGCGTAGTAGCCCCCGGCGATGCGACCGCAGCGCTGGCAGGTCCCCCGGGAGATCAGCACGGGGACGACGACTTCCTCCTCGAGGAAGGTGTCGCGGACGAACCCCGAGAACTGGCAGTGCATCCGGATCGTGTTCTGGTCGACCTGTTCGGGGTCGACCGCCCAGGAGACCTCCCGGGCCTTCAGGTGGACGCCCAGCGCCTCGGTCACCTCCTCGACGGCGACGTCGGTGTAGTCGCGGGCGCCGACGTCGACCCAGCGGTTCCCCTTGTGGACGGCGCCACACTCCGCGCAGACCTGCACCTCGATGCGCTCGGGCGCGTCGACGAGGTCGAAGTCCTCGAAGTAGCAGGCGTCGCAGAGGACGGCGTCCTGCTCGCGGGGCATCCCCGGCAGCGGTTCCTCGCGCGGGGGGACGGGGTCGCCGCAGCGCGGGCAGAACTCCCCAGAGTCGCTCATGGCGGCGAGTAGTCGGCTGAGGCGTTTAAGTTCGGCGCATGGGCGGTCGTGGTCGGTAGTCGGGGGCGGCGGTCGGGGCCGGCGGTCGGGGCTAGCGACCTCGAGTTCGTTGGCGTTGGCGCCGGCGGGTCACTCGATCCGCACCTCGACGTGACGGGGCCGCCCCTCGTCGGCGGCCGCGAGCAGGTCCGCGACCGCCAGTCGGACGTTGCGCTCGTTGGCCTTCCAGCGCGCGTCGAAGAGGTCGCCCACGATCGGGATCGAACCGACGAGCGCGTCGACGGCCACGTTCCCGAGCATCCGCACGAGGGTGCTCGCGGAGACGCCCTGGCGGGCCGCCTCGGCGACGACGTACAGCGACAGCACCGCGGCGACGACGTCGCCGCCGATCGGCAGCAGGCCGACGATCGGATCGAGGCCCACGCGGACGCCGACGACCGGAATCCTGACGGCGCTGTCGAGGGCTCGGGCGGCCAACTGCATGCGCCTGATCGCCCGCCGGTCCACCGACGCCGGGAGCTGCACCGTCGCTCCGGCGCTGTCGGTCCATGCGTCCGGCCCGGCGCCGTCGGTCCGCGCGTCCGGCCTCACGTCGGGGGTCACGCGACTCACGTCGCCGGGTCGACGCATAAGTGTGGCGGGGGCGGGGGCGGCGATCCCGACGCCGCCCGTCCCGGGGGGTTGCGGCTCCCGCCTCGGAATCGGGCTCTCCCCCGGACGCAGGGCTTAACCGCTCGTGTCGCCAACGCCGAGCCATGACCGAGGACGATCCCGACCGCGGGCCCCACAGGTTCTCCGAGGGGCAGGGGTTCGACGAGGAGTACGAGGAGTTCTCGCTCGACCCGCCGGAGCTGAAGGTCGACCCGACGAAGGTCGACCCCGTCGACTCCCGGGTCATCACCGACCTGCTCGACGAGCGCAACGTCAACAAGGACCAGGTCGACGCCCAGGAGCTGATCGACGTCGGCCTCTCGTACATGCAGATCAACCGCTACGAGGAGGCCACCGAGACGTTCCAGCGCGCGGCCCAGTTCGCCGAGGACGACTCCCTCGACGAGCAGGAGGCCTGGGTGAACAAGGGCGCGGCCCACGCCCAGCTCGAGGAGTACGACGAGGCCGTCGGCGCCTACCGGGAGGCGCTGCGCATCGACGACGACTCCGAGCACGCCGCCAGCGCCGAGACGAACCTGGCCTACGCCCTCTGGGAGTCCGGCCAGACCGAGCAGGCGCTCGACCACGCCGAGCGCGCCGTCGAGGCCGACCCCCGGTTCGCCCAGGGCTGGTACAACCGCGGGTTCTTCCTGCTGGAGCGCGGCCTCGCCGAGGACGCCGTCAACGCCTTCGACAACGCCCTCCGGCTGGGCATGCGCAACGCCGACCTGCTGGAGGAGAAGGCCCGCGCGCTCGAGGAACTGGGCGAACACGAGGAGGCCGAGGAGGTCCAGGAGCGCGCCGACGAACTCCGCGAGCAGGCCGAGCAGGAGCTGGTGGAGCAGTACGATGGCTGACCTCCTCCTGCGCGAGCGCCAGACCAAGGAGGGACTGCTCGTCTCGGTCTGCGACAGCGACTGCCTGGGCCGGACCTTCGAGGACGGCGACGTGAGTCTCACCGTCACCGAGGAGTTCTACGGCGGCGAGGAGGCCGTCGAGGCCGACGGCGAGGACGTCGTCGACGGACTCGCCCGCGCGAACGTCGCCAATCTCGTCGGCGAGCGCTGCATCGAGGTCGCCGTCGAGGCCGGGCTCATCGACGAGGAGACGGTGCTGGAGGTCGGCGAGACCCGGCACGCGCAACTGCTCTGGGTTCGCTGAGGCGCCGGACGCAACTGCTCCGGGTGTGTCAGGGCGCCTGGCGTAATCGAATCCCGTTTCGTTCACCCCGTCAGACCGAAGGTGTGTTAGTCCTGCAGGCCCAGGTATCACCCAATGGAAACGCAGGAATCGTATCCGATCGACGTCGAGTCGATCCGCCGTGATTTCCCGATCCTCGAGCGGAAGGTCGGCGGCGACGTGGAGTCGCCGGGCGAGGGGCCGGGCGACGACACGCCGCTGGTCTACCTCGACAACGCGGCGACGACCCACACGCCCGACCAGGTGCTCGACGTCATCGTCGACTACTACCGCGGGTACAACTCCAACGTCCACCGGGGCATCCACGGCCTGAGCCAGGAGGCCTCGGTCGCCTACGAGCAGGCCCACGATCGGGTCGCGGAGTTCGTCGGCGCCTCCGGCGGGCGCGAGGAGCTGATCTTCACCAAGAACACCACCGAGAGCATCAACCTCGTCGCCTACGCCTGGGGGCTGAACGAACTCGAGGAAGGCGACCGGGTGGTCCTCACGCAGATGGAGCACCACGCCTCGCTGGTCACCTGGCAGCAGATCGCCAAGAAGGTCGGTGCCGAGGTGGAGTACATCCGCATCGACGACCAGGGCCGGCTCGACATGGACCACGCCGCCGAACTCATCGACGAGGACACCAAGATGGTATCGGTCGTCCACGTCTCGAACGCCCTGGGGACGATCAACCCCGTCGCCGAACTCGCCGACATGGCCCACGAGCAGGACGCCTACATCCTCGTCGACGGCGCCCAGTCGGTCCCGACCCGGCCGGTCGACGTCGAGGAGATCGACGCCGACTTCGTGGCGTTCTCGGGCCACAAGATGCTCGGGCCGACGGGCATCGGCTGCCTCTACGGCAAGCGGGAGATCCTCGAGGAGATGGAGCCGTACCTCTACGGCGGCGAGATGATCCGCCGGGTCACCTACGAGGACTCGACCTGGGAGGACCTCCCCTGGAAGTTCGAGGCCGGCACGCCCGTCATCGCCCAGGGCATCGCCCTCGCGGCGGCGTGTGACTACCTCGACGACATCGGGATGGAGAACATCGAGCGCCACGAGTCGCTGCTGGCCGAGTACGCCTACGACCGGCTCAGCGAGTACGACGACGTGACCATCTACGGGCCGCCCGGCGACGACCGCGGCGGCCTCGTCGGCTTCAACCTCGACGGCGTCCACGCCCACGACCTCTCGAGCATCCTCAACGACTACGGCGTGGCGCTGCGGGCCGGCGACCACTGTACCCAGCCGCTGCACGACACGCTCGGCACCGCCGCCTCCGCCCGGGCGTCGTTCTACGTCTACAACACGCGCGAGGAGATCGACACGCTGGTCGAGGCCGTCGACGCCGCGCGCGACATCTTCGCCTGAGTCGACGCTCGAGAGAACGATCGCAGGCGAGGCCCGGTCGACCGCCAGCGACGCCAGGCTGGCCTCGATGACGTCCGGACGACCGCTCCTTACTTCGTGCGGAACGCGCGGTCGCCAGCGTCGCCGAGGCCGGGGATGATGTAGCCGTCGTCGTCGAGGTGGTCGTCGATGGCGACCGTCAGCAGGTCGGCCTCGGGGACGGTCTCGTCGACGTTGAGCAGCCCCTCGGGGGCCGACACCGCCGACAGCACCAGGAGGTTCTCGGGGTCGTTACCGTCGAGGACGTGGTCGAGGACCGCGCACATCGTCGACCCGGTCGCGAGCATCGGGTCCGCGACGATGACCGTGTCGTTCTCGGTGATGTCGGGGAGTTTGACGTAGTCGATGGAGATGGGGAACGTCCCCTCGTCGGTCATGCCGGCCTCCTCGTCGCGGCCCGCGGAGATGACGCCTTGCTTCGCCCGTGGGAACGCCTTCAGCAGCCCCTCGACGAACGGCGTGGCGGCCCGCAGGACGTTGATGATGACCACGTCGTCGAGGCCCTTGACGCGCTCGCCGGTGGTCTCCTCAAGCGGCGTCTGGATCGAGACGTACTCGGTCTCCATGGCGCCGTCGATGATCTCGTAGCCGCAGATGCGGCCCAGCTTCACCAGGCCCTTGCGGAACGCGACCTGTTCGGTCTCGACGCTCCGGAGCTTCGAGAGCGTGTCCTTCGCGAGCGAGTGCGTGATCAGTCGTGCGTTGTCGCGATCCTCGATCGTCATTACCCCAATGCGCGGCGCGGAGCCTCTAAAGGACTTTCATGCGGCGGAGCGGTGCGACGCGCTCGCACTACTCGGCTGTCGCGACCGCGCCGTGCCGGGTTCCAC
>JBDGUA010000040.1:10161-12906 GCA_042216345.1 Haloferacaceae archaeon
GCGACCGCGCCGTGCCGGGTCCCACCGCGACCGCGCCGTACCGGGCCGCTGCGCGACCCCACCGTACCGGGTCCCCCCGCGACCGCTTCCGCCTCGCTACTCGCCCTCGTAGGGTACGGCGTCGCCGTCGACGGGCGGGACGCCGACGGCCAGCACCTCGACGGCGGCGTCGGCGTCCGCCGGGTTGAACGCCCGCTGGGGGCTCTCCGGGTCGCAGGCGAAGACGCCGTCGGCGTCGATCACGAACTCCTCGTCGGGGGTCTCGACGTGCAGCGTCCCGGCGAGGACGTAGAACAGCTCCTCCTGCTGCTCGTGGTAGTGGTACGCCAGCGGGAGCTGCTCGCCGGGCTCGGCGCTGAAGCGGTTGACCGCCATCCCCTCCAGGCCGGCGGCCTCGCTGATCCGCCGGAGGTCGCAGGGGCGGTCGGGCGCCAGCTCGAGGTCGTCGGTGTCGACGGTGCGGTATCCCATGCCACGACGGGGCGCGGCGGGTGCCAAAACTCTGTCGGGTGCGTCGCGGCGACTCGTCGGCCGGCGGTCACTCCCCGGCCAGTTGCTCGCGGTGCTCCTTCCAGACCCCGGTGGCGTAGCGCCGGACGGTCACCAGTGCGGGCACGGCGGTCTCCAGGACGAGTCCCGCGTAGAGCGCGACGATGCCGATCCCGGTGGCGACGCTGGCGTACGCCAGCGGGAGCGCGACGAGGTACATCCCGATCAGCGTGGCGTAGAAGGTCCAGCGGGTGTCGCCGCCGCCGCGGAGGACCCCCGTCGCCGAGCCGTCCATGCCCAGGCCGATCGACGCGAGCGCGAACACGCGGACGAACGTCGTCGCCGCGGCGACGGTCTCGGGCGAGCGGACGAACACCCGCGCGATGGGGCGGGCGAAGACGATGGCCAGCGCGGCCAGCAGGACGTACGAGACCGCCGAGAGCCGGAGGATGTCCCGGGCGGTCGCCTCCGCCTCCCTGACGTCGCCCGCACCGAGGTGCCGACCGACGAGGCTCGAGGCCGCGATGGAGTACCCCCACGTCAGCGCGTTCATGAGGTTGCGGACGCGCCGCCCGATCTCCAGGGCGGCGACGACGACGGGCCCGAAGACCGCGACGATCCCCAGCAGCGGGAACCGGAAGGCCGCCCGGACCGTCCGCCGGACCATCAGCGGCGCGGCGACGCGGACGAGTCGGCGCAGCGTGGCGGCGTCGACGTGGGGGCCGCCCAGCGGGATGGTCACGGGCACGCGCCCCCGGTAGGGGTAGCGCCCGCCGAACAGCCCCCAGCCGAACGCCAGGGTCGCCAGCCCGAGGGCGACGGTGGTCCCGAGGGCCGCCCCGGCGACGCCCATGCCCAGCCCGAAGATGAAGACGGCGTTGAGGGCGATGTTGACCGCCGCGGCGCCCGCGCGGATGAACATCGGGGTGAGGGTGTCGTCGAAGCCCGCGAAGGTGCGCGAGCCGAGCTTGTTGAGGAAGCTGAAGACCACCCCCGGCGCGATGGTCGTCAGGTAGGTGACGCCCGCGCCGACCACGACCGGATCGTCGCCGAAGACGCCCACCAGCGGCCGCGCGAAGGCGTAGTAGGCCAGCGCCATCGGCACGCCGAACCCGAGCGCCAGCCAGAGGCTCTGTTTGAGCGCGGTCCCGGCGGCCCGGGGGTCCTCGGCACCGATGCGCTGGGAGACGAGGCTGATCGTCCCGCCGGCGATGCCGAGCCCGAGCTGGGCGGCGAGCGCCCAGTAGGTGAACGCGAAGGCCATCCCGGTGACGGCGTCGGTGCCGACGGCCAGGCCGACCATGGCGACGTCGGCGGCCTGCTGGGACATCCGGGCGAACCCGGTCACCACGCGGGGCCAGGCGAGGTCGCCGACGGCGCGGGCCCGCGAGCGCTCGATCACGCCCGCGCGGTCGAGCACGTCCGCGAGTCGGCGACCGGCGGCGCGGACCTGGGGGTGCACTGTCGGCAGCCTCGACCACGGCGGCTATGTATCTACTGGATGCGGACCGGGCCGCCGGGGCGACCCGGAGACATTTAACCCACAGAACGCATACGTTCCCCCGAGATGGAGGAGAGCATTTCCGGGTTCAAAGTCCGGGGCTCGTGGGGCGACATCGTCGAACACGGCGAGCGCATCACGCGGGCGCTCACCGAATTCGGGGCCGACGAGCGGTATCCGGACGCCTTCGAGCAGTGGAACGAGTGGCGGCCGAAGGTCCACGAGCGGCTCGGAGAGGACGTCAGCGCCAAGACAGCCGAGCAGGCCAGCGTCGGCGAGGGCGCCGGGGAACAGGCCGGCAAGGAGGCCGGCGACGACCTCCAGACGGCGGGGGAGAAACTCGCCGAGTCCTACGAGAAGGTCGAGGCCGGGGAGTCTGACTCCGCGGTCGAGCGCTGGCAGGACTCCATCGACTACGTCGTCCGCGCCGCCGACACCGCCGGTCGGAAGGCCCTCCGGGCGGTCGAGGACACCGTCTACCAGAAGGTGATGACCCAGCTCGCGCCGTACTACTTCGACAACGAACTCGTCAGCGCCAACGTCCAGCGGACCACCCGCGGCGACGTCGAGCGGTTCGTCTTCGAGGTCAACGTCAACGACGACGAGCTGAAAGCGGAGATCAGCGAACGCCTCCGCCAGTACGACGAGGAGATCGACCGCTGGCACGTCGACACCGAGCGCGAGGTCGAGAATCTCGAGGCGGTGAAGGGCGTCGAAGCGCCGGAGTCTGAGGGAAGTTCGAAGTCGACGATGAA
>JBDGUA010000040.1:13006-19688 GCA_042216345.1 Haloferacaceae archaeon
ACCCGCGACGGCCAGCGTCGACCGCGCGATGCCGCCCCGTCAGAACAGGCTGTCGGCGGTCGCGGCGCCGATGACGCTGAAGACCGCGCCGACGCTGACGGCCTTGAGCGTGATCGTCGCCATCGCGGTGGCGGTCTCGGCCTGCCCGCCGAGGAACGTCTCCGGTGCGTCGAAGGCGACGGCGAGCAGCACCACCGACGCGTAGGAGACGAGGATCAGCGAGACGAAGCGCACGGGGACGCCCGCCACCTCCACTTCCCGGTCCGGGTCGCGGTCCTCGGCCTTGTAGAGCGTGCCGTAGCCGATCCCGAAGACCAGCAGGACCGTGACCAGCGCCTGCCACCAGGACATGTTGACCGCGAGGGTCCAGACCTCCTCGGTGACGACGAACGGCCCGGCGAGCAGGAACCCGCCCACGATCTGCTGGGCCGTGTCCGCGAGCTTGAACCGTCGGTTCGATCCGACCATACTCGACCCTCGCGTTCGCGGCCCATAGTTCCGCCGGCAGCGGTCGAACCCAAACGGGTTTGCCCGGCGCGCCCGGACTGCAGGTATGAGCGTCAGCGACGAGTTCGACACCTGGGCCGCGGAGGGCCGCGACAGGGGGATGGAGGAGCGTCACTGGCACACCGCCAAGCACGCGCTGGCCCGGATGCCCGTCGAGCCGGGCGAGACCGTCCTCGATCTCGGGACCGGCTCGGGGTACGCGCTCCGCGCGCTCCGGGAGGCCAAGGCCGCCGGGCGTGGCTACGGGCTCGACGGCGCGCCCGAGATGGTCCGCAACGCGCGCGGGTACACCGACGACCCCGAGATCGGTCACCTCGTCGGCGACTTCGACGCGCTCCCGTTCGCCGACGACTCGATCGACCACGTCTGGTCGATGGAGGCGTTCTACTACGCCAGCGACCCCCGGCACACGCTCGAGGAGGTCCACCGGGTGCTCCGCCCGGGCGGGACCTTCTACTGCGCGGTGAACTACTACGAGGAGAACGTCTACTCCCACGAGTGGCAGGAGCTGATCGAGGTCGAGATGACCCGCTGGTCCGCCGAACAGTACCGCGAGGCGTTCCGCGAGGCCGGCTTGCACGTCGCCGAACAGGACAACGTCCCCGACCTCGAGGTGGAGATCCCGCCCGAGGACGCCTTCCCGACCGAGGAGTGGGACTCCCGCGCGGCGATGCGCGAACGCTACCGGGCGCTGGGGACGCTGCTGACCGTCGGAGTCGCGCCGTAGGGACCGGAACCGCCGCGTCCGCGTCCAACTCTTTATCACCGAGAGGGCGGCCAGACCGCCCATCACCTGAACGACGCCGCTGGGCGGTTCGCGGTCGCACGGCAGGCCGCCCCGCGCGAGGTCCCCTGCCGTCTGTTCGCTACTCATCCCCGTCAGCGACGTCGCCGCCATCGCCGAGGTCGACGACGTGGGCGTCGGCGGGGTCGAAGCCGACGGTGACGGTCCCCTCCAGGTCCGCGTCGGTCCGCATCGTGATCTCCCGGCCCGCCCAGGTGCCGTGGACCCGCGTGGTCGCGCCGAGGAACTCCGCGCTCTCGACGTCGACCGGGAAGCGGTTGGTCCCGGCGTCGGTCGCGAGATCCTCCGGCCGGACGCAGAAGGTCACTTCCCGCCCTGACGTGAGGCTCGAAATCGACGCCCCGGCGCGTGCGTCGGGGTCGAGGCGGAACTCCCGGTCGCCCACGGCCACGGCGACCCCCTCCGTTTCGCCTCGAGGTTCCCCCTGGGGCACCCGCCCCGTGAAGAGGTTGTTGTCGCCGACGAACTCGGCGGCGAAGCGGGTCGCGGGGCGGTCGTACACCTCCCGGGGGGTCCCGACCTGTTCGACCCGGCCGTCGCGCATGACCGCCACGCGGTCCGAGACGGACAGCGCCTCCTCCTGATCGTGGGTGACGTAGACCGTGGTGATGCCGAGCTCGCGCTGGATCTCGCGCACCTGGACGCGCAGGCGCTCGCGGAGCTGGGCGTCGAGCGCGCTCATGGGCTCGTCGAGCAGGAGCAGGCGCGGGCCCGGCGCCAGCGCCCGCGCCAGCGCCACCCGCTGCTGCTGGCCGCCGGAGAGCGCGTCGGGGTCGCGACCCTGCATCCCGCCGAGGTCGACCAGCTCCAGCAGGTCGGCGACGCGCTCCTCGCGGGAGACGCCGGCGGGCGGGTCGGCGAACCGCAGGCCGTAGGCGACGTTCTCGCCGACGCTCATGTTCGGGAACAGCGCGTAGTTCTGGAAGACGACGCCGACGCCGCGGCGCTCCGGAGCGACGCCGGCCATGGGCTCGCCGTCGATGGCGACCGACCCCGCGCTGGGCGCCTCGAAGCCGGCGATCAGCCGCAGGGTCGTCGTCTTGCCGCAGCCAGAGGGGCCGACCAGGGTGAAGAACTCCCCGTCCGCGACGGTGAGGTCGATCCCGGCCAGCGCGGTGGTCTCGCCGTAGCGCCGGGTGAGCCCCTCCAGGGCGACCGTGGTCACAGGCCGCCACCTCCGGCCCGCCCGCCGAAGCGTTCGATCACGACGAAACTCAGGCTCGTGACGACCAGCAGCACCACGCCCATCGCCGTTGCGGGGCCGAGTCGCCGACCGATGTAGCGCTGAACGGCCACGGGCATCGTGTACGCCTGGGACTGCTGGAGCAGCACGACCGTCGAGTCGAACTCGCCGATCGAGATGGCGAACGCGAAGGCGGCGCCGGCGACGACGCCGCCCCACACCAGCGGGAGTTCGACGTCCCACAGCGCCCGGGCGCGGGAGGCGCCCAGGCTCCGGGCCGACTCGACCAGCGTGCGGTCGAGCCGCCCGAGCATCGGCGCGACGTTGCGCGTCACGAAGGGGTAGGCCGCGACGGCGTGGGCGGCGACGATGGCGATCCACCCCGAGGCCGACACCCGCCAGCCGAACGCCTCGACGCCGAACACCAGCCCCCGGAGCAGGCCGAGGCCGACGACGATCCCCGACACCGACAGCGGCGCCATCGCCAGCGCGTCGACGACCTTCCGGCCCCGGTACGCGCGGCTCGTCAGGACGGCGACTGTGACGCCCATCGGCAGCGCGAGCGCGAGCGTCCCCAGGCCGAACAGCAGCGAGTTGCGCACCGCGGGGAGGGGCTTCACCTGGAAGCTCGCGCCGGTGGTCTGGCGCTGCAGGAGGAACGCGTAGTTGCGCAGGGTGAGCGCGCCGTCGGGCGTCGTCACCGACGCCAGCAGCATGCTGGCGATGGGGCCGACGAACAGCACCAGCGCGAGGAGGGCGTAGCCCGCGACGAACAGCCGCGACCCCCACTGGCGCGGCGTCCACTCGGTGGGACTCCCCGGCCAGAGGGACCGCCGTGGCAACGGGTCGGCCCCGCGGCTCCCGCCGACCTGCCGGGCCTCGTAGCGGAGGTAGGCGTACGTGAGCCCGAGCGAGACGGCGGTCTCGACCGTCGCCAGCGACGCCGCCTCCGCGTAGTCGAGGTCGCGCACGAGCTGGTAGACGAACACCTCGACGGTCGCGTGGCGGAGCCCGCCCAGCGCCAGCACGATCGGGAACGACGCGAACGTGAACACGAACGTCAGCGTCGCGCCCACCAGCACCGAGGGCAGCAGCTGGGGCACGACCACGTCGCGGAAGGCCCGCCGGGGCGACGCGCCGAGGCTCCGGGCGGTCTCGACCGCGCGGGCGTCGACCGACTCCCAGGCGGCGGTCGTCACCCGGGCGACCAGCGGCGCGTTGTAGAACGCGTGGGCGATCACGATGGCCTGGACGGTGAACAGCAGCTTCACCGGCCCGAGGCCGACCAGCGCGAGCGCCCGGTTCAGCGTCCCGTTGGTGCCGAACGTCGCGACGAAGCCGATGGCGACCATGATCGACGGGAGGACGAACGGCAGGATCGTCAGCGAGCGCAGCGTCTCCCGGCCGCGGAACTCGAACCGCGAGAGGATCCACGCCGCCGGCAGCCCGATCGCGACGCTCGCGACCGTCGACAGCAGCGCCTGGTAGACGGTGAACCCGAGGATGTCGACGACGTAGAACTCCGAGCCCAGCACCCCGAAGATCGAGAGCTGGCCCGCCGGAGCGGGCGGGATCGCCTCGACGAGCACCGTCGCGACCGGGTAGTAGAACACGACCAGCAGCAGGGCGGCAGTGGCGATCCCGGCGAGCGCGAGCGCCCGGCGTTCGAGCCCGCTCGCGAGCGTCGCCAGCCGGCGTCCGCGAGCGCTCGCCGTCGAGGAGGGGCTGTCGCCGTCGGGGGACGCCCCCCGGCCGTCGCGGGCGTCGGTCACCGACCTACCCGGCGAACTCCCGCTGCCACTGTTCGATCCAGTCACTGACCGTACCCTTCAGTTCGTCGTAGGTGAAGGTAACGGGCTCCGGCGGCTCCTTGGCGTACTCCGCGTAGCTCTCGGGGAGGCTCGCGTCCGTCGTCGCCGGGAACTGGACGTTGCGGACGGCGATCTCGCCCTGCACCTCGGGGCGGAGCAGGAACTCCATGAACGTCCGGGCCAACTCGGGCTGGTCGGTGTTCGCGAAGCGGGCCATCCCCTCGGGGTTGGCGTACCCCTGGTCGTTCAGGAACCGGATCTGGTGTTTCGCCAGGTCGTTGCCGTAGCGGTGGGCGTACACCTGGTCGGTCGAGTACGAGACCACCATGGGCGCCTCGCCGCCGGTGTAGGCGTTGTAGGCGTCGTCCCACTTCCCGAGGACGCGCACGCCGTTGTCCTTGAGTCGGCTCCAGTAGTCGAGGTAGCCGTCCTCGCCTTTCGCCTTGATCGTGTGCAGGAGGAACGCCCGCCCGGTCTCGGAGGTGCTCGGGTTCTGGGCGAGGAGGTCGTCCTCGAACTCCGGGTCCAGCAGGCCGTCGAACGTCTCGGGCGCCACGAAGTCGCCGCCGCCCATCGTGGCGTTCCACACCAGCGAGATGTAGCCCGTGTCGTACGGCACCGCCCGCCCCTTCGGGTCGAACGCGAGCCCGTCCTTGACGGCCGAGCGGCCCTCGAGGTCGCCGGCCTCGTCGAACAGCCGTCCGGACTTCAGCTTGTTGTCGACCCGGATCAGGGTGCCCGTGTCGAGGCCGACGTAGACGTCGGCCTCCGTGTCGACGCCGGCGTTCGCGCGCTCGATGAAGTAGTTGACCTCGTTCGGCGGCGTCTTCCAGACCAGCGTCGCCCCCGTCTCGGCCTCGAAGCGCTCCTTGATCCAGGCGCCGGGGCTCGAACTCGGGGCGTCGATGAACGAGTCGTAGGTCGCGACGACCAGCGTCCCCGGCTCCGGGGTCCGCGTCGCGGTCCCGCGGGTCGTCTCCGTGTCGGTGTCCGTCGGCGCCTCCGTGTCGGTGTCCGCGGGCGTCTCCGTCGTCTGCTGGGCCTGACAGCCCGCGAGCAGCGCCGCGGCCCCGGTGGCACCGGCGCGTTGCAGGAATCTTCGGCGATTCATTACCTGGTTGTTTCACCGAGTGGTACTTAACGGGGGCGGTTTCCCGTCGCCGGGAGGACGGGGCCCTCGCTCGCCCCGCTCCAGGCCGTCGCGGCCCGCTCCTCCCGGAACGGTGACAGGAGCCGAAGCGTTTAATCGGAGTCCGGGGCCACACCCAGACGACATGACGAAAGTTAGTGTGGTCGGCGCCGCCGGCACCGTGGGCGCCGCCGCAGCGTACAACATCGCGCTCCGGGACGTCGCGGACGAACTCGTACTCGTCGACATCCCCGAGAAGGAGGACGAGGCGGTCGGCCAGGCCGCCGACGTCAACCACGGCGTCGCCTACGACGCCAACACCACGGTCCGCCAGGGGGGCTACGACGCCACCGAGGGCTCGGACGTGGTCGTGATCACCGCGGGCATCCCGCGCCAACCGGGCCAGACCCGGATCGACCTCGCGGGGGACAACGCGCCGATCATGGAGGACATCGGCTCCTCGCTGGCCGAGTACAACGACGACTTCGTCACCATCACCACCTCCAACCCCGTGGACCTGCTGAACCGTCACCTCTACGAGACGGGCGACCGCCCGCGCGAGCAGGTGATCGGCTTCGGCGGTCGGCTCGACTCGGCGCGCTTCCGGTACGTGCTGGCCGAGCGCTTCGGCGAGCCCGTCCAGAACGTCGAGGCGACGATCCTGGGCGAGCACGGCGACGCCCAGGTGCCCGTCTTCTCGAAGGTCCGGGTCAACGGCGCCGACCCGAGCTTCACGGGCGACGAGCGCGAGGAGATCCTGGGCGAACTCCAGGAGTCGGCGATGGACGTCATCGAGCGCAAGGGCGCGACCCAGTGGGGCCCGGCGACCGGCGTCGCCCACATGACCGAGGCCGTCCTCCGGGACACTGGCGCGGTCCTGCCGGCGTCGGTGAAGCTGGACGGCGAGTTCGGCCACGAGGACACCGCCTTCGGCGTCCCGGTCAAGCTCGGCGCCGGCGGCGTCGAGGAGGTCGTCGAGTGGGACCTCAACGACTACGAGCGCGACCTGATGGCCGACGCCGCCGGGAAGCTCCGAGACCAGTACGAGAAGCTCTAGTGCGGCTGGCCGCCCCGACCGGCCGCGGTCCCGGTCGGGCCCCGCTCGGTTTCGCGGGCGACCCGAACTCCCCGTCTCCCCTCTCACACCGTCGGTAGTTTTAATCCAACCTCTCGTCAGTATCACGTATCGGTAGTCGGCGTCCGGGCCGAGAGACCGACAATTCGCACTATGTCCTGGCAGTACACGG
>JBDGUA010000028.1:0-19530 GCA_042216345.1 Haloferacaceae archaeon
ACGGTCTTCCCGGAGCCGAACGGGCCCGGGATGGCCGCCGTCCCGCCCTTCGCGAGGGGGAACAGCCCGTCGAGGATGCGCTGGCCGGAGACCAGCGGCTCCGTCGGGGTCTGCTTCTCCTCGGCCGGGCGGGCCTCGCGGACGGGCCACTCCTGGCGCATCGCGATCTCCTCGCCCGTGTCGAGTTCGACGACCGTCTCGGTGACGGTGCGCTCGCCGCCGTGGACGGCGACGACCTCCCCGCCCTCCGAGTCGGGCGGCACCATCACCTTGTGGTCGATGGTGACCGTCTCGGGGACGATCCCGAGGGAGTCGCCGGCTTCGACGACGTCGCCCTCCTCGACTTCGGGGTCGAACTCCCACTTCTTCTCGAGGTCGATACCGGGAGCGTCCACGCCGCGGTCGAGGAACGCCGACCCCATCTTCTCCTCGAGGACGTCCAGCGGGCGCTGGACGCCGTCGTAGATGGAGTCCAGCAGCCCCGGACCCAGGTCGACCGACAGCGGTTCGCCCGTGTTCTCGACGGGTTCGCCGGGGCCGACGCCCGAGGTTTCCTCGTACACCTGAATGGTCGTGACGTTGCCCTCGATCTCGATTACCTCGCCCATCAGCCCTTCGTCGCCGACGTAGACGACGTCGTTCATGCGGGCGTCGAGATCGACAGCGGTCACGACCGGGCCGCTCACGCTCCGAATCGTGCCGTCCTCTCGGACGGTCTCCTGTGTTGCCTGACTCATGTTAGTCTTCCTCCATCAAGTCGATGCCGATGGCACGCTTGATCTGCTCGCGGAGGCCGCCGGCGCCGGCGCCGCCGCCGAGGGTGACCAGCACCGGTTCGATGCTGCCCTCGACG
The DNA here is from genome assembly GCA_042216345.1 of Haloferacaceae archaeon. Taxonomy (GTDB): domain Archaea; phylum Halobacteriota; class Halobacteria; order Halobacteriales; family Haloferacaceae; genus JBDGUA01. The sequence continues at coordinate 854 of JBDGUA010000028.1, forward strand.
GCGTCGCGGGGCTTGCGCGAGAGGTGGTCGAGGTCGCCGTCGTGCATCACGATGATGCCGACGTCCTCGTCCTCCAGGGTGCGCATGACGGCCTCGTCGAGTCGTTCGTCTTTCTGTTCGTCCGGGACGTTCTCTATCTTCCGCACGCCGGCCAGCCGGAAGCCCGTGGTGAAGTCCGGGCTGCCCACGACGGCGATCTCCTGGCTCATAGTATCACCAGTTCGTTCTCGATCTCCTCGTCGGAGAGGCCGGCCTCCCGGCCCCGGGCGATCGCGCGGATGTTGTCGACCTCGCGCTCCTTGGCGAGGATGTACGACAGCACCGGCGTGATCGACAGCGGGAACGTGTGGCCGATGGTGTCCGCGTACTCGAGCAGCGCCGCCTCCAGCGCCCGCTCGAAGCTCACCAGGCTCTCGGCCCGTTCGAGCTCGTCGAGCGCCTCCGAGAGCTCGTCACCGTACTTGCTGTCTCGGATGTGCGCGACGAGCTCGTCCATGCTGGTGGCGAGCTGGGACAGCTCCGTCGCCGAGAACAGCGTGCCGCCCTCGATGTAGTAGTCGGCGGGGTCGACGGCCGCGCCCGAGCGGGCCAGCCGGAGCGCGTTGCGCGCGTTCCGGAAGTCGATCTCCGCCTCGAGGAACTCCACGTAGAGGCTGACGGCCTCGTCCTCGGCGTTGATGTCGCCCAGGAGGTTCTCGTAGAACGCGCGGTCGACGGCGTTCTCCAGCGGGACCAGCACGTTCGACTCCTCGTAGTCCTCGTAGGCGTCCTCCAGGGGCCCGCCGAAGATGGTGTCGGCGAGCACGTCGACGACCTCCTCGATGGAGCCGGCGTCGAGCAGCCGCGCGACGCGGCGTTCGTCGAACTCGCCGGCGCGGATGAGGTCCGCCTCGACCGTCTCGCGGTCGGCCCCGGAGTAGATCCCCCGGATCACCGTCTTGACGTTCCAGGCGTCGAACTTCCGGAGGTAGCGCGCGATCAGGTCGTAGAGTCGACCCTCCGCCCAGCCGAGGATGTCGTCGAACTGGGCCGCAAGGTCGCGGTTCAGGGCGTACTCGATGAGATCGACGCCGGCGTAGCGCGACCCGAGGGCGTTGATCGCGTCCTCGTAGGTCGACTCCTCCATGAACCGCGCGATCTCGCCGGGGCCCATCCGCACCAGCTTCCGGTAGTCCTCGTCGCTGAACAGCGAGGCTCGACGGGACCGGACGCGGGCGTTGACGTACTCCGGGTTCGAGGTGCCTGCGGTACTCATTGCTCGAACAGGCGATCGCTGATCTCCTTCAGGTTGTCCTCCCAGACGTCCTCCAGGATGGAGTCGAAGGTGTTGTTCACGCGAACGCGGGACTCTTCGCTCTCGACGACGACGCCGCCGAGGCAGTCTCGCTCGCCGGCGTAGCTCCAGCCCTCGTACTCCTCGAGGATCCCGGCGATGAGCTCCTCGTCGTCGGCGCGACCGTAGACGGCGACGTCTTCGCCCTCGTCGAACTCCTCGCTCGCGGCGTCGAGCAGTTCGCGGGTGAGCGTCTCGCGCCCCTCGTCGGCCAGCTCGACCAGGTCGGTCTCGACCTGCTCGCGCACCTGCTCGAGCACGTCGCGGCGCGCCTCGAGGCGCTCCTGCTTGGCCTCCAGCTTGGCGCTGGAGAGGGTCTGTTCGCGCTCCTGTTCGATCTCTCGTTCGACCTCCTGTTTGGCCTCCTCGAGGATCTCGTCGGCGTCCTGCTCAGCCTCCTCGATGATCTCCTCGGCGCGCTGTTCGCCCTCTTCGCGGATTTCCTCCGCACGCGCGCGGGCTTCGTCTCGAATGTCCTCGGCGACCGTATCCAAACTCATTGTGGAAAGGGAGGAGGGGCGGTTACACCAGGAAGATGGTGACGAGCGCGAGGATCACGAGCGTCTCGGGCAGCACTGTGAAGATGAGCCCGCGGACGAACATGTCCGGATCCTCGGCGACGGCGCCGACCGCGGCGGCACCGATGCCTCGCTCCGCGTAGCCAGCGCCGAAGGCGGCCAGCCCGACGGCGAGGGCGGCGCCGGCGGCGGCGGGGATCGCGGGGGCAGCGCTCGTTCCTTCCTGCAGTACGACGTTGGCGAGTGTGGTGGCAGCTTCAATCATTGTGACTCTGTTGTCTCCGAGCAATGCGTAGTTGCCCCTACGAGACTCATAAAGCTTCCCAAAGAAATCGACAGAAGGGGCGTGAGACGCCGATACACGGGGGGTACGAGCCTCTCACCGAACCGCGCGGACGGTCGGTCGCGCCGCCCGCGGTGGGAGCGACCGTCAGCGTCTCTGCACGGGGCCGTCGGCGCGTCCGCGCGCGGACGCGTCGAGCCCCGACCGCACCTCACTCCTCGGTCGTGAACTGCCGCTCGTAGCCGAACGGGGCGTACTCGTCGCCGCCGCCCTCGTAGAACTTCCCGAAGAACTCCACGTACTCGAGACGCACCGCCTGCAGGCCGGCGGACGTGACGCCGAGCGCCAGCACGAGCGCGTGGCCGAGCACGAGGATCACGAGGCCCAGCAGCAGCATGGCGACGCCGCCGTGCATCAGGCCGCCGAACAGCACCTCGCCGTGTTCGCCGACGTGCTGGACGCCCTCGTAGGCGAAGTGGAACTCGCCCTCCTCGGTCTGGTAGGCGCCGAAGAACAGCAGGTTGACCGCGAAGGCCATCCCCGCCTTGGCGAGCAGCACCGCCGCCAGCCGCGTGTACGACAGCGCGTTGACCAGCACGTTGAGGAACTCGACGGCCTCGATGGGCTCGCCGGCGACCAGCAGCACCAGCCCGAGCGCGAACCCGGCGATGCCGACGTAGCCGACCGCGGGCGCGAACCCGGTGAACCCGAGTGCGATGGCGGCCTCCTCGCCGCTGGCGAACACCTGGTAGAGCAGGTCGGGCTTGACGCCCTGGGGCTTCGAGAAGATCCAGAGCCACAGCCCGTTGAGCATCAGCAGCCAGGAGCCGCTCTCGAAGACCGCGTGCTTCAGGTCGTGCAGCTGGTAGTTCTCGACGAAGTCGAAGATCCAGCCGATGTTGAGGTGGACGACGCCCGCGAGGACGCTCACGACGAGCCAGGCTTTCGCCCACTCGAGTTCGGCGGGCGAGAGGCCCTTGGCGATCGGCGGGCCGTGCATGCCCAGCGCGCCCTCCCAGAGCAGCTTCGAGACCTGGTGGGTGCCGAAGATCTCCCCGTAGAGGATGCCGAACAGCATCGTGAAGACGCCGGCGAAGATCGTCACTCCGCCCATGGACTTGAACGCCTCCCCCTCGAAGTTCGAGTAGAGGTAGTAGCCGATGAGCGTGTAGAGGATCCCGTAGCCGAGGTCCCCGATCATGAACCCGAAGAAGGCCGGGAACGTCAGGAACAGGATCACCGTCGGGTCGAGCTCCGAGTAGGTGGGCCGGGAGACGGCCTGCACCAGCACCTCGAACGGCTTGACGAGCCCGGGGTTGTCCTGGATCACCGGCGGCTTGTCCGTGCCGACGGTGCCGCCGTCGGCGACGGCCTCCGAGTGGGTCTTGCCCGAGGAGGTGTACTGGGCGCGCTCGAGTTCCTCGACGTCGACGTGCTCGCCGACGGCGTCGGTCAGCGCCTCGACGAACTCGGTGTAGCGCTCGGTCGGGATCCACCCCTCGGCGACGAACGCGTTCTCGGTCGTCGCGAACGACAGCGGCGCCTCCCGCTTCTGGACGTCGATCGAGAGCTGTTCTTCGGCGGCCAGCAGGAACCCCGCGGCGTCGAGGCGCACGGACTCGAGCCGGTCCTCGACGTCGTCGAGGTCCGACTCCAGCTGCTGCTTGCGGTGCTGCAGGTCCTGGACGTAGTCCTCGGGGCTCCCCTCGGCGTCCGGGACCGACAGCGCGGCGAAGTCGGCGCCGACCAGCGCCTCCGCGAGGACCTCCTCGTCGTGGCCCGCCGCGGGGCGGGCGAACGCGGCGACGACGTCGCCCTCGGAGAAGACGTCGAACGCGCCGATGCCGTCGGCCTTCGCCAGTGCGTCGCGGACCGCGTCGGGGCTGCCGCGCCCGACCTGGACCGCCAGGGTGTCGTAGCCCTGCAGCAGCTCCAGATCGATCCCGAGCGTCGCGAACGGCTCCATCGCGTCGATCTCCTCTTCGACCGCGCGGAGCTCCGAGTCGAGTTCGTCCCGGCGGTCGTCGAGGTCGTTGACCTGCTCGCGGATCTCCTCGAGTTCGCCCTCGAGGGCCTCGTCGGTGACGATCCGGGTCCGCTCGGCGGCGTCGGACTCGACGTCGAGGATCGACTCGATCGAGCGCACGGTGACGAGCTTCTCGGAGGCCTCGTCGGCGCCCTCGATCGGGTTCCCCTGATCGAAGCCCTCCCAGGAGCCGTCGTAGTCGGAGACGTGGACCAGGTTCAGGTCGTGGACCGTCTCGATCACCTGGTCCATCACCCGCTTGGACCCGGTCACCGAGACCTTGCTCATCTGCTCAGGTCTGAGCATGCACCGCCTCCTCGAACTGCTCGATGGCGAACTCGACCGCCTCGTCGACGTGCGATTCGGCCTCGGCCGCCAGTTCCCGGCGTTCCCTGCGGCCCTCCTCGAGGATCTCCTTGCGCCGCGTCTCGATCTGCTCGCGCGCCTCCTCGAGGCGTTCGTCCTTCAACTCAGAGGCTTCCTCCTCGGCCCCGCTGCGGATCTCCTCGGCGCGCTCGCGCGCCGCGGAGATTGTCTCCTCGCGCTCCGCCTCGGCCTCCTCTACGATCTCGTCGGCCTCCCGCTCGGCCGCCTTGATCTCCTCGAGAACCTCTTGTCTCGGCATACTCTCTAATCGTTTCCTGATTGCACGAGGGCCGTATAAGGTGTTTGCGGAAATCGAGCGCCACGAGACCTGCCGGGACGGTGCGAACGCGTCTCCCGGTGGGGGGACCCTCGTCGCCGTCGCCAGTTGCCGGGGGTCGCCGGCGACGGGAGCCCCTCACCGCTCCCGGACGACGACGAACTCCGCGAGGTCGCGGAGGTACTCCCGGGCGTCGGTGTCCGCGAGGTCGGCGGTCCCGAGCGCGTCCAGCGCCTTGTCGGCCTGTTCGCCCGCGCGGTCGTTGGCCTCCTCGGGGGTGAGGTCGGTCACCTGGACCACCGACGGGCGGTCCATCTCGGCGTCCTGGCCGGTGGGCTTGCCGAGTTCGCCGGCCTCGGCGGTGGCGTCGAGCACGTCGTCGCGGATCTGGAAGGCGACGCCGACGCGTTCGGCGTACTCGCCGAAGGCCTCGACGGCGAAGGGGTCGGCCCCGCCGGCGACGGCGCCGAGCTCGGCGGCGGCCCGGAACAGCGCGCCGGTCTTCCGGCGGGCCAGCTCCATGTACTCGGCCTCGTCGGTGGGCTGGGCGACCAGCTCGGTGGCTTCGCCCTCGCCGAGTTCGACCATCGCCTCGGCGACGATCTGCATCGCCTGCTCGTTGCGCGAGAACAGCGCGAACGCCTCGCCGAGCAGGCCGTCGCTGGCGACGATCGCCGGCCCGTAGCCGAACGCCTGCCACGCGCTGGGGGTCCCCCGGCGGACCGCCGAGCGGTCGATGATGTCGTCGATCACCAGCGACGCGTTGTGGACGAGTTCGACGCCGACCGCGAAGTCGACGGCGGCCTCGGCCTCGCTCCCGACCGCCTCGCAGGCCAGCAGCGTCACCGTCGGCCGGACGCGCTTGCCGCCCGCGAGGGCGACGTGGGCGAGTTCGGACTCGAGCTCCGCCGGGTCGACCGCCTCGATCACCTCCTCGAGGCGGTCTTCCACCAGGGCGACCCGGCGTTCCAGGTACTCCATTAGCGCTGTGTGCGGCCTCCGGATGCAAGTACGTGACGAATCATGAGCAGGACCTCGATGTGCCGGGGTCGGACCTGCGGGACGGGGAGGCCGTTCCGGCGCCGGTGGCGACCCGTCAGCGGTCGGCGTCGGTGTCCGCGTCGCTCGCGCCGTCGTTCGCGCCGTCCATCGCACCGTCGTCGGCCGCGTCGCCCCCGGAACCGCTGCCGTCCTCGCCCCTCTCGCTGGCGTCTTCGCCCCCGTCGTTGTCGTCGCGGGAACCGTTCCCGGCGGTCAGGTCGGTGCCGGGCAACGAGATGAGGTTCTCCCTCCCGATCCGTAGCTTCTCGATGCGCCCCTCGTCGTCCATCGCGGAGAGCAACTGGGACACCTTGGCGTCGGACCAGCCGGTCTCTTCGACGATCTTGGCCTGGCGCATCCGTCCCCCGCGCCCCTCGAGCAGGTGTTCGACCCGCTCCTCGTCGGAGAGCAGCGACAGGTCGACCTCCGCGTCGTCGCCGGCGGTCGCTTCGCCGGCGGCCTCGTCGGCGCTCGCCTCGCCCGCGGCCTCCGCGCCCGCCGCTCCGGCTTCGGCGGCGCCGTTCGTCCCGCCGCCAGCGACGGTCCCGGCGTCGCTCTCCCCGACGGTGCCGTCGTACTCCCCGTTCCGCCCCTGGGCCTCCGTCGTCTCTGCGGCTGCTCCGGCGGCCGGTCCGGAGTCACCGCCTGTCGGCCCGCCGTCGTCGCCGCCGGGCGCGCCGCCGTCGCTATCGCCCGCCGGCCCGCGCCGGCGGAGGAGCACCAGAGCGACCACGGCCAGTGCGACCACGCCGCCGACGATCAGCTCCCAGGGGAGCTGTTCCGTCGCGGTCGCCGGCTGGTAGCGCAGGGTCAGGGGTTCCTCGGGGGATAACTCGCGCGGCCCCTCGATGACGACCGATCCGCTGACCGGCTGGACCGGGACGCTCGAGTAGTTGAGCGTGTAGCCCGGCGGCGTCTGGACGACCAGTTCCTGGTCGGGCTGGAGCGTCGCCAGCCACGTCCGCCCGCCGGGGAGGACGAACGCGTCCCGGAGCACCAGCAGGTCGCTGTCGGACCGCTGCTCGAGGAAGTTCGTCCACGTGAACGAGAGGACGAGGACGCCCTCGTCGCCCTCGACGCGGGCCGACCGGCTGACGTTCCGGACGGCCATCGGTCGGCCGGCGGTCTCCGCGGAGGTGTTGGCGAGCCGCCGGAAGACGTCGGCGCTGATCGCGCCGCTGGCCTCGCCGGCCTCGAAGGCGTCGCCGTAGCGCCGGAACGCCGCCGTCTCGTTCTCGGTCTCGAGATCGTAGCGCGTCTCGACGTGCCACCGGGCGTCGCGGTCCCCGCGCAGCGAGACCACGATGTCGGTCTCGCCGACCCACTCGCCGGCGGGCTGTTCCTGCTGGGCGTACCCCCCGGCGACCTGCGCGGGGGGCGATTCGAGCGACTGGCCGACCGCCAGTCCGGTCGGCGGGCTCGCGACGCCAGCTCCGGCCGAGGCGACCGCGGGGCCGGCGGGGAGGGCGAGAACGGCGAGGAGGGCGAGGGCGAGAGCGGCGCACCGCATTGGACGATGCCTCACGTGCGGGCGCCAAAACCCTTTCCATCACCTCCTTCGGCCCGGAGGGACCTCTACCACCACCTCGCGGGCTGTGAGCGCTCCATCACCCCTTCGCAGCCGTGACCGCTCTATCGTCCCCGTTCCCACCGGGGGCCTCCCCGCCCGGCGCTGGCGCCCCCGCTCGGAGGACTACTCGGTGCTGCCTCGACCCACGGTCGGACGACTCTTTTTAGTAGTCGGCAGGTGTACGCCGGACCGATGAGAGCCCTCCCCGTCGTCGTCGCCCTCCTCGTGCTCGCGCCGACCGTCGGCATGAGCGCCGGGCCCCTCGCGTCCCCCGAGACGGGGGCGCCTGGAGGGACGCCGGTCGCCGCTGGCGGCTCCTCCCTCGAGTCCCCGACCAGCGACGCCACGGCACGATTCTGGGCCGTGACCACCCCGCAGAACAGTTCGCAGGGCAGCTCCAACGAGACGACCTCGCCGTCCGGCGCGGAGGACAGCGACCTGAATCGCACGACGAACGTCCTCGACATCCCGCCGAACCGGATCTCCCGGAGCACCCACGATCGCCACGCCGTCGACCTGGGGCCGGCGATCGGCTTCGCGTCGAACGCCACCAGCTCCCGGTTGGCGACGCTCACGGTCCTCGAGCGCGTCGAGCGCGTCGAGCCGGCCCGGCGGAAGGCGGCGATCCAGCGCGCGCTCGAAGACATCGACGACGAACTCGTCCGCCTCCGCCAGCGCGAACAGGCCGCCATCGGCGCCTACAGCGCCGGCACCATCACGTCCCGGGAACTCCTGATCCGGCTGGCGCGCATCGACATCCGGGCCCGGTCGCTCTCCGAGCGGCGGGCGGCGCTCGTCGACCTGGCCGAGCGGGACGGCATCGACCTCGACCAGGCGCGGCTCGCGGTCCTCGAACGCCGCACCGACGCGCTGACCGGCCCCGTCCGCGGCGAGGCGGTCTCGGTCCTCAAGGGCGCGTCGCCGCCGTCGCGCTTCTACGTCGAGACGGGCCCCCGCAGCGTCGTCCTCACGACCGTGATCGACGACACCTACGTCCGCGAGGCGTTCCGCGGCGACCGCTACAACCCGGGCGGGAGGGACATCAACCCCGAACGGGCGCTCGACATCGTCGCCGAGAGCTACCCGGTGATCTGGGAGACCCGCCGGAACAACACCGAAGTGACCGGTTCGCAGGGCAACTACCTCGTCACGGTCCCCCACGAGCGCGGCGTCCTGATCGCGTTCGTCGACGGGGACAGCGAGCGGGTCTACAAGGAGTTCCAGCGTCGCCCGCTGGCGACGATGGACGACTTCGAGGGCGTCTCGGCGGCCAAAGACGGCCTCCGGCTGACGGTCAACCGCTCGTACCCCGGTGCCCCGCTGCACGTCACCCTCGTCGACGTGGAGTCCGGTCGACCGATCGACGCCAACGTCACCATCGGACAGGGGAACAGCGAGAGCGAACTCGTCGGCCAGACGGGATCGGAGGGCGAACTGTGGACCCTCTCCCCGCGCGGTCGCTACACCATCACCGCCATCCGCGGCAACTCCGTGGTCGTGCTCACGGTCGACCCGGCGGCGACGCCGCTGACCGAGACGCCTGCGAACGAGACGACCGCGAACGGGACGGCCTGATCGTCGCCGTCGAGAGATCTGAGTCGTCGCCGTCGAGAGATCTGAGTCGTCGCCGTCGAGAAACCCTGATCGCCGACCACCACACGCCCGTCCGAGAGTTTTTATCCGAGAACGGGACCACTCCCCCGCGTGCCTCCGTCCCCGTCCCCACGCCGGCTGTCGAGCGTCGCTCGCGCACCCGTCGACCGCCGCGGCGACGACCGCGGAACGAGCCCGGTCGTCGGCGTCGTCCTCCTGGTCGGGGTGACCGTAGTCGTCGCCGCCGTGGTCGGCACGGCGGCGCTCGGGGTGGCCTCGGACGCGCAGGCCGCGACCGGGCCCACGGTCTCGCTCGGCCTCGCGGTCGAAGGCGACCGGATCGCGCTCACCCACGTCGCGGGCGAACCCCTCGACGTGCGCGACCTCCGTCTCCGCATCGCGGTCGACGGGCGAGCGCTCGCCCACCAGCCACCAGTCCCGTTCTTCGCCGCGAGAGGGTTCCGGTCGGGACCGACCGGCCCGTTCAACCCCGCGACGGCCCCGACCTGGCGGGTCGGCCAGACCGCGAGCCTCCGGCTCGCGGAGACGAACCGCCCGCGGATCGAACCGGGCTCGACGGTCGAGGTCAGGGTGTACGTCGACGACGCCCTCGCCGCCGAGCTCTCGACGAGCGCGGGATAGCGGCTCGCGGCGCGTGGGAGCGATTCGGTGCGTGAGGTAGGGCCGGTGCGTGGGAGAGGGCCGAGAAGGGGTAGGGAGTCGAGAAGTGGGAGACGGCCGAGGGAGGAGAAACGGTCGGCTGGGCGTGGAGGGGGAGCGTGTCGGCTGGCCCGTCTACTCCTCCGGGACGCGCGCGACGGTGGTGATCGCGCGCGGACTGCCCGGTTTCGCCTGCTGGATGCGGTGGTCGAACTCCTCGAAGCCGGCCTGGCTGAACATGCGGTCGGCCTCGTCCTCGTCGTAGAACAGCATGATCGCGTCGGCGACCTTCTGGAAGACCGTGTTGTTGGGGTAGTCGGGGCCGACGATCAGCACCTTCCCGCCGGGTTCGACGACGCGACGGCACTCCGCCAGCGCGTCGACGGGGTTGGGCCAGTACTCGATCGACCCGGAGGACCAGACGGCATCGAAGGCGTCGTCCCGGAAGGGGAGCCGCTCGGCGTCGCCGCGGTAGAACCGCACCCGGTCGCGCTTGCCGAACTTCGCCCAGGCCTTCTCCAGCTGGTGGACGCTCTGGTCGAGCCCGTGGACGTCGTCGGTGTGCTGGAGCAGGCCCTCGGTGCCGAAGCCGGTGCCACAGCCCACGTCGAGGACGCGGTCGCCTGCCTCGACGTCGAGCAGTTCCAGGGCCTCGGCGCGCATCTCCTCGTTCCAGACGAACGGGTTGATCCGGTCGTAGATCTTCGAGAGGTACTTGTAGAACAGCCGCGCCCGTGCCTTGTCCTCGAGGACTCCCATTGGCCGCCAGTTCGCCCTCGGGTGGCATAACGGTGCGGATTTGGCCCATCAGCGGGCGGGCGGAACCGACCCCCCGGAACCGACCCGCTCACGCCGGCTTCGCCTTCGAGGGATACTGCGACTCGGCGACCGCGAACGTCAGCGTGCTCAGGACGCCGAGCAGGGTACCGATCGTCAGCGCGACGGCCAGGTCCGTCAGCGTCAGCGTCTCGATCCCGGGCGCCGGCGGGAGGATGAACCCCGAGACGGCGAAGAGGACGATCGAGATGGCCAGCACGTAGAACGGCGCGTTCAGGTAGCGCCACTGGAACTGGTCCGAGAGGTACTCGTCGGTCACCTGGCCGAGGCTGCTGGTGATCCCGGCGGCGGCGAACCACTGGATGGCGCCGTGGACGAACGCCGCGATCTCGACCGTCAGCGGCGGCGGGCTCGTCAGGGCGATCTCGACGGTGGCGACGGTGTTGAGCCCCTGGACGGTGCCGACGAGCAGCAGCGCCGCCGCGACCACGTAGGTGATGATCGTCACCCGCCCCGCGTAGAGGCTCGACCGGAGGTGTTCGGCCGTCCGGTCGACGCTCTCCTCCAGCCCCAGGCCGCGGAACAGCGAGTACAGCCCCAGCAGCGCCGAGACCACCCCCAGCACCGCCGCGCCCGGGACGGACAGGATCTCCGCGATGACGACGAACGGGTAGATCAGCAGCAGGACCCCCAGCGGCACCAGGATGGTCCCGCGGGTCTCGGGGTCGGCCAGCACCTGCTTCATCGTGTAGTAGATCGACTCGAGGTCCTGGGCCTGCCGGACGACCACGCGGCGGACGCCGTCGATGGGTACCCGCGAGCGGATCACCGGCAGCACCGACTCGTCCTGGGCGCCGTCGGTGATGACGATCGCCCGGACCTCCTCGCCGGTCGTGAGCGAGGCCAGCACCTCGTCGACCTCCTCGCCGACCGCCCGGTTGGCGGCGACGTCGCCGCCCTCGGTGCCCGTGACCGCGGCGACCTCGACGGAGGCCTCGCGGCGGTCCGGCGGCCCGTGGCGGTCGCCGTCGCGCACGTCGTCGTAGGTGTGCAGGCCCTGGAAGAGCACGTTCGAGTCGGAGTCCTCCGGGTCGGCGGTGGCGAGTTCCACCGCCGCGGCCTCGACGGCCTCGCGACCGACGACGGGCGTCTCGAAGCCCGTCTTGCGGCCGAGGTCGTCGTCGAGGTCGACACAGAGGACTAACAACATTGCACACGGTGTACGTTGCGAAGCTATATCTGTCTTCGGGAGGCCGACGGAACGCGCTCCGGCATTCGACCGCGCGCGAGTCGCCGAACCGAGACACGGGCGGGCGATCGTCGGGGTGACTGCCTCGCGCCGGCCGGCGACACCGTGGCGGCTGGACCGCCGTCGTGGTCGCCCCGGCCGGGCCGTGCCTCCTCGCCCCGCGCCGACGACGTCCGAACGGTCCGTTTTTGCCGCTGGACCGACAACGGAGAGACGACTGAATGATCTCGAAGGGCTGCGAACAGTGCGCCAACGGGGGGAAGATGGTGCTGTTCGTCTACGGCTACTGCGACCAGCGCGACTGCTTCTACTGCCCCCTCGGCGAGAACCGCAAGAACGTCACGCAGGTGTACGCCAACGAGCGGGCCGTCGAGTCCGACGCGGACGTGCTCGAGGAGGCCCACCGCATGGACGCGCTGGGCTCGTCGATCACCGGCGGGGAGCCCCAGGAGGCGCTCGACCGGACCTGCCACTACGTCGAACTGCTGAAAGACGAGTTCGGCGAGGACCACCACGTCCACCTCTACACCGGCATCACCGGCGGCCGCGAGAACATGCGACGGCTCGCCGAGGCCGGCCTCGACGAGATCCGGTTCCACCCGCCGTACGAGCTGTGGGGCGACCTCCACGGCACCGAGTGGGAGGAGATCCTCCACGTCGCCCGCGAGGAGGGGCTGACGCCCGCGTTCGAGATCCCGGGCATCCGCGCCGAGGAGGAGTTCCTGGAGTTCCTCGACGAGGGCGCCGCGGAGTTCTGCAACATCAACGAGTTCGAGATGAGCCAGGGCAACTACCGGCGGATGCAGGAGGAGGGCTTCGAGCTCAAGGAGGGCCACATGTCCGCCGTCGAGGGCTCCCGCGAACAGATCCTCGAGGTCATGGGCGACCACGAGCGGGTCTACTTCTGCACGAGCGTCTTCAAGGACGCCGCCCAGCACCGCCGCCGCCTCAAGCGCATGGCCCGGAACGTCCGCCGCCCCTTCGACGAGGTCACCGACGACGGCACCCTCGTCTACGGGAAGACCACCGTCGACCCGGCCCGGCTCGACGCCCTCGGCGTGCCCGAGGAGTACTACACGGTCAAGTCCGAGCACGTCGAGGTGGCCTGGTGGCTGCTCGAGGAGATGGTCGAGGCGGGCGACCTCGAGGCGGGCGAGATCGTCGAACAGTACCCGACCGTCGACGGGACGGTCGTCGAGCGCACGCCGCTGGCCTGAGCACCGGCACGCCGGACCCTACTGCGCCGGACCCTACCGCCGCCGCAGCAACGCCGTCGCGAGTGCCAGCGCCGCCAGCGCGGTGGTCCACCGCAGCGGGACCGGGACCGACGTCGTGGGATCCCGCGTGGGGGTCGCCTCGACGGTCACCGTCGCCGTCCGGTTGCCGACCCTGACGACGTGGGGGCCCGCGGCGTCGAACGCGACCGGGACGGTCACCGTCTCTGTCGCCCCGGCGTCGAGGGCTACCCGTCGCTCGGTCCGCACCTCACCGGCCACGACAGTCACGGTCCCCGACGCGGGGCGCGCGGCCGGGTTCCGCACGGTGACCCGGGCCGTGACCTGCTCGCCCGGTTCCGCGGTCGCCGCCGAGAGCGACAGGCCGGTCACCTCGACGCCAGCAGGCGGTTCGACCCGGAAGGGGACGGCGTGGACCCCCGCGACGAGCGTGTAGGTCCCCGGCTCCGCGAGCGGCGCGGCGATCGAGACGGTCGCGTCGGCGTCGGCCGCGAGGCTGCCCGAGCGTCGGGCGACCACCGAGCCGTCGTGTCGGACGAGGACCTCGTAGGTCGTCGCCGCGGTGCCGTCGTTCCGGACCGGGAGGTCGACGCGGAGGGTCTCGCCGGTGACCATCGTGGCGTCCGGATCGACCGATCGGTTCCTGAACGGCCCCGTCGCGCGGTAGGTCGCGGACTCGTACTCGTAGGCGATCGGGCGCTCCTCCGGGAACGCCCGGACGTGCTCTCGGCGCGACCACAGCTCCGGGGTCCCCCGGGTCTCGGTGTACTCGCGGGCGAACTCGCCGGTCTGGCTCGACCCTGCGGCGGCGACGGCGTCGAGGAACTCCGCCTGAGTCACGCGGTCTGAGTCGGCGTTCAGTCGCGCGAATACCGCGTCGGCGCTGCGGTCGCCGGCCAGGCGGATCTGCCGGTCGGTCGCGCCGTAGACGAGCGCGCCCTTCAGGTAGTTGGCCCCCCGCCGCCAGGTTCCGGGGTCGGCCAGCACCGCGTCGGCGTAGGCGTCCCTGGTCCCCCGTTCGAGGTGGTCGCTGAAGGCCCGGAAGTCGATCCGCCCCTGGCGGAGGCTCAGCAGCGCCGCGTAGTAGTCGGCCATCCCCTCGGTCGTCCACGCGGTCGCCGTCGTCGGCTTGTAGTCCTGGCGCGTGTGGACGTACTCGTGCAGCCAGACGTTCGTCGGCTCGTCGAGCCTGGCGTCGGCCCGGACCCAGGCGTCGCTGCCGCCGTACTCCAGACCGCGGGGGCCCCAGTCCACGCTCTCGGGCGCCGCGACGTAGAACACCTCCTCGTCGCGCGCGCCGACCGCGAGCGTGCCCGAGGCCTGCCCGAGCGCCGCGAGGACCGTCTCGGGCGAGGCCGCCATCGACGCCGCCGCCGGGACGACCAGCCGGAAGTGCTGGCCGTTCGCGTCGGCGGTGTACTCCCGCATCGGCCCGAGGTAGGCCATCTCGCCGCCGGTGGCGCCCTCGCCGTCGACGGAGACTGACTTCTCGAGTCCGACCGGCTCGGTGCCGACGTAGGACCACGCGACCGACACCGGGGGGACCGGCGCGATGGCCCACGACCCGGCGTCGACGAACGAGTAGCCCTCGCCCGTGATACCGTTCGCGGCCCGGGGTTCACCGTTGCGACCGGTCGCCGCAGCGTCTCCGGTCGACGCCCCGTCAGCGATCGCGTCCGGCGGGCGTTCGATCGCGTCCGGCGCGGCCCGCGAACCGCCGTAGGTCCGGTTGACCCGGTAGTCGAAGACGATCGTCGGCGAGGGCGTCTCGCCGTCCCACGCGTAGTGGCGCTCGTCCGTCCCGGCGAACCCGTCCGTGTGGTCGACCGTAGCGTCCCGCGGGAGCGTCACGTTGAGCTCCCGGACGCCGTCCGGGAGGTCGTAGGCCAGGGTCGTCCGGATCTCGCCGGGCCGGTCGGGGGTGAGCGAGAGCACCTTCCGCTGGCCGATCTCGTTCCGGGTCGACGACGCCGTCCGGGCGTCCGTCCTCGCCGGCGCGGTCAGGGTAGCCCTCGGCCCGGTCAGGGCGGTCGCCGGCGCGGTCAAGGGGGTCGCCGGCGCGGTTAGGGCGGTCGCTGGCGCGTCGGGCTGGCTCACGGTCGCGGTCGGGGTCGCAGCCGCGGCTCCCACGATCGGGGACGTCAGCGTCGTCAGGAGGACGAGCACCGCCAGCGTACGCTGGAGCATCGTCTGAACGCAGCAGCCGAGGGCTCTTCAACCCGCTGGCACGCCGGTAGGGGTCGGCTCGAAATCCTTTAGACGCCGCCGAGAGTACCGATCCGCATGGCAAACTGTCCACTCGCGGAAGACTGCCCGCAGTTTCAGGAGCACATCCAGGGGATGGGCTGTCAGCACTACGGCGACCGCGGCGGCGCCGAGTGGTGCAACCACTACAACATGCCCATCGAGGACCTCAAGCAGCAGCCGGTCAAGCCCGGCGAGGAGGTCGTGATCGAGGTCGAGGACATCCACGAGAGCGGCGCGGGCGTCGGCCGCACCGAAGACGGGTTCATCGTCCTGGTCGACGGCGTCCTCCCCTCGGCCCGCGCGAAGGTCCGGATCGACCAGGTCAAGCGCAACCACGCGCGCGCCGAGGAGGTCGAGCGCCTCCCGATGGACGAGGAGGAGGACGAGGGCGACGAGGCCGACGCCGACGAGCCCGAGGAGGAGACCCGGCGGTCCGACGACGACCGGGCGCGGCTGGGGAGCCGCGACAACTTCTGGGGCGCCTGATCGATCGGAGCCGCGGACCGCCGCGACGTGGACAGTTGCGACGCCGGTTTTTCTCGCCGCGGAACGGAGACAGGGACGGCAGTTCTCTCGCCGAGATCGTTGCGACGCCGGTTTTCTCGCCGTGATCGTTGTGACGGCAGTTTTCGTGCCGTCGAACAGTGATCGTTCGGTCGCGGATTTCACGCCCGCCGCGCGCCGTTTGGCTCGCCCCGAGCGCGGGTACTTTTTGTGCACCGACGCGAATGAGGAGACATGGAGGAGGTTCCGGACGTCGAGGCGCTCCTCGACCAGGCGGGATTCGACGCCGACCGGAGCGTGCTGACGCGACGGCAGGCGGAGGTGCTCGCCCTCCGCGAGCGAGGGGTCCGCCAGGCGACCATCGCCGACTACCTCGGCACGTCGCGGGCGAACGTCTCCAGCATCGAGTCCAGCGCCCGCGAGAACGTCGAGAAGGCCCGCGAGACCATCGCCTTCGCCGAGGCGCTGACGGCCCCCGTCCAGGTCGAACTCGAGGCCGGGACCGACCTGTACAACGTCCCGAAACTGGTCTACGACGCCTGCGACGAGGCCGGCGTGAAGGTCAACCACACCGCGCCGGAGCTGATGAAGTCCGTCAGCGACGCCGCGGGCGACGCCATCCGCGGCCGGCAGGTCCACGATCCGCTGCTCGTCGGGGTCACCTCCGACGGCGTCGTCCGGGTGCGGCGCCCGAACGAGCGCTAACTCGGTCCTGCACAGCGGCTCAGAACCGCCCCTCGCTGCGCAGTTCGGCGACGACCTCGCGGACGCGCTGGGCCCGGTCTTTCGGCACCACCAGCACGCGGTCGTCCCAGGCGACGACCGCCAGCCCCTCGACGCCGACCAGCGAGACGTGTTTCCCGTCGCTGGCGACCACGTTGTCCGCGGCGTCGACGGTGAGGGCCTCGCCGAGCGCCACGTTGCTGTCCGCGTCGCTCGCGAGCACGCGCGCCAGCGAGTCCCAGGCGCCCAGGTCGTCCCACTCGAACGTGCCCCGGACGACGACCACGCTGTCGGCGCGCTCCATCACCGCGTAATCGATGCTGACGGGTTCGATCTGCTCGAACCCGCGCGTCGGGTCCTCGCCCTCCAGCGCCGCCACCAGGGGCGCCAGCGGCGAGTCGGCGGCCTCGCGGAACAGCGCCGCCGGGGTCCAGGCGAAGATGCCCGCGTTCCAGAGGTGGCCGGCCCGGACGTACTCGGCGGCGGTCTCGGCGTCGGGCTTCTCGTGGAAGGCCGCCACCTCGCGGTAGGTTCCCTCCCCGTCCGGGAGGGTTCGCTCGCCCCCGGGTTCGACGTAGCCGTAGCCCGTCTCCGGGCGGGTCGGCTCGACGCCGACCGTCGCCAGCGCGTCGGCGTCGACGGCGGCCCGGGCGGCCAGCCGTCCGACCGCGGCGAACTCGCCCGCGACGTGGTGGTCGCTCGGGAGCGCCAGCACCACCGGGTCCGCGACGCGCCGGCGGGCCTCGTGGGTCGCGTACAGCAGCGCCGGCCCGGTGTCGCGGCCGGCGGGTTCGACCACGACCTCGGCGGGCGTCGCGTCGCCGTCCGCATCGGTCCCGTCGGTCACCGTCGCGGAGCCGACCGCCGCGTCGACGTGCTCGCGGGCCTGCTCGGCGTAGGCTTCGCGGGTGACCACGAGTACGTGGTCGGCGAACGCGGCGCGCTCGACGGTCCGGGTGAGCAGCGAGCGGTCGCCGTCGAGGGCGAGGAACTGCTTGGGGCGGTCGCCGCGGCTGGCGGGGTAGAGCCGGGAGCCGACGCCGCCGGCGAGGACGACGGCCACGAGCGGGCGGTCCATGGCGGTGGCGTCGCCGTGGCGGGGCAAAAGCGTGTCCGTCCCCCCGTCGCGCCGGTGGCCTCCCACCCCCCGCTTCGCGGGGTATTTCCCGCCGCCGACCGACCGCCTAGACATGTTCGTCGACCTCCGGAGCGACACCGTCACCCGGCCCACCGAGGCGATGCGCGACGCCGCCCGCGACGCCGACGTCGGCGACGACGTCTACCGCGACGACCCGACCGTCAACGAACTCGAGGCCCGCGCCGCCGAGCGCGTGGGGATGGAGGCGGCGCTGTTCGTCCCCTCGGGGACGATGGGCAACCAGCTCGCCGCCCGGACCCACACCGAGCGCGGCCAGGAGATCCTGCTCGACGGCGAGAACCACATCTACAAGTACGAACTCGGCGGGCTGGCCCAGCTCTCCGAGCTCCAGACCCGCACCGTCGACGCCGGCGCGCGGGCCGCCCCCACCCCCGCGCAGGTCCGCGAGGGCCACGTCGCGGAGGACCTCCACCGGCCCGGCACGGGGCTGCTGGCGCTGGAGAACACCCACAACGCCCGCGGCGGCGTCGCCGTCCCGGTCGAGCGGATCGACGCCGCCGCCGAGGCCGCCCACGACCTCGGCGTCCCGGTCCACCTGGACGGCGCGCGGCTGTTCAACGCCTGCGTCGCCCTCGACGCCGAGCCCGCGCGCATGGTCGCGAACGTCGACACCGTGATGTTCTGCCTCTCGAAGGGGCTGGGCGCGCCCGTCGGGTCGATCCTCGCCGGCCCGGAGGCGTTCGTCGAGCGCGCCCGGCGCACCCGCAAGCTCTTCGGCGGGGCCATGCGCCAGGCCGGCATGATCGCCGCGCCGGGGCTGCTCGCGCTGGAGAGCGTCGACCGCCTCGCCGCGGACCACGCGAACGCGGCCCGCCTGGCCGAAGGGATCGACGCCATCGAGGGCGTCTCCGTCGCCGACCCGGACACCAACATCGTGATCGTCGACGCCGGCGACCTGGGGCTCTCCGGCGTCGAGTTCGAGGAGCTCTGCGCGGAGTACGGCGTCGCCGGCCACCACTTCGGTCCGACGACCTGCCGGTTCACCACCCACCGGGACGTCGACCGCGACGACGTCGAGCGCGCGATCGAGGCCATCGAGGAGGCGGTCGCCAGCGTCCGGTAGCGAGACGGTAGGCTTTCACCCCGGGCGCTCGAAGCGCCGCCCATGCCGACCAT